>CANJSG010000005.1 GCA_947476875.1 Verrucomicrobiota bacterium | reverse complement strand
GACATCCTCTTCGCCCCGCCCCAATGGCAGGTGAAGTTGGAGGAATATCAACGGCACCGCCTACTGACCTATTTCGGCCGGGATTTCACTCCGAAGGACGCCACGCCCGAGGAGCGCCGACGTGCGAAGGAGTTGCAGAAGGGCAAGTCCTACAACGTCGAACAGTCACTGATCTCCGTCGGCTCGGGTGGGCTGACGGGCAAGGGTTGGAAGCAGGGCACGCAATACGCGCTCGGCTACCTCCCTCGCGCCGTGGCCCACAACGACTTCATCTTCTCCGTCATCGCCGAGGAGAAGGGGTTTGTCGGAAGCGTCGTCGTGGTGACGCTTTACACGGTGGTTTTCTTCTGCGGGATCCGCACCGCGGGCCAGTCACGCGACCGTCTCGGTCGCGTCATGGCCAGCGGCGTGGTCACCCTGCTTTTCGTCCACGTCTTCATCAACATCGGCATGAACATCCGGCTTATGCCGGTCACCGGGATCCCCCTGCCCCTGCTGAGCTACGGCGGCTCGTCCGTCCTCTGCGCTCTGCTGGCGGTGGGACTCCTATTCAACATCTACTACTACCGAAGAGCTTATTGATATGAGCAACAGTTTCTCAGGCCGCAAACGCAGCATGTCCTTCCGCCCGGTCGGCGGCTACAAGCCCCCGGCCGCATCCGCCAACCCCGGCGCACCCTCCGGTGGACCGGCGTCGCCCCAACCACAGCCCGCCAGTCCGGCTTCCGCGCCGGAGCCTCGCCCGACGCAGGCCGAACGCGAACCGCGTCAAAGCAACCGGCCGATCCGCGAGCCCGACTCAATCGAGGCACGGCTGGCCATGCGGCCGCCGCAACCCGCCGAAAGCGGCGATGCCATACCACCCCAGCCTGAACGTGCCGATCGGGGACCACGTGGAGAACGTCCTCCGCGTGGAGAACGCGGTGGTGACAATCGCCGTGGCGGGGACCGCGGCGGCAATCGTGGAGACCGTGGAGATCGTCAGCCTCGCGGCGATCGCCAGAACCGGACGCCGCAATCGACCCCGAGCGACGCACCGCAGGCCGCTGCATCGGTGGAACCCGGATCCGCTCCGGCCGGTTCCACTGAAGGCGCGGCTCCGATTCAGCCCCGGCGCGACAATCGCCAACCCCGCCAGCAGCGGCCTCCCCGTGACAGCCGCGAACCACGCGGCGATGCGCCCCAACCCGAGACCGGCCTCGACTCTCCTGCAGGCGCACCCGAAGGCGGAGAGCACCCGCCGCAAGCACAGCGGCAAGGCGGCGACAACCGCGACGGCGGACCTCGTGGACGTCGCCGCGGCGGCCGTGGCCGGCGCGGCGGTGGCCGAGGGGAAGCTCCCGAGCGCGGCGGCGGAAACGACCGGCCTCAAGCCGATCGCGGTCCGCGCCGCGAACCCGCGCCCCGCGCTTCAAATTCTCCCGACGAGCAACGCGGGCATACCCTGCTCGATGCCGACGGCGAACCCGTCGGCCGTCACGGCCACAGCGACGAGGATGAGGAGGCGATTGCCGCCGCCGAGGCTGAGTCCCTGCAGGATCAGGACGCTCCAGAGCCGTCCAACGCTGACAAAGATCCCGACTTCGTTCCCGTGCCCGTTGCGGATCCGAAACCCCAGAGCTTGGTCGAAGGCATCCGTGCCGTTGCCCAAAAGCTGGTGAAGAAGGTCCAGAAGATCATCGCTCCGCCGGAGAAACGGACCCACAAGGAAGTCATCATCAACGCCGAGTCGCTGGAGGTCCGCATCGGCGTTCTCGAAGACGGAAAACTGGAAGAGTTCACCATTGAACGCACCACCGAGGAGCGATTGGTCGGCGGTATCTTCAAGGGCAAGGTCCGCAACCTGGAGGATGGCTTGAAGGCGGCTTTCGTAGACATCGGGTTCGAGAAGAACGCGTTTCTCCACTACTGGGACATCGTGCCGAACAACTTCGACAGCAACGTCGAGGTCGTCGAACGCGAGTCAAAGGATGGCAAGAAGAAGGACAAGACCAACTTCACCCAGAAGGACGTGCCGCGCCTGTTCCCGGCCGGCAGCGAAATCATCGTGCAGGTGACCAAGGGCCCCATCGGCACCAAGGGACCACGTGTCACCGGCAACCTCGTTCTGCCCGGACGTTACCTCGTCCTGCTCCCGAACTCCGACCAGAGCGGCATCTCCCGGAAGATCGAGAACGTCGAAGAGCGCCAGCGGCTCAAGAAGATCCTCCGCGAACTGGAGATTCCCGACACCATGGGAGTCATCATGCGGACCGCCGGCGAAGGCCAGAAGAAGCGCTACTTCGAGATGGACCTCGCCTTCCTGCTTGAGGAATGGAAGGCCGTCCAGGAACGGATGAAGACGCAGCCCATGGCCACGTGCATCTTCCAGGAACCGGACCTGATCGTCCGCACAGTGCGGGACTGCCTTACCGAGGATACCGAGCGCATCGTAGTCGATGATCCGAAATCGTTCGAACGGATGCGGGAGGTCATCAACAAGATAGACCCGCCCTCGCTCAGCAAGATCAAGCTCTACACGGACAACCAGCCGATCTTCGACCGGTTCGGAATCACCAAGCAGCTGGAGACCGCCTTCTCACGTCAGGTCCACCTCAAGGGCGGTGGCTACCTCGTCATCGACGAGACCGAGGCCCTCGTCGCCATCGACGTGAACACCGGCCGCCACAAAGGCGCGAAGGATCAGGACAAGACCATCCATCAGGTCAACCTGGAGGCCGCGGAGGAAATCTGCCGCCAACTGCGCCTTCGCAACATCGGCGGATTGATCGTCCTCGACTTCATCGACATGAGGCAGCGCCGCGACCAGCAAACAGTCTACCAGCGCGTGAAGGATGGGATGAAGCGCGACAAGGCCAAGACCCACATCCTGCCGATCTCGACGCTTGGCCTGATGGAGATGACACGCCAACGGCACTCGGAGAGCGTCCGGTCGTCCGTCTACGACGACTGCCCGTATTGCAAGGGCAAGGGCAAGGTGAAGAGCTCGATCACCATGAGCGTCGAGATCCAACGCAAGCTGTCGGAGATCCTGAAGAAGCGCACCCGCGACGAATCGGATTTCCAGCTCCGCATCGTGGTGCATCCGACCGTGCTTGATCGCCTCCGCAAGGAGGACGAGAAGCTGCTCATCGCGATGGAGAAAAAATACTTCGGCAAGCTCTCCTTCCGCGCCGATCCGGCGTTCCACGCCGAGCAGTTCAAGATCGTCAACGTCACCACCAACGACGACCTCGTGAGCGTGGGTTCCTGATCAATCCGACAACGGCCGGCACCGGATCCATTCCGCGCCGGCCGTCTGTGGTCCTTTAAAAACAAAACGGGCCGGGAGAAATCCCGGCCCGTTCTGTTTTCAGATCTTCAGACCCTGCTCAGCGGTTCTTGACGATGATGAACCACGCGCAGTCATTCTTGTCCTCGCCGGCGATCACGACGGTTCCATCCTTGGAAAGCGGTTCGGTTATCTTCCGGACAACCTTGCCCTTGCCTATCACGTCGATCCCGATCCGGTCCCCTTCTAGCTCCCGGATCTCGACGGAAGACTGGTCGGACAGCTTGACCTTCTTGGCTGCACGACTCGGGACATCCACTTTCTCGGAGTTGACCAGGAAGTATTTCTTCCACTTGAAGGCCTTTGACAGCATTCCCGTGGTCTTCGCATCCACGGGCCTGTGGTCGGGGTTGGGCGAATTGTCGTCGTTCGTTCCCCAGATCAGGCGCACCTCGAGCTTCAAGTCTCCGGCGACCGCACGCTCGGCGGAGGCGCCTATGACCAACGCCCAAAGCACAACCATAGCCATACGGCGATGAATGGAGGATGTCATTTTTCTAGGGGTTCGGCCACGGGTTGTTCTTCGCCCGACGGAGCGCTGTCGAACAGGTAGACGATCGTCAGGCTGGCCTTCTCGGACCGGTAGGTCATGGCGCTCATCTCGCCCTCTGAATCCGTCAGTTCACCGGGGACATACGGCCTGAAATAAGCCGGAGCAAAGAGTCCGAGGGCGGCGACCACCGCCGCAGTGCCCGCCACTGTGCCCAAGTGCCCACGAAGCCAATTCCAAACGGTCCCGCTACCCGCGCCCCGGACGGTGGACGTGGTCCGGTCTTCCGCCTCAATACGGCGCCGGATCTGGCAGAAATAGAAGTCGGGCGGTTCGGGCATGGCCAAGGTCGTCTCACCCTCGACTAGGGCTGCTTTGACTAGGCTCAGTTCCTCGAACAGTTCGCGCGCCTGCTGGTCGTTGGCGACCGTGGCCCGCACCCGGGTTGCGTCCTGGCCGGCAAGCTCGCCGTCCACCAGCGCCTGGATTTCCAATTGTTGCTTCAGATTCATCTAAGAGTTCTCCCGCTTCCAGCCCGCCATCAGGACCGCCATGCGGCGGCGGGCGTAAAAAAGTCGCGACATGATCGTGCCGATCGAGCAGCCCATGCGTTTGGCGATCTCCTTGTATTCGAGTTCTTCAAATTCATGCATGATCAGGACAGTCCTGTGTTCGACCGAAAGCTTTTCCATGGCCTCGTCGATCCGTTTTCGCAGCTCGGTCTTTTCCATGCCGGCGGTTGGATTGATCGTCACCACCGGCATCTGCCGTTCTACGCCGCCGGATTCCTCCTCGAGATTCTCGATGGACTCCGCACGCATCCGTTTCTGCTTCCGCAGGTGGTCCAAGCAAAGGTTGATGACGATCCGCGTCATCCATGTGGCGAAACTGGAATCACCTTGGAATTGGATGATCCGCTGCCACGCCTTGACCCAGGCATCCTGCGAAAGATCTAGGGCCTCTTCCTCGTTGCGCACCATGCTGAAGGCCCGGGCATAAATCTTGTCCCGGTGCCGTGAAACCAGCTCTTCAAAGGGGGCCATTTCTCCCCTCTGGGCTGCCTTCACCAGCGGCTTGTCATCAAGGACCGGCTTGTCGCTTTCTTTCGACACAGGATGGACTGAGAGGTCCCGGGACCTATTCAGCTTTGTTACAGTTTTCCCTTCGTGCTGGGTATCTGCCCCGCAATCCGAGGATCCTGCTGGCAGGCGGCGTCGGCGGCCCGGGCGAACGCTTTGAAGAGCGCCTCGACGATATGGTGCGGCTCATCACCGTAGATCAGCTCCAAATGGAGATTACACCGGGCTTCATTGGTGAACCCCTGAAAAAACTCGCGGGCGAGCCCGAATCGGAATGCGGAGGACATGTCTTGTGAGCGGTCGCCTGCACTGACTCTGAGTTGGCTGAATTTGTTCAACCCCCTCCACACCAGATACGGCCGACCGCTGAAGTCGATCACGCACCGGGCCAGACACTCGTCCATGGGCACGTAGGCTTCGCCGGTGAATGGGTTCCGCGGATCGAACCCAGCGCCGTAGCGCCGGATGCCTTTCTTTTCCCCCAGGGCCGCCACAAAAGCCTGGCCCAACGCGATTCCGCAGTCTTCGACCGTGTGATGGGCGTCGACTTCCAGATCGCCCTTGCACTTGAGGGTCAGATCCATGGTGGCGTGCTTGGCAAAGAGCGTCAGCATGTGGTCGAAGAACGGCACACCCGTCCGGATGGACGATTTCCCGGTTCCATCGATGTCCAACCGGACTTCAATCCGGGTTTCCTTCGTCTCACGCTTCAGTTGCGCGCGGCGGTTGTTCATTGCGAGAGATTAAAGGGCCACCACCCAACCCACAGCCATGGAAAACTTTTGCCTTTGTGGCCGTTGCCACCCGAGGAGCCGTCCCGTATTGGTTTTCCGCAATGTCGCAGGAGCCCATCGTTGAAATCCGTGAGCTGTCCAAGATTTACCGCCAGGGGGACATCAATGTCACCGCCCTCAACAGCGTTTCCCTCGACATTGCCAAGGGCGAATTCGTGGTCCTGATGGGCCCTTCGGGGTCGGGCAAATCCACCCTTCTCCACATCATCGCCGGCATCGACCGTGCCACCAGCGGCAAGGTCCTCGTTCAGGGGATCAACGTCGCCAACCTGAACGAATCCGAACTGGCCGATTGGCGGAACCAGAACGTCGGCTTCGTCTTCCAGAGCTTCAATCTCATTCCGGTCCTGACGGCCTTCGAGAACGTCGAACTTCCGCTGCTCCTTACGGCGCTCAACCGCAAGCAACGACGCGAGCAGGTCCAGACGGCCATGAACCTCGTAGGATTGGGCGACCGCGGCCATCACCGCCCCGACCAGATGTCCGGCGGCCAACAGCAGCGCGTCGCCATCGCCCGTGCCCTGGTGACCGATCCCGCCTTGATCGTGGCCGACGAACCCACCGGCAACCTCGATTCCAAATCCGCCGCCGATGCCCTTGGCATCCTCCAGGCCCTGAGCCGAGATGCCGGCAAGACGGTGATCATGGTCACCCACGATCCAAAGGCGGCCTCGTTCGGCACACGGAGCCTTCATCTGGAGAAAGGCGAGATCGTCGCATGAACGTTGCCACCTTCGTCGCATGAACGTTGCCACCTTCGTCGCCAAGAACGCGCTCAGGAACGGCCGCCGGGCGCTTCTGACCATCATCTCGGTCGCGGTAAGCTGCGCGCTTCTCATCAGTCTGCTGACCCTCCAGCGCGAACTGACCACGCCACCCGAGTCCGAAGCCGCGTCGTTGCGAATCATCGCGCGGAACAAAGTCTCCTTGGCGCAACCGCTGCCCGCGCGTCAGCTCGCCACGCTCGACAAGATTCCGGGCATCGTTTCGGTCAGTCCTTTTTCGTTCTTCGGCGGCAACTTCCGGGAAGAAACCGTCACCAGCTTCGCCCAGTTTGCGGTCGACCCGGCCCGCTTTGCTCCGCTGATGGTCGAAGGCCACATCCTCGCCGGGACCTACGAGGATTTCGCCAAGGACCGCAACTCCTGCATGCTGGGCGCGGACACGATGAAGCGCTACGGCCTCAAGGTCGGCGATAAGATGAAGCTCACCGGCACATTCTATCCCGTGGACCTGGACCTCCGCATCGCCTGCATCTACGAAGGCACGGTCGACGACCGAAACGTCTTCTTCCACCACAAGCTCCTCGACGAACTCACCGGCGACCCCGGAACCGTCGGCACCTGGTATCTCCTGGTGGAAAGCGCCGAGGTTTCCAACGACGTCATCACCCGGATCAACAAGGCGTTTGAGAACACCTCCGCTGAAGTCCGAGCCGAGACTGAACGAGCCTTTCAGATGGGCTTCATCAGCATGCTTGGCAACGTGAAGCTGCTCATCGGATCCATCAGCACGGTCGTGGTGTTCACTCTCGTGCTCGTCTCAATCAGCACCATGAGCATGGCCATCCGCGAGCGCTTCCGCGAACTCGCCGTCCTCAAGGCGCTCGGGTTCAAACGCCGAGAACTCTTCAGCTTCATCCTCGCCGAGAGTTTCGGCCTCGCAGGCCTAGGAGCGCTTTTGGGCATCGGAGGCTCGTGGCTCTTGTGGAGTCAGATCGATCTCCAGAAACTGACCAATGGCTTCCTCGTCTACTTCGAGGTAACGCCGCGCATCATGGCCACCGCGGGGATCGTGGCGGCGCTTTTGGGAATCATCGCCGCCATCGGGCCGTCGATTGCTGTGGCGAGGATGAGCGTCGTCCAGGGACTCAAGACATTGGACTGACCTCATGCCGGCAAACATCTTTGCACCGTTTATTTGGTTAACCGTGATCCTTGGAGGAGGAGCAGCCCTTTGGTTTGTCTTCTCCACGGTTCGCCAAGGCCGCCTTCCGCTTCGCTACAACTTCCGCAACGTCGTCGTCCGATGGCGTTCGACCATATCCACCGTGCTGGGCATCGCGCTTGTGGTCTCCGTCTTCGTCCTGTTGCGGGCGCTTGCCCGGGGCATCGAAGCTTCAAGCGCCAACACCGGCGACCCGCGCAACATCCTCGTCGTTCGGAAAGGTTCCCAAGCCGAATCTGGCAGCCTCCTCGGCCGTGAGAACTTTCGGACGCTCCAATATTTCGACGAGATCGCGCGCAACGAAAAGGACGAGCCCCTCATCTCCGTGGAGATCATCGCCATCGTGAGCATGCCGCGCATCCAAGGTCCCGGTGAAGCCAACACCCTGATCCGCGGCATCACCGCCCGCGGAATGGAACTTCGCCCCCAGGTCATGCTGGTCGACGGGCGTTGGTTCCAACCGGGAAAGCGTGAAATCACGGTTGCTCGGAGATTGGCCGGACGATTTGCCGGCCTTGAGATCGGCGGCACGGTGAAAGCGGGACCGGACAAGCTCACTGTTGTCGGCCACTACGACGGCCAAGGCAGTGCGTTCGATTCGGAGGCCTGGATGGATGCCGACGAAGCACGGTCGATCTTCGACCGCGACCAATACTCCAGCATTCTCCTTCGACCCAAGGACGATGCCGCGGCCTCCAACATCATCGCCAAGATCGAGAAGGACAAACGCCTCGCCCTGCGCGCCGAGCGAGAAGTCGACTACTACTCCAAGCAGACGATGACCGCGATCCCGATCAAAATCCTCGCCGGCCTGCTCGGGACCGCCATGTCGATCGGCGCGATCTTCGCTGCGATGAACACCATGTATGCCAGCGTCGCCGGCCGGACTCGCGAGATCGGAACCCTGCGCGTGCTGGGCTACTCTCGCCGCTCCGTCGTCCTCTGCTTCTTGGTCGAAGGCGCCTTCCTCGCAGCCATGGGCGGTGTGGTGGGATGCCTATTGGCCCTGCCGATGAACGGCGTCGCCACCGGCACAATGGATTTCCAGTCCTTCGCCGAAACCGTCTTCGAGTTCCGCATTACGCCGGCACTCATGCTCCAGGGCGTTGCCTTCTCCATCGTCATCGGACTGCTTGGCAGTCTCCTTCCCGCCATCCGCGCCTCGCGGTTGCCGGTCATCTCCGCCCTCAAATCTCTATGAACGAAGACCAGCTCCAGAAGCTGCGGATCTCCTCCGAACAGAAACGCCGCTCCAGCACGCCCGTCTGGCTCATCATCCTGATCGTCCTCGGGATCACGGGCGTCGTGGCCTTCTTCGCCTTTCCGCGCGCGTCGGACTCGATCCGCGCCGGTCTGAAGTCCGGCAGCGATTCGTCGAAAGCCAAGGCCACCGGCTTCACCACGAATGCCTCGGGCCCATCCGGCACGCCGTCTGGCTCGGGCAAGCCAGGTTCTTCGTCGAGTGGTTTTGCGGCCTCTAACCCTGCCGCCGGATCCAGCGGCGATTCCCTTCTCACCGTCAGCGGCTACATCATCGCCCGCGAGCGCATCGAGCTCAGCCCGCGCTTCATGGGCGTCGTCAGCTGGATCGGCGTGAAGAAGGGCGATGCCGTCACCAATGGCCAGACCGTCGCTCTCCTTGACGACTCCGAATACCGCGCGCGCCTGGCCGAAAGCGACGGCCAGCTTGCCGTGGCCAAAGTCGCGTTGGAAAAGGCCACCACCGATCTTCGTCGTGCCAGCGAACTCGTTGCGCAACGGGTCGAGATGAACAAGACGCTCGATGACGCCAAGCTCGCCGTCGCTTCATCGGAAGCGCAGCTCAAGCAGATCATCGGCGCCCGTAGGCTGATCGAAACGTGGATGGACTGGTGCGTCATCCGGTCGCCGGTCAATGGCGTCGTCCTCGAGAAGCTGGTCGACGCGAACGAGCTCGTTTCGCCCCAGACTTTCGGAGGAGCCCGCGGACCCAGCGCCTCGCTCATCGCTCTCGCGGACCTCAGCGATCTCCAGGTCGAGATCGACGTCAACGAATCGGACCTGGCGAAGATCTCACTCGGCCAGCCATGCCGCGTCAGTCCCGAAGCCTACCCGGCGAAGGTCTATGACGGTGTCGTCGCGGAGATCGCCCCCGAGGCCAATCGCGCCAAGGGAACGCTCCAGATCAAGGTGCAGATTAAGAAACCCGACCGTTTCCTCACACCCGAGCTGAGTGCCAAGGTGGTCTTCTTGGATCCGAGAAAAGCGCCCGCCAATTGACCGCCCTACATTCCTCGCCCTAGCTTCAGCACCATGTCGTCGCTGCCCTTCGAGGCTTTTCTCGCCCTCCGCTACCTGCGGCCGCGCCGGACGTTTGTCTCGATCATCACCGTCATCTCGATTCTCGGCGTGATGCTCGGGGTGGCCGTGCTGATCATCGTCAACGCCGTGATGAGCGGCTTCGACAAGGAGTGGCGCTCCCGCATCCTCGGTTTCAATGCGCACCTCAAGGTGATGCACCGCAGCGGTCTCATCGCCGACTATGAACGGGTCCAAAAGGTGATCGCCTCCAACTCGGCCGTGCGCGGCATGGCCCCGTTCGTGGCGGGCCAAGTCCTGCTTAAGACCCAGCCGAAAGAAGGCCAGCCCAAGTTCATGGCTCCCCTGCTCCGCGGCATCGATGTCGACCAGGAGAAGTCGGTCAGCATCTTGCCCGACTCCATCAAGACCGGCGCCTACGATGTCGGGGGCAGAGGGCTGCTGATCGGCCGCGATTTGGCGGACAATCTGAACCTCGGAGTCGGCGATCGTCTTTCCGTCTATTCGCCGGCCAACATCGCCAAGATCGAAGAAGCCTTCTCCAAACAGAAGAGCGGCGCCGCCGGCGAACCCGACCGGATGTTTCTCCCAAGCGAGTTCGTGGTGCGCGGGATCTTCGACGTGGGCTTCGCCGAGTATAACGCGTCGATCGTCGTTTCTTCGATCCAACGGGCCCAGGAGATGTATGACATCGGCGACGAGAACGTTCACATCATCCAGATCAAACTGGACGATCCCTTCCATGCCTACCGTGTCCGGGACGAACTTGAAGCCAAGCTCGGCGCAAGCTACCGCGTCATCACCTGGCAGGAGGAGAACCCGCAGCTCTTCAATGCGCTCGCCGTGGAGAAGAACATGATCGCCTTCCTCCTGTTCTTCATCGTGATCGTCGCCGCCTTCGGAATCATCAACAGCCAGATCACCTTCGTCGTCCAGAAGACGCGCGAGATCGGCATCCTCAAAGCCATCGGCGCAACCAGCAGCCAGATCCTTGCGCTCTTCGTCAGCCAGGCGCTTGTCATCGGCGTTGCCGGTGTCGGTGTGGGCCTCGGGCTCGGGTTGCTGGTTCTGAAGTATCGCAGCGTCATTCTCGCGACGCTCAACAAGGTGACAGGCATCGAGGTGTTGCCCGCTTCGATCTACCAACTCTACGAACTGCCGGCGGAGATCTTGGTCGGCGACATCGCCATGATCTGCGGCTGCGCCTTCGCCGCCTGTGTCCTGGCCGGCGTCATTCCTGCATGGATCGCCTCGCGCCTCCAACCCGTCGCCGCCCTTCGCCATGAGTAGCGCCGCATCTTCCACCAACGGCACACCGCAGCTCTCGGCGATCAACGTCCGCAAGAGCTACCGCATCGGCCCGCGCACGCTCGACGTCCTCAAGGGCGTCAGCATCGAGATCGCTCCCGGAGAGTGCGTCGCGCTCCGGGGCGCGTCCGGCGCCGGAAAAAGCACGCTCCTTCATCTACTTGGCGGATTGGACCGGCCCGACAGCGGATCCATCAGCCTCGGCGGACACGATCTCGCCGGCTATTCCGCGAGCCAGTTGGCCACGCTGCGCAACGAGCGGGTCGGCCTCGTCTTCCAAGCCTACCATCTCCTGCCGGAACTCAGCGCCCTCGAAAACGTCTCCCTGCCCGCCCGCATGGCGCGGCGATCCGCCAGTGAGACCGATCGCCGCGCTCGCAGCCTGTTGGCGAGGGTCGGCCTGGCCGATCGGGTCGACCATCGGCCCTACGAGCTTTCGGGCGGCGAGCAGCAACGGGTCGCCATCGCCCGCGCCCTGATCAACAGCCCGACGCTGCTTCTTGCAGACGAACCCACGGGCAATCTGGATTCCGCCACCGGTGGCGAGATCATCCGCCTTCTGCGCGAACTCCAAGCCGAACTGAATGCTACGCTCGTGATTGCCACCCACGACAACGCCCTCGCCTCGGTCGCTCCGCGCGTCGTCGAACTCGTGGACGGCTTAATCCTGCGCGACACACAGACCCATCCAACCACATGAGCACCGATTGGGAAGCGCTCTACCAAAAGGGCGACACCGGCTGGGACAAGGGCGAGCCATCGCCCGGCCTGGTTGACTTTCTTGCGGCACATTCGGAGTTCCCGCGCGGCAAGGCGCTGGTTCCCGGATGCGGTCGCGGACATGACGTTCGGGCATGGGCGGCGGCTGGTTTCGATGCGACAGGATTCGATCTCGCACCCAGTGCCGTGCGCGACAGCAACGATCGCATCGCCAAGGAAGGCCTGTCCGCGAAGGCCCGGGTGCTTGAGGGAAACTTCCTCGAAGACCAGCCCATCACCCAATTCGATTGGCTTTTCGAGCACACGCTCTACTGCGCCATCCAGCCCGCTCAGCGCGACGCTTACGCCGCTGCCGCCGCGCGTTGGCTCAAACCCGGCGGCCAGTTTCTCGCCATCCACTATCTCATTCCCGACACCGAGGGCCCGCCGTTTGGCTGCACGCGGGATGAAGTCGTGGCGCGGTTTGCCTCAAGGTTCGAACTGCTCGGCGAATGGACTCCGCGTTCGTATCCGAACCGGACGAATCTCGAACTGGCTTTGCGGTGGCGGCGCACTTAGCGCCTCCTCCACGCGAGAGAGTCGCCAGATCCAAAACCCAGTCCTGGCTCCATACCCGTCAGACCCGGACCAGCTCCCCGCCCTTCATTACCCGATACTTCACTCCCCGCCAAACGACATGGCTGCCTGTGAACGCAGCCAACCAGATGGCCGCGTTGAGCAGGTCCTTCACCGGCACCAGCCACAAGTCGCACCAGCGAAACGTTTCGGGCGATAGACGTCGATGCATCGACGCGGCGGCAGAAATTCGGAGGACGAGAAGCGGCACAACAAGACCAACCACGCTCAAACTCGTGCGCACCGAAGCAGCCCACGCCAACAGCGGCCATAACGAAGCATTGCTCAGGATGCTGGCGAAGAACGGCGCAGGTTGGCAGGCGCGGATGGTCCGGGCCCAACGAAGCTGATGCGACCAGACCTGTTTCCAACCCTGCGGGTATTCGCGGCACTCCACGACTACCGGACTCAACTCGATCCGATAGCCCTTCGCTGAAACTCGATGCCCGAGCTGGTAGTCGTCGGCCAGGTGGTTGACCAGAGACTCGAATCCGCCGATCTGCGTGAGCGCATCGCGACGGACGGCCATAACAGCACCGAGGGCGAAGTCCATCGGCTTGAGCGCAGTCGATTGGAGGACCTGGCTCCAGAAGTCGGCGTTGATCGCCACGGCCTCCCACCGCATCGCGGTCGTGGTGGGATTCGCCAACCGGTAGAAGCAATTGACCAAGCCCACCAGCGGATCCTGCATCTTTGCGAGAAGTTGCGAGGTCAGATCGCCGGGCACAAAGACGTCGGCATCGCTCACGACAATCACGTCGTGTTTGGCTCGCCGAGCGAGCTGCACGAGTTTGGATACCTTGGAGTTCGCCCCGAGGACTTCGTCGCAGAGGACAAGTTCGGCGTCGATCGCGGGATGCCGCTCCAGCAAACCCCGAACGACTGGAACCACCGGATCCTCCATCGACGCCACTCCAAAGATCACTTGAAGCGCGCCCGAGGTTTTTTGGGTCAACCAACTCTCCAGACAGGCGAGCGTCTCGGCATCGGCTCCTTTCAGGGGCTTGAGGAACGTGATGCCGGGTTCGCCTCGTTTCGCCGGTGGCCGCTCGTGAAGTGGGAACCGACTAGCGCCGCGCCATTGCCAGATCTGCAACCCGGCGCTGAGAACCGCCAAGCCAAGCAGGATGAGAACGATGACCATGTGGCGAAGCGGGAGACCGGATCAGACCTTCTTCGTCAGAGCAACGCCTGCCTGGAGAAGCTGTTTCACGCCTTCGTCCGATTTGGTTTCGGCATAGATGCGGAGGATGGGTTCGGTGCCGGAGCCGCGCAGCATGAGCCAACTGCCGTCTTCCGCGATAAACTTAACGCCGTCGTAGGACTTCACTTCCTTGAGCGGAGATTTGATCAACTTGGCCGGCGGATTCGCTTTGCAGAACTCCATCAACGCGGCGCGCTTCTCCAACGGAAAACGGGAGTCGATCCGGCCGTAGCGGTGCGGACCGTATTCCTTTTCCAGATTAGCCAACAACTTGGTCAGCGGCTTCTTCTCCGTTGCGAGGAGTTCCAGAAGGACGAGGCCGGCAAGGATGCCGTCGCGCTCGGGAATGTGTCCCGGGAAACCGATCCCGCCGCTCTCCTCGAAGCCGAGAAGCACCCCGCCCTTGACGATCTCGGCACCGATGAACTTGAAGCCGACACCGGTCTCGGTGAGTTCGAGCCCGTAGCGCGCGCAGATCTTGTCGACCATCGACGTCGTCGTCAGCGCCTTCACCACCCGGCCCTTTTGGCCGCGATTGACTATGTAATGATGCAGGAGGAGGCAGATGATCTGGTGCGTGCTCAGCGCATTGCCGCGCCCATCCATGCCGCCAACGCGATCGGCATCGCCGTCGGTCACAAGACAGAGATCGTGCGGGTGCTTCTTCAGGTAGGCCGCGCTCCGGACGTAGTTCCTGGCGATGGGCTCGGGGTTAATGCCACCGAAATTGACGTCGTGCGCGGCGTTCAACGTCGTCACTTTGCAACTCGTGCCGGCGAGAATCTCGTCGAAGCAGCCGGCGCCTACGCCGAAGAGCGCTTCATGGGCGAAACGGAGCTTCGACTTCGCAATCAATCTGAAGTCCACGAGCTTCTTGATGGCGGCATAGTGCGGCTGCCGGAGATCGCGGATCGTGGCGCGCTTCTGCTTCACGGCTTCCGCCAGCGGTTGCGCCTTCACAGGCGATCGGTCGAGGAAGGCTTCGACATCCTTGCAGATGACGGGATCAGCGGCGCCTCCATACCAGGCCTTCAGCTTGTAGCCGTTGAACGACGGCGGATTGTGGCTGGCAGTGATCATCACGCCACCAACGGCCTTGTGCGCTTTAACGGCGCAGGAGACGGCGGGAGTGGGCGTCGGCGAGTCGCCGAGGAGGACTTTGAAGCCGTTTCCCGCCATGACTTCGGCAACGCGCACGCCAAACTGATCTGACAGGAATCGGCGGTCGTAACCGACGATGACCAGAGCCTGAGTTCCCTCGGCCGGGCGCGCCTTCCAGTAGTCGGCGCTGGCTTGGGAGACGCGCTCGACGTTGGCGAAGGTGAAGTCCTCGGCGATGACCGCTCGCCAGCCGTCCGTGCCAAACTTGATCTGGGCCATGAGAAAATGATGGACTACGAAACGATCCGATTGAACACGAATCCGTGCCTCCGCGATCAACGACCAGCAAAAAGGTCTGCCGCCGGTTCGGGTCCTGAGTTGAGCTTCGGTGAATTCTCAACGGCGATCTTCCGCATCTTCTTGATTGCCGTCCGCAAGCTCGGCTGGCCGAAGACCCCGGTTCCGCTCACGAAAGTATCGGCCCCAACCCGGGCGCATTCGGCCGCTGTGGCGAAGTTGATCCCGCCATCGACTTCGATCCGGTAGTTCAGACCGCGATTTTTTCTCCAGGCGTAGGCTTGCTGGATTTTGGGAAGGCACTCGCGAATGAACGGCTGGCCGCCGAAACCCGGATTCACGGTCATCACAAGGACCAGTTCGACCTTGGAAAGGAACGGCTCCATCAACTGCATCTGCGTGGGTGGGTTGATCGCCAAACCGACCTTCTTGCCCAACGATCGGATCTTCCAGATCAAGCCTTCGACCCGGTCACCAAGTTCCACATGGATCGTGATGAGGTCGGCACCGGCTTTGGCAAATGGCTCGAAAAGGATTTCCGGCTTCGAGCACATCAAGTGGACATCGAAGAACATCTTCGTCTGCGGACGGAGCACACGAACAACCTCGGGACCGAACGAAATGTTCGGCACGAAATGGCCGTCCATGATGTCCAGATGCAACCACTCGGCCCCCGCCTTTTCAGCGCGAACCACATCCCGCCCGAAGCGGCTGAAATCGGCGGCGAGGAGGGAAGGAGCGATGATCATTGCGGAAGGAAGCTAGGGAATCCGTGGCGAGGGCGTCAACGGACGCGTCATTCCGCAAAGAGAAAACCCCGGCCTTCGGGTGGAAGACCGGGGTCGAGAGCGTGTCAAAGGCCTATGCCGGTGCGGGCGCCGCGCCACCCAAGTCCGGAAGCGGCGGTGCCTTCGGCTTGAGGGCATCGCCCAGCGGCGTCACGGCGGCGGCGCCACTCGGAGGATCGATGTTCTTCGGATTTACCGGCGGCGGGGTGAAGGTTCCCGTGCGGATGATGTCTTCAACCTGGCTGCCATCGAGCGTTTCGTATTCAAGAAGCGCGTTCGCGATCATCTCCAGCTTGTCACGGTTCGTCTCGATGAGCCGCTTCGCGCGGTTATAGGCCTCAGTGATCATCCGACGCACTTCTTCGTCGATCTCCTGGGCGGTCTTCTCGCTGTAATCCTTCTTCGCCGCGAAATCACGCCCGAGGAACACGTTGTCGTTGTCAGACCCGTATTGAACCATGCCGACCTTGTCGCTCATGCCCCATTGGCAAACCATGTTGCGGGCGAGATGGGTGGCTTGATTGATGTCACCGGATGCGCCGGTGGAGATATCCCCGGAGACGAGCTCCTCGGCGATGCGCCCGGCCATGGCCATGGCGATCTCGTCGTGCATCTGGAGCCTGCCGTAGTTGAGCTGGTCTTCTTTTGGAAGCGACCACGTCGAACCGAGGGACTGACCACGGGGGATGATCGTCACTTTGTGCAAAGGATGCGTGTGTTCGAGCATCACATTGACCAAAGCGTGGCCGGCCTCATGCCATGCGGTCAGCTTCTTGTTGTCGTCCGACATCGCGAGGCTGCGGCGTTCACGGCCCCAGCGGACCTTAACCCGAGCTTCTTCGAGATCGACCATCTCGATCATTTTCTTGCCGGCCCGCGCAGCCAACAGAGCGGCTTCGTTGAGCAGGTTGGCCAGATCGGCACCCGAATAACCCGGAGTGGCCCTGGCAATTACGGACAGGTCGGAATTCGGGTCGAGCTTCACGTTCTTCGCGTGAACTTTGAGGATGCCTTCGCGGCCGCGCACATCGGGAAGGTTGACGACCACCTGACGATCGAAACGGCCGGGACGCAGAAGTGCGGGATCCAGGACATCCGGACGGTTGGTCGCGGCGATGATGATGATGCCTTCCTGGGTGTCGAATCCGTCCATCTCTACAAGAAGCGCATTCAAGGTCTGCTCGCGCTCGTCATTGCCACCACCGAAACCATGTCCGCGGCTCCGGCCCACCGCGTCGATTTCGTCGATGAAGATGAGGCAAGGGGTCGACTTGCGGGCCTGCTCGAACATATCGCGCACGCGACTCGCACCGACGCCGACAAACATCTCCACGAAATCGGATCCGCTGATGCTGAAAAACGCCGCGTCCGCTTCGCCGGCTATGGCCTTTGCCAGGAGGGTCTTGCCAGTTCCCGGAGGTCCAACCATCAGAATTCCCTTCGGAATTCGTCCGCCCAATCTCTGAAATTTCTTCGGATCCTTGAGGAAATCGACGAGCTCCGACACTTCTTCCTTGGCCTCTTCAACGCCGGCGACGTCCTTGAAAGTGATCTTGTTCTTATCCTTGGTCAGCATCTTCGCCTTGCTCTTGCCAAAGCTCATGGCGCCTTTGCCTGCCATCTTGATCTGCCGGATGAAGAAGAAATAGATGATGGCCGCGATGATGAGGAACGGGAGAAGCAGATTGACCAATCCAAGCAGGAAGACGTTCGGCTCGACGACTTCGAACCGACCGGAATTCAACAGCTTGTTGGCTATTTCGTCCGTGAGGACAGTCTCGGTGCTGAACTCGACCTCCTTGGCCTTTTTGGTGACCGGATCGATGACCGGCTTGCCGGCATCGTCATTGACCAGATACCTGCCAGAAATCCGGCGCAAGCTGGCGGACTGGGGATTCAATGAAATCCGGCCAGATCCGGCGACGATCAGGTTTAGATCGACCTTTGATATCAGCTCTTTGACGTTGAGCTTCTCGGGAGCTGAGGAGCTCTTTTCCTTCACCATCACGAGCAGCGCGAGCACGCCGAACAAGGCGATCCACACCGCAAGCGTTCTAGAATGGATTTTGAAGTCGCCGCCGCGCTTCCCGTTCTTGTCGTCGTCCGAGGGTTTCTTGTCGTCAGCCATGAAAAGTGTTTCGCACGCTAACACGTGCTATGTGCCGCCGCAAGAAACGCATCCCTGCGTTCCCAGCGCCACTCCAAATATCGGACGGAAGGGGATTGGAGCTTGAAGCCTTCCGCGATCCTCAATCCTTCTACCCAGAAGATTCCCCGGCCGTCCGCCTCGGCTACCACCAACTGCCGGCGTTGCGTGGCGGGGATTTTTGCTGAAACAAACAGGTCCTGAAGTTTAACGGAAGATTTCATCCCGATCGGCTGGAACCGGTCCCCGGCCCGCCAATGGCGAAGGGTTACGAACTCGCCCACGGCGTCGGCATCGAATTGTTCGATTCCCGGCGTTCGGCCCAAGGATGGTCGCCCTCCATCACCGGCGGCGCCCACCAGACGAAGGTCGATGGAAACACCGCCAAAAATTTGGGACTGCCCTCCATCGACGAGGGCGAGCCGCAGACTCGAGGTGTCCATTACCATTTTTTTCGGAATTGGAGCCGACTGAACCAGCCCACCTGCCGTCCGGCGAATCCGAGTTTCTGGGCCAATTGAGAGGATTTCTCCAGCGTTCAGCCTCAGCCACTCGATTCGTGGAAACGTTGTTTCAACTTTCAGATCAAGTAATTGAATCCGGATCACTCCTCGCTGGAGTGCTATCGGGAGCTCTTCAAAAGCGGGCCTGAAAGAGCCCTTCAGCCACTTGCGAGCTTCCATCTCCGTCCAGTCCGCCATGGCTCCTGAAATCCCAGAAGCTCGCAGTATTCCATCCAGAGCATCGATACCAAACTCCCTGATGATTAATGGTAAAAGGCTCCTTCGGATCCGATTTCGGATAAACGATTCATCTTGATTTGATAGGTCCTCTCTAAATGCAAGTCCCCGATGAAGCGCCCAAGCAGCCAATTGTTCGCGCTTCAATCCAAGCATTGGGCGAAACAGCCGAACTCTGGAACTTGCTGGACTGGGACCCATCAACTTCATCCCGCCGAGTGAAGAGCCTTCGCCCCTGAACAGACGCAAGAACACGGTCTCCACCTGGTCGCCCGCATGGTGCCCGAGCGCGATCGTCTGTATTCCGAGTTCTTGAGCCCTCTCTGCAAGAAACTTATGACGATATCGTCGACCGGCCATTTCCATCGATTCAGATTCGAGCTCACCGGTTTCCTCAATCGAGAGTGTGCCCAAGTGGAATGGGAGTTTCCGGTCGAGAGCCGCCGCCCGCACGAACTCCGCGTCCGCAGTCGACGCGCTTCCCCGGAAACCGTGGTTGAAATGCGCCACCTCGAGCTGAATCCCATTTGTAAAGCCCGCCTCACTCAGAAGGTCCAGCAACACAATCGAATCCAGTCCTCCCGAAACACCGACGAGAACTCGTTGGCCCATCACGGCTAAGCCAGCCACCTTCAGCTTTTGGGCAACCTCAGCGACCAGTGAACTCATTCGCAGAATCCTGAACTGCCGAACGCCTCACGCCAAGCAGCGGTTTAGGGCCGAAACCGCTCAGCAATCTCATTCCGAGACACAAAAAAGCCAATAGCGCGCTAAAAAGCCTTCTATATTTCAGGCAGTGTCTAGAAATATTTTTTCCACTTCCGATTGGTAATCAGAGGTTTGTGAGTTAATACGGCCTTTCACAAGCCAGGATAGCCATTCCCTGATTGACCAACATGTCTTATTGTGAGACATTCTTTCCATAGGAAACATCCACGCGCTGTTCCGCTGTAACAATTTCAAATCAATCTACCATGACGACGCTCAAAAAAACCTCGACTGCGGCCCTGCTTGTTTGCGGTGGCCTCCTGAGTTCGCAGGCGGACCCGTTGGTCCAGGCTATCTACAACGCTTCGGACGTTGATTGGAGTGAATCCGCCAACTGGCAAAACGCGGGGCATGAATACGCCAGCCTCGGATCCAGCCTCACCATCGCGCTTCCGAGCGGACTGAGCTTCGACGTCGCCACGGACGACGGAAGACTGGAACGGCGCAACCAAGGAAGCGGTTGGCTTGGAAGCTTTTTGCCCAACGATTCACTGCTTCGGAAGGCCAGAGGTTCCGAACCGATTGAGATTACCTTCAGCGCTCCAGTCTGTGCATTTGGCACCCAGGTCCAAAACGACATCTGGGGCGGCTTCTCGGTGTGGGCCAAGGCCTACGACATCAATGGCGCACTGCTGGCCGACGCGTTCACCGCAGGCAATGCCGGATGGACGTCCGACGGGTCGGCGCCGTTCATCGGATTTGCCAGCCACCAGCGGATCATCAAGCGTGTCGTGATCGGAGTGAACGAAGACGACAACCACTTCAGCGCGCTGTTGTTCAACGAACCGATGGACTTCATCCAGCCGTTCAATGATTTCGAGGAACAGGCTCCGAGTTCGTCGTTCGCGCTCAATGGTCTTTTGCTCATGCCAAACGAAGGTTCCGCGCCGGCTCCCGTGCCCGAAGTAAATCCTGCTATCGCCGGCGCTGCATTCACCGCGTTCGGATCGGCCATGCTCTGGCTCCGCCGTCGGAAGGCCTGAAGAATCAAAATTTAGATGACTGGGTTGGTTTTGCGGGGGTTCTGGCTGGATGGCCGGGATCCCCGCACCCATTTTCAGGAATGCCGTTGCAGCGCCGATTTAGGGACGACTAGCTTCGATCAACGATGTCCTCCGCAGCCACCACGTCACCTCTTGGAATCATTGCCGGCAGCAAGGCTCTGCCCCTGATGCTGGCTCGCCAAGCGCGGGCTTTGGGTGTCGCCAAGATTGTCGCGGTCGCGTTCGAGGGCGAAACGGACCCCGAAATCGCCAAAGTGACCGACGAGGTCGTGTGGCTGCGGGTCGGACAACTGACGAAACTGATCAAGGCGTTCGCCGATCGGGGAATCGCTCGCTGCGTCATGGCAGGGCAGATCGCCCCCAACAGTTTATTCGATCTCCGGCCCGACCTGCGTGCGATGGGGATGCTCCTGCGGTTGAAGGAAAAGAACGCCCACACGATCTTTGCCGCCATCGGCGAAGAACTGCGAAAGGACGGCATCAACCTGATCGAAGCCACTCCTTGGCTGGTTTCTCTCATGCCCGGATCTGGTTTCCAAATCGGCCGCGAACTGACCGAAGGAGAGCGCTCGGATGTTTGTTTCGGGGCGGGCATTGCCAAAGAGATCGCGCGACTGGAGATCGGCCAGATCGTAGTCGTCAAGGAAGGCACCGTGTTGGCCGTCGAGGGTTTTGAAGGCACAGACGCATGTCTCGCCAGGGGTGGAAAACTTGCCGGCAAGAACGGAGCAGCCGTCGCGGTCAAAGTGGCGAAAGAGGGCCATGACATGCGCTTCGACATCCCGTGCATCGGATCCAAGACCATCCAAACCTGCATTGAAAGCGGCGTGGCCGTGCTCGCCTTGGAGCCCCGGAAGACCCTCGTGCTCGAGGAGGAGATTATCCGCGAACTCTGCCGAAAACACCGCATTGCCATCGTCACCACGGCCCCCTTGGGACCCACCCCGCCGCCGCCGGGCACAAAGTGAGCTGGTGACAACCCCGCCGCCCTTTGTTAATCCCTCCGCCGCTTCCGGCCCGGCCGCCGGATTGAAAACACTATGCTGACCGCGCACGAACTCATCGGCTTCATGCCCCCCGCCCTCTCGGCGGAGATCCTCCAGTTCACCTTCGATACGGACCGCGAAATGTATCGCGCCATCCTTGGATCCGTCGCGGAGGCCCGCAAACTCCGGCCCCAGTTCCTCGAGCGCAAACCACGCGTCGAACGCGACGCCGGCATCATTTCCTACCTCGCCAAACCCCGTCTCGACGGCGCCGCGCAGAACCTCCTCCGCTATTGGCTGGTGAAGAAGCACACCCCGATGCTCATCACCTTCCTGGACGCCATGGGCATCCCGCACAAGGACGGCACCGTGGACGACCTTCCGGAAACGATCGACGCCGCCAAACTGGCCACCGCCGTCGACCAACTCCTCGCCGTCTATCCGCGTGAGGTCGTCGCCGTCTACCTCAACGCCTTCTACACGATGAACGGCATCTTCTGGGAGCCCCTCCGCCGCATGCTCGAAGGCGACCCCCGCCTCCAGATCGCCGGTTGAACCCCGCTTGGGTGATAGAATAATTCTTTCACCGCTGGACGACCGCCCTATGGTCCTCAGGCCCGTTTTAAGTTACCGATACCAAACTCATGGAACCCCACGCTGATATCGCTGTCATTGGTCTGGCCGTCATGGGCCAGAACCTTATCCTCAACATGAACGACCACGGCTTCACCGTCGTCGCCTACAACCGCACCACCTCCAAGGTCGACGACTTCCTGGCCAACGAGGCCAAGGGCACCAAGATCGTCGGAGCCCATTCCATCCAGGAAATGGTCGCCAAGCTGAAGCGCCCTCGCCGCGTCATGCTCATGGTCAAGGCCGGCAGCCCCGTCGACGATTTCATCGGCCAAATCGTCCCCTTTCTCGAAGCCGGCGACATCATCATCGACGGCGGCAACTCCCTCTACGGCGATTCCGACCGCCGCGTCAAGGAACTCGAAGCCAAGGGCCTCCTCTACATCGGCACCGGCGTGTCCGGCGGCGAAGAAGGCGCGCGATTCGGCCCCAGCATCATGCCCGGCGGATCCGCCGCGGCGTGGGACGCGGTCAAACCCATCTTCCAGGGCATCTCCGCCAAGGTTGACGGCGACGTCCCCTGCTGCGACTGGGTCGGCAACGGCGGCTCCGGCCACTACGTCAAGATGGTCCACAACGGCATCGAATACGGCGACATGCAGCTCATCTGCGAAGCCTACAGCCTGATGCGTGACGGCCTGGGCATGCCTGCCGACGAAATCGCGGCCGTGTTCAAGGAGTGGAACACCGGCGAGCTCGACAGCTTCCTCATCGAGATCACCGCCAACATCATGGCCAAGAAGGACGAGGACGGCACGCCGCTCGTCGACAAGATCCTCGACACCGCCGGCCAGAAGGGCACGGGCAAGTGGACCGTCATCGACTCCGCCAACCTCGCCCAGCCCGTCACCCTCATCGCCGAAGCCGTCTTCGCCCGCTGCGTCAGCTCCATGAAGGACGAGCGCGTCAAGGCCGCCCGCAAGCTCAAGGGCCCCCGCGCCGCCATGGCCCAGGCCAAGGATCCCGCCAAGAAGAAGGCCCTCATCGAGGACATCAAGCAGGCCCTCTACGCCTCCAAGATCGTCAGCTACGCCCAAGGCTACATGCTCCTCAAGGCCGCCGCCGCCGAAAACAAGTGGAACCTCGGCTACGGCAACATCGCCCTCATGTGGCGCGGTGGTTGCATCATCCGCAGCCGCTTCCTCGGCAAGATCAAGGAAGCCTTCGACAAGAATCCCAAGCTGGCCAACCTGCTCCTCGACGACTACTTCCGCGGCGAGATCAAGAAGGCCCAGAAGGGCTGGCGCAATGTGGTCTCGCTCGCCGTCAAGAAAGGCATCCCCGTTCCCGCCTTCGGCACCGCGCTGTCATTCTTCGACGGCTACCGCAACCCGCGCCTGCCTGCGAACCTGCTCCAAGCCCAGCGCGACTACTTCGGCGCCCACACCTACGAGCGCGTCGACAAGGAACGCGGCCAGTTCTTCCACACGAACTGGACCGGCACCGGCGGCCGCGTCAGCTCCTCGACCTACAACGCGTAGGCCCGTAGGCCGGGCATCCTGCACGGCCAGTCGGAAATTGTCTGAATCCCAAAAGGGCCGGAGCAATCCGGCCCTTTTTCTTTCCCCTAATCTCACTCGAGCACTTGGAACAGGCTCGCGAAGTCGTCCGTCCAGAGCGGGATGTTCCTGACGTGCTTCTTGTGCTTTCTCGCTATTTTTTGGATCTCCTCGCGTTGCAGCAGTTCCTCATCATGGGACAGCAGCATCCACGTCGAGGAGTAGAACCACCACGCGGACTCCTCGGACGATTCATTCCGTTCCTCGTCGTCGAATTCGATCGTGGCCACGCTGTAGCCATGGTGTTTCGCCAAGTTCAACACCACCGGCTCCAGGTCGAGGTAGCGGTTTGAGATGTGCACGGCGATAATCCCGTTCGTCTTCATGTGCCGGCCGTAGACCGCGAGGGCTTCCTTGGTCAGGAGATGCACCGGGATGGCGTCGCTGCTGAACGCGTCCAGCGCGAGGACATCGAACTGCTGCGGCGCCTCCCGTTCCATCGACAGGCGCGCATCGCCCAACACGATTTCCGTCGTCGCCGCAGAGTCCTTCAAATAGGTGAAGCGTGACGTCGCCAGCGCCGTGACCGCCGAATTGATCTCGTATAAGCGGAACCGGTCGCCCGGCTTCCCGTGACTCGCGATTGATCCCGTGCCCAGACCGATCACCCCTACATGCCGCACTTGGTTCGTGAATGCGTCGAGCGCCATGCCGATGCCGCTCTCGTGGCCGTAGTAGCTCGTCGGCACCTTGGTTTTCTCCGGATCGGTGAACTGCAGGCCGTGTGTGATCCGTCCGTGTTGCAGGATGAAATGATGGGCTTCCGGATCGCCAACACTGTGCTCGGTCACGGCGAGCGTCCCGTAGAAGTTCCGCGAGCGGTGCACCATGGTCTTGTTGTCTTCGGAAGCCTGCTTCGTCAGGGCCCACCCGAGCGCGACCGTGCCACCCATCATCCAAACCAAGGTAACCCAGCGCCATTGGCGAAAACTCCTCCACGCTCCACCCGCGAAGAACCAAACAAGTCCGGCCGCTCCGACGCATCCCACCGCGATCCGCACACCAAGCAATCTGCGGCCTGGCAGAATGCCGTATCTGGCATGCAGCCAACCAAGAAGGAAATCCAATCCCACGAATCCCGCGACCGTCGCCACCACTGCCAACCAACGCCCGGCTTTGCTCTGCGACACCAGCCGATCACGGAAACAGACCGCCGCAAACAGCACCGCGCAGAGCGCCAGTCCCCAATGCAGTTCCAGGAAATCGACAAAGAGCAAGGGAGCCGCCAAGGCGACAAACAATCCCCCCAACGCTCCACCGGCGGAGATCATCAGGTAGAAGCCCGTCAGGCGGCTCGGATGCGGCCGTAACCGATAGAGTTCCCCATGACAGATCATGCAGAAGACGAAGAGCGCACCGCAGTAGGTGCCGACCTGCGCCTTGAGCGAAGCATCGGTGCCTTCGAACAAGGCCCACGTCACTCCCGCGAGCCCCGCCACCAAGGCCAGCGCGTAGGGCGGCCGCGCATACCAACGCGGACTGTCGAACGCGATGATGAAGGTCAGCAGATACAGCGCGAGCGGCAGCACCCAGAGGAAGGGGATCACGGCAACGTCCTGGCACATCTTGTTCGTCGTCGCCAACAACAGCACCGAAGCGCACGCCGGCAGTAGCAACCAAAGCACACGTTGCCCAACCGTCGTCCCGGTGTCCGGAGATTCCGCGTTCACCGGCACCTCGGACGCGACCGCCTCCGGCCCCGACCGTTTCCATAAAAGCCACGCGCACCGTCCGGCGAACAGCGCATACGCCACCAATCCCCAACCCCACAGAATCGCCTGCTGCTGCCGCGTGAACTGCGTCTCGAAGAAGAACGGGTAGCTCAGCAACGCGAGCAAAGATCCGACGTTCGACAACGCATACAGCCGATAAGGAGAGGTGCCCGGACTGGTCCGACTGAACCACTGCTGCATGAGCGGCCCCGTTGCGGAGAGCATGAAGTAGGGCAGTCCGAGAGATGCCGCCAGCAGCAGCAGGATTCGCCCGACCGGTTCGGCATCCCCCGTCGGTTTCCACGCTTCTGACGGTGTGATCGGCTGGACCGCCAACGACCCCAGGAGCAGCACGACATGGACGATCACCTGCCAACGCGGCCGCAGCAGTTTCGTGATGAGATGCGCATAGGCGTATCCGCCCAGCAGCACGATCTGGAAGAACAGCATGCACGTCGTCCACACGCCCGGCCCGCCACCGAACCACGGCAGGATGTATTTCCCGATCAGCGGCTGGACTTGGAACAGAAGGAAGGCGCCCGTGAAAATCGTCAGCGCATAGGGAAGCATCGCGGCATGCTTCCCTATGCGTCCCACCGTGGCCAGCCCGGAAGTCCGCGTTGGCCTCAGCGGCTGCCACGGGCCGCAGGAACTTGATGGATTACAGCCAGAACTCGACGTCCGCCGGCATCTCGGTCAGCGTTATTAAATGCAATCCCGCCGCGATTTCCTCGCCCGTGCCGCCGTTGGCTCCCTCGGATTCGTCGGCTTGGGCGCTGCTGCCATCGAACCATTCGAACGCGCGGGCACTCCCCGTCTGAGGCTGAGTATCGCCGCGTATTCGTTTCGGGAGTTCTTCAAGGATACGAACAGCAAGTCGACCAAACGTCCGCCGATCGACAAGCAGATCGACCTTTTCCAATTCATCGACTACGCGGCCGACCACGGCTGCGACGGGGTTGAGCTGACCAGCTACTTTTTTCCGGCCGACTGCACGCCTGAGTTCGTCGCCAAGGTGCGCCGCCACGCCTTCGTCCGCGGTCTCAGCGTCAGCGGCACGGCCATCGGCAACACGTTCACCCATCCCGCCGGTCCGGAACGCGACAAGAACGTGGCGCTCCTGAAGAAATGGGTCGACCACGCCGCGATCCTCGGTGCGCCGCACATCCGCGTGTTCGCCGGCGAGGCGCCCAAGGGCGTCAGCTATGACGATGCCCGGAAGAATTGCCTGAGCACCCTCGACGAATGCTGCACCTACGCCGGAAAGCACGGAGTCATTCTCGGCATCGAGAACCATGGCGGCATCGTGGCGAAGCCCGAACAACTCCTGGGCATCGTTCGTGAAGTGAAAAGCCCTTGGCTCGGGATCAACCTCGACACCGGCAATTTCCGCACCGAAGACCCCTACGCCGACTTCACCCGTTGCGCGCCCTTCGCGGTCAACATCCAGGTGAAGGATGAGATCCGCCGAGCCGGAGCGACGGCGAGCGAACCAGCCGACATTCCGCGCTTTTTCAAGATCCTGCGGGATGCGAACTACCAGGGCTGGGTCGCATTGGAATACGAATCAGCCGAGAACCCGTGGACCGCAGTTCCTCGTCTGCTCAAGCAAATGAAGGAGTTGGCTGGCTAGGCATCACCCCTCACCAAAAGAAAAGCGCGGCTGAATCCACCCGGGACTCAACCGCGCTTGTGAATCGGATCGCTTAGCGCTGGATGCGGGCGGAGCCGCCCTTGGCGAAGGCGCGGACTTCTTCCTCGGTCGCCATGGTGGTGTCGCCGGGGAACGTGGTCAGCAGCGCGCCGTGGGCCCAGCCGAGGCGGACCACGTCCTCTTCGCTCTCGCCGGCCAGCATGCCGTGGATGAAGCCGGCGGCGAACCCATCGCCCCCGCCGACGCGGTCGAGCACGTCGAGTTCGGCGGTCGGTGCCGTGACGGTCGCGCCGTTGATCCAAGCCACCGCGCTCCAGCTGTGGCGGTTGGTGGTGTGCACTTCACGGAGCGTCGTGGCGACGGCCTTGACGTTCGGATGCTGCTTCACGACGCGTTCGATCATTCCGAAGAACGTGCTTGTATCGAGTTTGGAGTGCGCCGCGACCTCGGGGCCCGCGACGCCGAGACCCTTCTGGAGATCCTCTTCGTTGCCGATGATCACGTCCACGTGGTCCATGATGCGGCGCAGCGTGGCGACGGCGCGTTCACCGCCGCCGAACACCTTCCAGAGCTTGGCGCGGAAGTTCAGGTCGAAGGACGTCACGGCACCGGCGGCCTTGGCCGCCTTCATGCCTTCGATGATCAGCTCGGGGGTCGTGGGCGAAAGCGCCGCGAAGATGCCGCCACTGTGGAACCAACGCACGCCGCCGGCGAAGATCTGGTTCCAATCGAAATCACCGGGCTGCAGCTGGGCCGCAGCCTCGTTGCAGCGGTTGTAGAACACGACCGGGGCGCGCACACCCTTGCCCTGGTCGCTGTAGACGGTGGCCATGTTCGGGCCGGTCACGCCGTCGTGCTCGAAGCGTTTGTAGAACGAACGGACACCCATGGCGCGGACGCGCTCGGCGATGAGGTCGCCGATGGGGTAGTTGACCATCGCCGAGGCAATGCCCGTGTTGCGGCGGAAGCAGTCGGAGAGATTGGCGGCCACGTTGAACTCGCCGCCGCTGACATGGATCTGCAGCTGGTTGGCCTTGCGGAACGGGACGAGTCCCGGGTCGAGGCGATGGACGAGGGCGCCGAGCGAGACCATGTCGAGGGCACCAGTCGGACGGATGTTCAGACCATACTTCATGTTCAGTTCCTTCAGGCTTTGAATGACAATTTTGAATCGTGCCAGCGTCCGGCCGTCCGGGAATTCCCGAAGCCAGCCGCAGCCGATCGAAGGGCGGAATTTGGCCGTCACCCCATGGATCGGGCAACGGGAAAATTTCGGCGATCGGGAATGCCGATCGAGGCACGAAACGGAGATCTCAGCCCTTCCGCTTGTAGAGCTTCACGTAGTCCTGGCAGGTGCGCTCCCACGAGAAGTCGACGGCGATCCCGTTGGCGCGGTAGTGGGCAAAAAGTTCCGACTCCTTGAAGAGCACCTTGGCCTTATACATCGCCTTGGTCAGCGCGGCGGCGGAGTAGTCGCGGAACTTGATGCCATTGGCCAGAGACACGTCCTCCTTGATGTCGATGACCGAGTCGTTCAACCCGCCCGTTCCACGGACGATCGGGACGGTGCCGTAGCGCAGCGAATACATCTGGTTCAGGCCGCACGGCTCGTAGCGCGACGGCATGACGAAGAAATCGCAGCCCGCTTCGACGCGGTGGCTAAGGCCCTGGCTGAAGCCGAACCGGCACGCGATCTTCCCGGGAAACTTCTCCGCCAAGGCGCGGTAGCCTTCCTCAAACGGCTTGGATCCGCTGCCCAGCATGACGAACTGGATGTCCTCCTCCAGCATGACTTCGAGCGCCTCCAACTGGATGTCGACGCCCTTCTGATCGGCAAGGCGGCCGACCGTCCCGAAGAGCGGCACATCCGGGCGGACGGGCAATCCGTATTCGAGCTGCAGCGCCGCCTTGCAGTGGTCCTTGCCGGTAAGATCGGCCGCGGAATAGGCCGCCGGCAGATGCGGATTCGCCGTCGTGTTCCACTCCTCGTAGTCCACGCCGTTGAGGATGCCGGAAAGCGTTTCGGCCCGGCGCTTCAAGAGGCCTTCCAGTCCGCATCCCTGTTCGATTTGTTTGATCTCCTCGGCGTAGCTGGGGCTCACGGTCGTGACCTGGTCGGCAAAGGCGACTCCGGCTTTGAGCATGTTGAAGTCGCGGTGGAACTCCGCGCCTTCCGTGTGGAAGTAGTCCCAAGGCAATCCCGTGCTGCCGTAGCGCGGCCCCTCGTATCGGCCCTGATAGGCGAGATTGTGGATCGTGAAGAAAGTTTTCGGCGACTTGAGCCAGGCCTCGCGGGTCCGGCCGTGATAGACGTAAAGCGGGACCAACCCCGTCTGCCAATCATGCGCGTGCAGCACCTCGGGACGCACCGCCAGCGGAAGATACCGCGCGAGGTTCACAGCGGCACGGGACAGGAAGATGAAGCGTTCCGGATTGTCCGGATAATCGCCGGCGGAGTCGTTGTAGAGCTCCGGCCGGCCGTAGAGTTCAGGCTGATCGACGAAGTAGACGGTGACCCCTTCGGCCGTGGTGTGGGTCTTGATCGTGCCATGCGCCACCCGCAGACCAATCGAGAGATCCAGCCGCCAGTCCAGGGGCTGCAACGTGGCGCGATCGACTTTTACCGATCCATACAACGGCGTAACCACACCCACGGTATGCCCTGCCTTGGCGAGAAACTTGGCCAATGCGCCGACCATGTCGGCCAAGCCGCCGGTTTTTGAGAACGGATGCAGTTCGCTCGTGGCGAGAAGGATTTTCATGTCGGCTCGTCCGCAAGGGTCGCGGAAACGCGGGCGGAACGTAGGCGGGACCGGCCTGCTAGGCCAAGCGAGTTCCTGCACGGCTTCGGCCGACGGACGCTGCCCTTTCAAAGTGGCACCGGCGCCCCGCCAGTGTCCTGTCCGACAGGCGCCCCCGCCTGTCGCGCTGGGGGCGAGGGCGCCCGCAGGACCAACACAGCGGAGGACGCCTTTTCCACTTCAGTGACAAGCCGGTCTCCAATTGCCACGCCGGATAAACAAATCTTTGTCGCAGGCCCGGCCTCTCCCTAGTTTTCTCCGCCCAACATGAGCACCACGCCCGACCTCACGACCCTCGACCCCATCAAGTTGCTCCGGCCCCGCCGCAAGATCGAGGGCATCTCCGCCATCCTCCTACCGTTTCATGCCAACGGCGACGTCGACTACGAAGGCTTCCGCGCCCACGTCCGCCGCACGCGCGACGCCGGCCTCGCACCAGCCATCAACATGGACACCGGCTTCGGCAACCTGATCGACGACACGATCCGCCGCCGCACGCTGGAGATCACCAAGGCCGAGATGGGCGGAGGCCACTTCGTCTCCGGCGCCTTCGTTGTCGACCAGCCCGGCGCCACCTTCAACGGCGCCGCCTACGCCCAGCAGATGGATCTCATCCAGCAGCACTGCGGCACGCCCGTCATCTTCCAGAGCTATGGCCTCACCCAGCAAGCCGACGAAGGCATCATGGCCGCCTACGAGATCCTCGCGAAGAGTGCCGACAAGTTCATCGGCTTCGAGCTGGGCAACATGTTCGCGCCCTTCGGCAAGATCTACTCGCTCGACGTCTACCGCGGACTGCTTGCGAACAAAGCGTGCATGGGCGCGAAACATTCCTCCCTCCGCCGCGATCTCGAATGGCAACGCCTCGCCCTGCGCGACGCCACCCGGCCCGACTTCCGCGTCTACACCGGCAACGATCTCGCCATCGACATGGTCATGTATGGCAGCGACTACCTGCTCGGTCTGAGCACCTTCGCACCCGACCTCTTCGCCAAGCGCGACGCCGCGTGGTTGTCCGGCGACTCGTCGTTCTACGAGCTGAACGACATCCTCCAGTATCTCGGCTTCCTCGCGTTCCGTCCGCCCGTGCCGGCCTACAAACATTCCGCCGCCATGTTCCTCAAGCTGCGCGGCTGGATCGGCTGCGACGACACCCATCCCAAGTCCGCCAAGCGCCCCGACTCCGACCGCGAAATCCTCGCCGACATCGTGAAGCGGATCTCGTAGAGCGAGGTCGAAACATGGAACAACCAACCTCCACCACCGAACATCGAAGGATAATGAAACGAGTCATTCTCATCCTCCTCGGCGTTGCGCTCGTCATCGGTTTGGCAGTGGCGTTGTTGTTGGCGTCGGGCGCTCGACCGGTCCGCACGACGACCACGATCGGCGGCATAGAAGTGGAGTTGCTCCAAGTGCTGCCGGCAGGGAAACCGTTCACCACGGAGAAGAAGTGGTATCCGTGGGCGAGAAAGGTTCTGCCGGCGCGCTTCCAGCAGTGGATTCCCAACTCGTCTTCGGGCTCGTGTTCTTCCGACACCAACAGCATCACGGTCTACCTGCTCGTCGGCACAACGAACGGAGCCGCCGTCAACCAGTTGCCGTGGGAGAGCTACCGGGCCGAGTCGCTCGAAGGCGAGATCTTCGCATCGGAAGGCGGCAGCTGCAGCTTCAGCGGCGGGATGGCGGGCGCACCCCGGATCAATGGCCTGTCCCTGCGCGCATTCCCCCGGCGTGATCCGGCGTTCATCCTCCGTTTCACCAAGTATGATGGCACGGTCCTCGGTGCGCTCCGGGTGCCTAATCCGGTCAAACGCTCCTTCTCCGACTGGACGCCGCTGCCGCTTCCGCAGGCCGCCACCAACGGCGACGTGGTTCTCAATCTTAGGGAGATTTCCCTCAAGGGTTACGAAGTCTGGCGTTTCCTGAGTCCCGAGTTCGCCCTCGTTTCGGACAACCCGCTTTGGAGCGGGACCAAGGTGACCTACACGACCTACCGCGACGCGACCGGCAACGAGGGCTTTCCGTTGTCCCGGAAAGAGCCCGCATGGCGAGTCGTCGCCACGGTCTATCGCACCGAAACAAAGAGGATGCAGGACGGCGAGAAACTCATCCTGACGAACCTGGCCGCCCCGGCCGCGGGAACCTTCACTCTTCAATCCGAGGAAGCGGTCCTCGCGGGCGTCCGTCTGCGGACCACGGTGCTCGCAGGGCCGGGCATGCTTTACCGAACCAACACCAGCAACTGGGCCGCCGCGCCATTCACCCAAAACGAAGGCGTTTCCTACAGCACGAGCGGTTCGATGTCCGACGGGAAAACGGAGGTCCATCATTGGGGCTATGGTCGGCCGTTTCTCCTTATTGAAACCGACAGCGCAACGCTCCCCGATGGGACCCAACTGTTCTGCCATGCCTATGACACCGAGGGACGTCATCTCGGCGCCGAACGGACCGGCGGATACGACACCGACAAGAACGGCTGGCAGACACGCGTGATCTCATTTGAGAACTGGACCAACGGAGCCCTGTCGCGGCTCGAGATCCTCGTCAGCCACCCCAAGACCTTCGAGTTCCTGATCGATCCAGCCACCGTGAAAACCAACGCAGTGAAACGATGAACGCACCCGACTCTCCCCCGGCCGCGACGCAACGCGGCCCCACGAATCTGGGTAGGGCAGAGCTGCTGCTCCGCCGACTATTCCTAACGAGTCTCGTTCTGCTGACCGGCCTCGTGTCCACCAGCGCCGCCCTCACCGTCCGCGAAGCCTTCAAGCAACCGGCCGCATGGTTCGCCTCGGCGGAAGGTTCCCAGTTCATCGGCAACGTCGTCTCGCACCAGTCGCCCGTCGGAAGCTGGCCGAAGAATGAGAACACCGGCGCTTCGGCCTACTCCGGCGATCCGGCCAAACTCAAAGGCACCTTCGACAACGGCGCGACCACCGGCGAACTCCGTCTTCTTGCCAAGGCCTCCCAAGCCACTGGCAACGCCACCTACTCGAACGCCGTCGTCCGGGGCATCGATCACATCCTCGGCGCGCAATACACCAATGGAGGTTGGCCGCAGTTCTCGCCGCCACCGGCGAAGACCTACCATCGCCACATCACCTTCAACGACGACGCCATGCGGCGCCTGCTGGAGTTCCTCCGCGAGGTCGCCGGGCCGCAGGAGGCAGCGTCCAATCTCTTCGCCTTCATCGATCCACCGCGACGCGCCAAAGCCGCCGCGGCGTTCGCCAAGGGCATCGATTGCATTCTCAAATGCCAAGTCCGCGTCGATGGCAAGCTGACGGTTTGGTGCGCACAACATGACGAGATCACCCTCGAACCGAGACCCGCCCGCGCCTTCGAACTCACTTCGCTCAGCGGCGCCGAGAGCGCGGGTCTCCTGATTTTTCTCATGCGCTTTGAGCAGCCGTCGCCAGAAGTGGTGAAGGCCGTCCACGCCGGTGCGGCTTGGTTCGAGACTTCCAAACTGACCGGCATCCGCGAGGTCAAGGTCGATGGCGACAAGAAGATCGTCCGCGATCCGGCCGCGCCGTCGTTGTGGGCGCGCTTCTACGAGATCGATACGAACCGCCCGTTCTATTGCGGCCGCGACGGCATCAAACGCTTCGACATCTCCGAGATCGAGGCCGAGCGCCGCAACGGCTACGCGTGGCACGGTGCTTGGGGAAGCGAACTCACCAAGCGCTATGCCGACTGGAAAAGCCATTGGCCCGCCCCTTCACCGAACCCTTGAACAATTTTGCCACGGATGCCGGATTCAATTCTGGCCGCTCCGTGGAACTTGAGATAGCAACACCCCATGACCACGAACAAAATCACCCGACGCGACGCCTTGGCCAAAACCGGTCTTCTCAGCGCCGCCGCCATGGTTCTCGACCAGATCACCTTTCCCACGACGGCGGCCGAACGCGCTCCGGCGAAGAAAGCAGCGCCATTTCGGTTCTGCCTGAACACGGCCACGATCCGCGGCCACAAGCTGGGCATCGTCAAGGAAGTCGAGATCGCTTCCCAGGCGGGCTTCAACGGCATCGAGCCGTGGGTCGATTCGATCCAGGAATACGTGAAGGGCGGCGGATCGGTGAAGGATCTCAAGCAACGCATCGCCGACTCCGGCCTCACCGTGGAAGGTGCCATTGGGTTTCCCGAATGGATCGTCGATGACGACGCGAAGCGCGCCAAGGGAATGGAACGGGCCAAGGTGGAGATGGACCTGATGCTCCAGATCGGCGCGATCCGTTTCGCCGCACCTCCTGCCGGCGCGACCGGCCTGCCGAAGCTGGATCTCCTGAAGGTCGCCGAGCGCTATCGCGCGTTGCTGGAGCTGGGCGACCAGATCGGCATCGTGCCGATGCTTGAGCTGTGGGGCTTCTCCAAAAACCTCAACCACCTCGGCGAATGCGTCCTCGCCGCCATGGAGACCGGCCATCCGAAAGCCTGCGTCCTCGCCGACGTGTTCCACCTGCACAAAGGCGGCTCGGACTATCGTGGCATTCGGCTGCTCGGGCCGGACACCATTCCGGTCATGCACATGAACGATTTCCCAACGAATCCTCCGGCGGACAAGATCGACGACAGCTTCCGCATCTTCCCCGGCGACGGCTCCGCGCCGCTGCTCGAAATCCTCACGGCCCTGCACAAGACCGGCGGCACCAAGGTCCTTTCGCTGGAGCTGTTCAACCGCACCTACTGGACGCAGAAACCGTTGGAAGTCGCGACGACCGGACTCGCGAAGATGAAAGCCGTCGCCGCCAAGGTCGCCTAACGCAAGACCAACCCTCAGCCGCTTCGACTCTCTAAGCGGTCGGTCCGTTCCCAAACCGGGCCGACCGCCGCCAACCCTGCCGATGAGATTCCTACCGTGACTGGACCTTTCAAACTCACCCGCATTCCCACCCTCAAGACCGTGGCCGATTTTCGCGCCCACGTCGCCGGACTCGGCCTTAAGATCCCGGCGGAAGACACTATCGCGACCGGCGATTCCCCCCTGCTCCAGCCGCTAAGCCAGGTCGTCGTCAACGGCAAGACCATCGGCAATCGCTGGGCCATCCATCCGATGGAAGGTTGGGACGGCACGACCGACGGCGGCGTGACCGAGGAGATGCGCCGGCGTTGGCAGCGCTTCGGCGAGAGTGGTGCCAAGCTCATCTTCGGCTGCGAGGCCATGGCCGTCCGTCCCGATGGCCGCGCGAACCCGAACCAGCTCATCATCCAGGATCACAACAAGGCCGGTATCGCCGAACTGCGCGAGCTCCTCGTGAAGGCGCATCAGGAGCGCTACGGCAACACGGACGACCTCGTCATCGGGTTCCAGCTCACACACTCCGGGCGCTTCTGCCGGCCGCACGACAAGAACTGGGAATCGCGCGTTGCCTTTCGTCATCCGATCCTCGACCGCAAATTCAACGTCACCAGCGACGACCAGATCCTCAGCGACGCCGACGTCGAGGAAATCATCCGCTGCTACGTGAAGTCCGCCCGCATCGCCGCCGACGTGGGCGCTGACTTCGTCGACATCAAGCACTGCCACGGCTACCTGCTGCACGAGTTCCTCGGAGCGTTCACGCGACCCGGCAAATACGGCGGCAGCTTCGAGAACCGCACCCGTATCCTCCGCGAAATCATCGAGGGCATCCGCGCCGACGGGAACAAGATCGACATCGGTGTCCGCCTCAGCGCCTTCGACTTCGTGCCCTTCAAGCCCGATCCCGCGCTCTCGCAACCCGGCAAACTCGGCCCCGGCATTCCCGAGGATTATTCCCAGTGCCTGCCCTACCGCTACGGCTTCGGCGTGGATCAGCAGAACCCGATCGCCTACGACCTGACCGAGACGTTCCAGTTCGCCGACCTCTGCGCCTCGCTCGGCGTAAAACTGCTCAACCTCACGGCCGGATCGCCCTACTACAATCCGCACATCCAACGCCCCGCCGCCTATCCGCCATCCGACGGCTATCAACCTGCCCACGATCCGCTCATCGATGTCGCGAGACAATTGAACGTCGTGCGGCAGGTGAAGGCGCATCTGGCGAAGGTGGGTCAGGTCGCGCTGCGACCCGCCGCCGGCTCGCAGCGCGAGCCGGCCCGCCTGGCTCTAGTCGGCACCGCCTACAGCTACCTCCAGGAATACCTCCCGCACGTCGCCCAATACGTCGTCCGCAACGGTTGGACTGACATGGTGGGATTGGGCCGGATGACCCTGAGCTATCCCGACATCCTGGCCGATGCCACGACCAAGGGAACGCTGACTCCGCGCTTCGTCTGCCGCACCTTCAGCGACTGCACCACCGCCCCGCGCAACGGCCTGAAGAGCGGCTGCTACCCGCTGGACGAATACTACAAGGCCAAGCCCGAATACGGTCAGCTCAAGGAGATCAAAAAGGCCGTCGGAGCCTGAACGATTTCGTCGGACACGATGGAACGGACGAGCGCACTCGTTCGGCCGTTCTTCTTTTCAGCTCTCGCGCTCCCGCGTTGCCAGCCGCTAGCGTCCCGCCGGCGAATGAAGAAATACGACCTGAACACGTCCACCGTCCTGTTCCTCGGCTTTCTCGCCGTGTTCTTCGGCGTCTTCCTGTTCTACCCGATCAGCTACATGCTGCGAGGGGCGTTCGGCGGACAGGGAGAATTCACGCTCAAGTATTTCGGCCTGCTCCTCGCCAGCCCGCTGCAGCGCGAAGCCATCTTCAACAGCTTCGTCATCGCCATCACAACCACGGTCCTGACGACGCTGCTGACCTTGCCGATGGCGCACGTGATGACGCGCTACCGATTCTTCGGAAAAGGATTCCTGAGCAGCCTCCTGCTGGTCCCGATGATCATGCCGCCCTTCGTCGGCGCTCTCGGACTGAAGCAGATCCTCGCCAAATACGGCTCGCTCAATCTCTCTCTTATCCATCTGGGCATCTCCAAACCGGAGGCGCCGATCGACTGGCTCGGCGACGGTGGCATGGGAGGCGTGATCATCCTCCAGGTGCTCAGCCTCTACCCGATCATGTTCCTCAACGTCTCGGCGGCGATGGCCAACATCGATCCGTCGTTGCGGGAATCGGCCCAGAACCTTGGGGCGGGCGGATGGAAACTGTTCCGGTCGGTGACGCTGCCGCTGATCCTGCCGGGTTGGTTCGCCGGCGCCATCATCGTGTTCATCTGGGCCTTCACCGACCTCGGCACGCCGCTGATATTCGGGCTGCAACGCGTCGTGCCGGTGCAGATCTTCGACTCGATCACCGACCTGAACACGAACCCCATGGGCTACGCGCTCGTGGTCTTCGTCTTGGTAATGGTCCTAACGCTTTTCCTCCTGAGCAAACATTTCGTCGGCAACCGACGCTACGAGATGATCGCCCGCGGCCACGTGAGCGGCGCCGAATCCGAGGCGAAGGGAAAGACCACCTGGCTCATCTGGCTTTTCCTCGGCGGCATCATCGGTTTCGCGCTGCTGCCACACATCGCGGTCGTCGCCCAGTCATTGGCGGATCGGTGGTTCCTCTCCGTGCTGCCCGATGGCTGGACGACCAAACACTACGGCGAAGTCTTCGGGCACGGCCTGACCGCCTCCAGCATCAAGAACAGCCTCTTCTACTCCAGCCTCAGCGCGATGCTGGATCTCGTCCTCGGTGTGATCATCGCCTGGCTGTTGACGCGGCGAAAGATTCCCTTCGCCGGACTCATCGATGCGTTGGCCATGCTGCCTTTGGCCATTCCCGGGCTCGTCATCGCCTTCGGCTACGTCGCGGCCTTCGACTTGAAGATCGATTGGCTGAACCCCCGGACCAATCCGACTTTGCTGCTCGTCATCTCCTACGCCGTCCGACGGTTGCCCTACATCGTCCGCGCGGCCTACGCCGGCTTCCAACAGACGAGCGTCACCTTGGAGGAAGCTTCGTCCAACCTCGGAGCCTCACCCATCCGGACATTGCGGAAGATCACCCTGCCCCTCGTCGCGGCGAACCTCGTGGCCGGAACGATCCTGACCTTCTCCTTCGCCATGCTGGAAGTCAGCGACGGCCTGATCCTCGCCATGCGCGACCAGTATTTCCCGATCACCAAGATGATCTACCAGATCATCGGCCGTATCGACCCGAGCGCCCCGAGCGTGGCCTGTGCCTTGGGTGTCGTCGGCATGTTGATCCTCACCGCGAGCCTTTTCCTTGCCGGAAAGCTGATGGGGAAAAAGATGGGCCAGATGTTCAGGGCATAAGTGCCAGAGGCACGCCGGAGATTAGGTAGCCACGATGTGGCTGGTGGGCTGACATAGCCCCCAAGTCCCGGTAGGACGCAGGAACTACCACGGCTACTCGGTCCGCCGTCCCTTCAGGACTTGCTGACAACAGGGGCGGATGACCAGCCACATTGTGGCCGGCTAATGTCCGATGTCCCTTCGGGACTCAAGGCCGACAGGTGATCAACCCCGAAACCTCACACCAGCTTCGACAGCTTCTTGTCCGCACCGAGCTTGGCCACGAGTTGTTTGATCTTCTGGGCTTCGCTCTTGGCGGCGACGAGGGTGGCGTCGTCGGTCTGGACGATGATCGAATCCTTCACACCGACGAGGCAGATGGGCGTGCGGTTCTTCTTGCGCGCGTCGAAGATGATGTTGCGGGCGGCATCCACGTGGATGAGTTCGCCTTCGGCGCAATTGCCTTCGGCGTCGGGCTTCATGTGGCGAGCCAGCGCCGTCCACGCTCCTAGGTCGTCCCATTCGAACGCGCCATCGGCGCAAACGACGTTGTGGGCCTTCTCCATGAGCGCGAAGTCGACGGAGATCTTCCTGATGTCGGGATATTCCTTGGCGAGCACCTTGGCCAGCTTGGCGGGCTGGTTGGCGACCTTGAACCAGCGTTCGCAGGCTTGGGCGAGTTCCGGAACGTGGTTTTGCAGGCCCTGGGTCACGGTGACGAAGGACCAGATGAACATGCCGGCGTTCCAGCGGTAGTGGCCGCTGGCGACATACTCTTCGGCCTTGGCGAGGTCGGGCTTCTCAACGAAACGCTCAGCCTTAAAGAACGCGGTCTTGTAGGGCTTCGCACCCTGCGGCGGCGGGAGGACCTTGCCGGTCTGGATATAGCCGTAGCCGGTGGCGGGTTCCGTCGGCTTGATGCCGATGGTCACCATGACCTGGCCGCGCGACGCGATGTCGAAGCAGTCGTTGAGCACCTGCTGGAAATCCTTCTCCTTCGGAATGACGTGGTCGGCGGGCAGCACGGCCATCACGGCGGTGGTGGAACGCGCGCCCACGATGGCCGCACCGAGCGCGACGGCGGCGCAGGTGTCGCGCCCGACGGGTTCGGCGACGATGTTGGCCTTGGGCAGCATGGGCAGTTGCTTGGCCACGGCCTCGGCCTGAACGGCGTTGGTAATGACGAGGATGTTCTTGGCGGGAACGATGGGCAGGCAGCGGTCGACGGCCTGCTGGAGGAAGGAGCGTTTGCCGAGGAGGGTGATGAGCTGCTTGGGCGTGGCGTTGCGGCTCACGGGCCAGAAGCGTTCGCCTTTGCCACCAGCCATGATGATGACGTAGCGGTCGTTCTTCGAGGACGGAGCGGATTTCTTGGTAGCCATGATTCGTGTTCGTTTTCGATCTATCTCCCACAGCCGTATTCGACTGAAGCCGCCGACTCAATTTCTTTCAGCGAAGCTCGGGGTCAGCCAACGATTCCATGCTGCGTCGATACTGTGTGAAGTTCGCGGCATCATCATCCGGCTTCACCGATCTGAGGAGAGGGTCTCTCGGGAAGATCTGCCTAAAGAGACCAAGGAACCGGCTTTGCGAACAGTCGAACGCGTCCTTTCGGGACTCTTTGTTGAACGTGACCTGGAGATCGTTGCAGTTGAAACAGAAGTCCATGGTCAATTCGTTCGTCGCTCGAACGAAGGTAAGCGACGCAACATACACCGGCCCGCCGCACATCTTCATCGAACCCCATGCGTAGGAATCGAAGTCCAACAGCAAGAGTGACGCTTCTCGGCCAAGGCTTCGAGGCACAGGGACGGGCTCGGGATTCTCGACAGGGTCCGATCCCTCCTCCTTGCCCAGCCGATGGAGCATTCGTGCCGTCACCCGGTCGGGCTTATCCACGGTATCCCTTGCAGCCTGACCGCCGAGGAACTTTGTCAGCCATGCCTTCTCGGTCGGAACCGGGGCGATCAATTCATGCCAGTTGGTGACGCCCAGCTTTGGTCGAGTTCGGGGAGCGTCACGATAGACGACTGCGCGGATCAACGCTTGATCGTGGGCTCGATAGGACAGATGGATCGGGTCGACGGTAAAGTTGAAGCTCTCGGGGTTACGGGTCCATCTGGTGGTCACCGCCAAGGGTTTTGAGAGTTCCGGAATCGTCCGCGAAGCCCGGTCGGGGCGCTCGGGTTGGTCGGGCCGCATGACGAAAGATGTCCGGACCATGAAATGGTTGGTAGCCGAGATGGCCGCGAGATCCACGCCAACAATCATTGCCCAGCGCTCGGAGAGGGAACGTGCAAGCGGGGTGCCATCTGCAACTAGAACTTCGGGGACCAGCGATGAATTGGTTGCAGCCATCCGAAACCACTCCTGCACGCTTCTAACCTGCACGTTGTGAAGACGGCCCCGCTCAAACCCGAAGGTCAGATTGGTCGTCTGAAACGATCCGCCCACTCCCATCGGTGCCGGATAGATCGAAACATTCACCAGCTCGTTTGTCTGCCGGATCGGCGGATACCCGAGGTTTGTCGAAACGAAGTTCGCTTCGCCGACCATGAGTTGCAGGGCCGCCTGGTTGTAGGCAACCGCCTCATGCATGAACTCGATGATTGAAGCCATGCTGCTTGGACCGGGTCAGTCGAATGGCGTGTCGAACCAACGCCTCAAGCTTCTGCACTCGGCGACCGGCTAGTTACCCTTAACTCCCTTCGCCAAGCTCTCGACGAAGCCCGCCACGCTCGACACCAGCTCGGGCTTCTTCCCCAGTTCGGCGATGCGGCTGACGATGGCGCTACCAACGACGATGGCGTCGCCGAACTGCGCGACTGTTTTGGCCTGTTCGGGATTGGAGATGCCGAAGCCGACGGCGATGGGCAGGTCGGTGTGGGCGCGGATCTTGCCGGTCATTTCCGCGATGGTGTCGGCCACCTTGCTCTGCATGCCGGTCACGCCTTCGCGGGAGACGTAGTAGATGAAGCCGCGGGCGCGCTTGGCGATGATCTCCATCCGGGCCTCGGGCGTGGTGGGTGCCATGAGGTAGATGTTGCAGAGTCCGGCGGCGGCCATCATGGCCTCGTAGTTCTCGGATTCCTCCGGCGGCAGGTCGAGCACCAGCAGGCCGTCCACGCCGGCGGCGGCGCAGTCCTGGATGAACTTTTGGAAGCCGTGCCGGTGAAGGATGTTGAAATAGACGTAGAGGACGATGGGAACCTGCGAGCGGGTCCGGATGCGGCGGACGGTTTCCAGCAGCTTGGGCGGGGTGGTGCCGGATTCGAGCCCGCGTTGGGCGGCGAGCTGATTGACGATGCCGTCGGCCAGCGGATCGCTGAACGGCACGCCCAGCTCCACGACGTCGGCCCCCGCCGTGTCGAAGGCAACGGTCAGTTCCTCGGTGGCCTGGAGATGCGGATCGCCGGCGCCGATGTAGACGACGAGGCCTTTGCGGCCGTGTTGGCGGAGTTTGGCGAAGCGCTCGACGATGCGGTTCATGTGCGGCGTGAGCTTCTTTCGCGGATGGGCCGGATTCAAGTCCCCACGTTGGCCGGTCTATGGCACCGGAGAAGTTTTGCTTTGAGCGACACGTCGACCACGGACATTCTCCCGCCATGCCGTCATTCGACATCGTTTCCAAAATCGACAGCATGGAACTCGAAAACGCGATCAACCAGGCCAAGAAGGAGTTGGCGAACCGGTTTGATTTCAAGGGAAGCAAGGCCGAGATCACCCTCGAAAAGGAGGAGATCAAGCTGTCGGCCAACGACCTCTTCAAGATCAAGGCCCTCGAGGAGATCGTGATCAGCAAGCTCACCAAACGCGGGATCGACCTGAAATGCATCGACCGGAAAGAGGCGGAGATTTCACCGCTGGGCCATGCCCGCCAGTCGATCAAGCTCAAGCAGGGCATCGACCACGAGAACGGCAAGAAGATCTCGGCCTTCATCCGCGAGGGAAAGTTCAAGGTCACGAGCCAGGTGCAGGAACAGCAGATCCGGGTCACCGCCAAGAGCCGCGACGAACTGCAGGAAGTCATCGGAGCCGTGCGCTCCCACGACTTTCCCGTCGCCGTCACCTTCCAGAATTTCCGGGACTAAAAGAATCGAATGTCAAAGATCGCACTCATCACGGGAATCACCGGCCAGGATGGCTCCTATCTGACCGAGCTCCTGTTGGAACGCGGCTACGTCGTCCACGGCGTCGTGCGCCGGACAAGCTCGCTCGACCGGTCGCGTCTGAAGGATCTCTACGCGGATTCCGAGACCTACAAGAACCGGCTCTTCCTGCACTACGCCGATCTCGATGATCCGACCACCCTACGGCGCGTGATCTTCAAGGCGGCCCCGGACGAGATCTACCACTTGGCCGGCCAAAGCCATGTGGGGCTTAGCTTCGAGATTCCGGAATCAACCTGCGAGATGACGGCGATGGGCACGCTGCGTTTGCTGGAAATGATCCGCGACCTGCCGAAAAAGCCGCGTCTGTTCCATGCCGCATCCAGCGAGATTTTCGGCAAGCCAACCGATGTGCCACAGGACGAGAAAACCTCGTTGCGTCCCGTCAATCCCTACGGCTGCGCCAAGGCGTTCGCCTTCCAGATGGTCGCCGTTTACCGGGACACGTTCGGCATCTTCGCCTGCAACGGCATCATGTATAACCATGAGTCGCCGCGCCGCGGGGAGAACTTCGTGACCCGCAAGATCTGCCGGGCCGCGGCCGCCATCAAACTCGGGATCGAAAAGGAGCTTTCACTGGGCGACCTGTCGTCGAAACGGGACTGGGGCGATGCCCGCGACTACGTGGTCGGAATGTTCCTGGCCCTTCAGCACGAGACTCCCGGCGACTACGTGTTCGCCACGGGCGAGCTGAATTCGGTCGAGGACGTCGTCCGGATCGCCTTCGAGACCGTCGGCCTGGATTGGAAGCAGTTCGTGAAGCAGGACCCCCGTTTCATGCGGCCGGCGGAACCCCAGCGGCTCATCGGCAATCCGTCCAAGGCCGAACTGCAACTCGGCTGGAAGCGGACGCGAGCTTTCACGCAGTTGATCGCGGAAATGACCCTCTCGGATCTGGAGAACCTCCGGCCGACGGGTGCGTAAGGAACCAGCCTTCCGGCTTGACCAGTGGGTTTCTTGCCCTTTGCATCGACGCCATATGAAACGAAATCTCTTTCTTTGGGCCCTCTGCGCTGCTGTTTCCGTCGGTGCCACCGGCTGCGTCGGAACCCTCGACGGCCGCAACAAGGCCGCCGTTCCTTTCCGCAAGGACACCATGTCCGGCCGCTATGAGCGGACCGTTCCCCAGGCCGTGGCCGCCACCCGGGTGGTTCTCAGCCGTCTCGGACAGATCACCGGCGACGATTCCGTCATGCTGACGGTTACTGCCCGCGTGGCGGAACGCTACGTCTGGGTCCGCGCTTCCGAGCTCGATCCGAAGACGGTCCAAGTCGACGTCCAAGCCCGCACGAAGGCTGGCGGCACCGATCTGGACTTGGTCGCCGAGATCCAGAAACAGATCGCCCTCCAGCTCGCGGCCACCCGCTGAACCGATCCCATTCCATCGAAAGCGCGGCTGAGTTTCCTCAGCCGCGCTTTTTCTTTTCCAAAAAGATCGGAAGCCCCCTCCGGCCGGGCTAGATCGTGATCTTCGGGCGCTTCAACGGCTTTGGCGCCGGCTTGGCCGCCGGCTCGGTCTTCGGTGTGAGAAGTTCAAGGGTCCTCAAAACCGGCGGAGCGAGTTTGGGAAGATTTCCCGCAACGTCCTCGTTCGCATCGACAGCTTCTTGCCCCAAGGGACCAGCGGGTTTCTTCAACCCAAGATCGCGCTCGTAGACGCCGAGTTCCTTCGCTTCTGGCGCGTCCGAAACGCCCTTCAATTCCAACCCCAGCCGCGCGATCCGATCCTGCGCCACTTGGGCGTAGCCGGACTTTGGCCACGCCGCAATGATCCGCTCCATGGCGAGCTTGGCGCCTTCGGTGTTCCTGCCGTAGCGGATCTCAAGGACGGCCAGGAGATGAAGCCAACGCGTCTGCTGCTTGATCGTAATGTTAGGAACGGCGATCGCGTAGTTCACCTGGGCTCTGGCGGAGTCCAGATCCCCGAGTTCGGCCGCAAACAGCATCACCAGCTTTTCCCGCGCTTCCGAGTCGCTCGGATGAGCCGCCAACTGCGCCCTCAGGACGTCGAGCCGCTCGTTCAAGGTCTCTTCCGCCGGCAGGATGACCTCGTGCTTCAGTCCAAGATCCCGATGGCCCGATGCCAGATTGACGGACTTCGGAGCGGCTTTTTGATCGAGCTGCTCACGGGTTGAAAGATGCCCGATCCGCTCGGAAGCCTGTTGCGCCTGCACGGAATCGGGGAACCGCTCGATGATCTGGCCAAGGCTCTCACGCGCGGCATCGGGGTCGTGGCCATGTTTCAGATGAAGGTCAGCGGCCAGATTCGCGGCGGCGGCGATGATCGAAACCGGCGCGTCGATCTGGGAGAGGATCATCGACAGGGACTGCATCGCCCCGTCCATGTCGTCGAATTTTCCCGCCTGGAGTTCCGCCAGCATGAGCCAGCCCCGATGATCCCCCGGGAACCTGTTGAGCTGGCTTCGGATCTCGGCGGCGGCGGCCTTGTAGTTGCCCTGCATCAGGCGTGCTTCGGCGATCGTATAGTTGGCCCTCGGCTCCATTTCACGGCCACCACCGTCGAAGAGGCTGGTCAACGGCGCCGCCAGCCAGCGACCAATCTGCGGCGCGATAAGCATCCCAAGGATGAGCATGAACGGCAGCGAACCGATCAGCGCGATCAGTGCATTTTCACCGCCGCCGGAAGCCATCGGGACCACTTTGAAAACCCAGAGTCCGATGATTGCCGCCGCAAGCCCCAGTTTGACGCCTGTCCGCAGGCGGTCCTCGCTTTTCTTGAACGACCGCCAGACAAGCCAGACGAGGATGCTGATGGGAGTTCCGAGAACCAGAATCACTTCGAGCAGCTTCATCATGGCGGCACCCTATGGTTTTACGGCGGCCAACTCGAACCGCAGCTTGGTTTCCGAACGGCGCTGGTGCGAGCTCATGGTCATCTCCTCGAGTTCGTAGCGGCCGTTGACCTTCTTGAAGCTGCTTCCACTGAGGTTGAACTCCTTGAGCAAAGCGCCCTTCGTGTCATAGGCCTCGGCGACAAGAATGCCACCGGTCTGACGGTCGATCCAGGACCGGATCATCGCCGAACCCTGCGCGACCGGGCGGCGGCTTTCGAGCACAAGGCACGGCTGGCCCAATCGCATCTCGGGCGCGAGCAACTGCTGCTCCGGCCAGTTGATGAAATCGAGTCCGAGTTCGCCGACCGCGAAATCCGATCCACCGAGCATCTGCGACATCGGATCGTTTGCCAGCGGCACCATGTCCGGGAACTTCCCGTCCTTACCGGCCTTCGCGAAGCGATAGGCGGCCCGGCCGGATGGGGATTTCTCCACCACGAGACGCTCGGCGGGGGTTTCACCGACGGCCGACACTTCGTAGGTCGTGGACCAATAGTTGGTGGAGCGCTCGACGATGACGCGGAGCGGGACGTCGCGGCGTTCCCTGCCCTGACGGATTCGGAGCACCGCGTTCACCGTGGAGTTTTCCGAAGGAACAAGCCGACGCAACTCCTCGACCAGCAGCTTGGCATCGGTCGATGCAGCGCGGGAGAACAGCGACGTGGTCTCCGCAGCGCGCCGGCCATCGGTCAACGTGGCCGCGGTCGAACCCGAGGAGCCAAGCCAGCAGCAGACGGTCGCCGTGATGCCGATTGCGAAAACGGATTTCATCGCTTGGAGATGTTGCCCTTCTTGGTGACGCCCCCGCCGGATCCCGGCTCCAACACGAGGGGAATGAGTTCTGAGATGTGACGGATGAAATGGACCTTCAACCGTTTCCGGACTTCCACGGGAACTTCTTCCCAATCGTTGCGGCATTGGTCGGGCAAAATAAGCCGATTGATGCCGGAACGCGCGGCGGCCAACACCTTCTCCTTGATTCCACCGACGCGCAGGACACGGCCCCGCAGGCTGATCTCGCCGGTCATGGCGAGGCCGGAGCAGACTTTCCGCCGGGTCAGCAGCGAGGCCAGCGCGGCGGCCAAGGTGATTCCGGCGCTCGGGCCGTCCTTGGGCGTGGCACCGGCGGGCACGTGGATGTGGATGTCCTGTTTGTCGAAGTTGGCCAGCTCGATTCCCAGCGTCGGCGCCTGGCTGCGGAGGTAGCTGAGAGCGGTCTGCGCGCTTTCCTTCATCACGTCGCCCAATGAACCGGTCAGCAGAAGGCCGCCCTTTCCGGCCATACGCGTGGCTTCGATGAAGAGGATCTCTCCGCCGACGGGTGTCCAGGCGAGTCCGATGGCGATGCCGGGGTCGACGATCTTCTCGGCGAGGTCGCTGCTGAAACGCGCCGGACCGAGCAGCCCTTTGAGGTCGGCCGCCTCGACCGAGATCCCTTTTCCTTTACGGCCGGACTTCCCGACGATGTTACGCGCCGCCTTCCGCGAGAGCGCGGCGATCTCACGTTCCAACTGCCGGATACCGGCCTCCCGGGTGTAATCGCCGATCAGTTGCCGGAGCGCTGGCTTGCCCAGCTTGAGCTGGCCGCGCTTTAGGCCGTGTTCCGTCAACTGCCTCGGAAGAAGGTGCCGGGTGGCGATCTCAACCTTTTCCTCCGCCGTGTAGCTGGGGATCTCGATCACCTCCAATCGGTCGCGAAGCGGTCCGGGAATGGGATCAAGCCAATTGGCCGTGGTGATGAAGAGCACCCGCGACAGGTCGAACGGCACATCCAGATACAGATCCATGAACGCGTTGTTCTGCGCGGGATCGAGCACTTCCAGCAACGCGGAGGAAGGGTCTCCCCGGCCATCGGATCCGACCTTGTCCACCTCGTCGAGCAGGATGACGGGATTGCGGCTCTCCAACCGGCGCAGCGTCTGAAGGATTCGCCCTGGCAGCGCACCGACATAGGTCCGGCGATGCCCGCGGATCTCCGCTTCATCGCGCATTCCGCCCAGGGCGATGCGGCCAAACTTCCGGCCCAACGCATCGGCGACGCTCTTACCGAGGGAGGTCTTGCCGACGCCGGGAGGTCCGGCCAGGCACAGGATCGGGCCCTTGAGCTCCTTCTTCAGCTTGAGGACGGCGAGAAACTCGATGAGGCGTTCCTTCACCTTGCCCAGGCCGTGATGCTGGCTGTCCAGCAGGCGTGCCGCCGCTTCGAGGTTGAACTTGTCTTCGGTGGTTTTGGACCAGGGAAGATTCGTCAGCCAATCGAGGTAGTTCCGCGAGACGGTGTATTCGGCGGAAGCCTGCGGGGTCTGCTGAAGTCGATCGACCTCGCGGAGCGCGACCTTGCGGGCTTCCTCGGAGAGGCCGGCCTTGTCGACCGCTTCACGAAGCAGGGCGGCTTCGGCCGCAGCCGCGTCGCCTTCGCCGAGTTCGCGTTGGATGGCGCGGATCTGTTCGCGCAGGAAATAGTCCCGTTGCGACTTCGACATCGTGGCGGCGACCTCGCTCTGGATCTTCGATCCGAGGCGGGCCACTTCCACTTCACGGTTCAACCACGGCAACAGCTTGGAAAGACGCTCGCTGACGGCCGGTGTCGACACTAGATCCTGCCGTTCCATCAGGCTCAGGTTCACCGAAGCCGCAATGACGTCGGCCAGCCGGCCGGGTTCCTGGGTATTGAGCGCGGCCACCTTCACCTGCTCCGACAGATTGGGGGACAGTTTGATGATGTCCTGGAAGAGCTGCTCGGCATTGCGACTGAGGGCGGCCGTCTCGACGGACACGTCTTTGGGTTCTTCCAAGTAGGTGATGTCGGCCCGGAGGTAAGGCGTGACGGAGTCGTAGGATTTGATCTGGATCCGACGGATGCCTTCAACGAGGACGCGGACGCTGTTGTCGGGAAACTTCAACATCCTCAACACGCGGGCCGCGCAGCCATTCGGATGCAGGTCATCGGGACCGGGATTCTCGGTCTCGGCCTTCTTCTGGAGAACCAGTCCGACCATGCGGTCCCCGGCCACGACGTCGTCGATCAGGCGGACGCTCTGGGATGTCTCCACAAGCAGCGGCGCGACCATTCCGGGAAAGATCACGATGTCGCTCAGGCCCAGGATCGGAATCTTGTCCGGCATCGCCTTGGTCAAGGGCGGGATCGGCTCCGCTCCGGCACCAGTGGCGCCGTGCGTCAGGATGTTGATGAACTCGGTTTCAGGGGACGACATGACTGGGTGCGCGAGCGCTCCGGCCTGTTCGACAGGCCAAAGGCCGCAGCGGTTCGGAGAATATCAGGAGATGGGAAGCGAAGTGCGTTTGCCCGATTTCGGGGACGCAGGAACGTCGATACGAAGAAAGCCGTTTTGGTAGACGGCCT
>CANJSG010000004.1 GCA_947476875.1 Verrucomicrobiota bacterium | reverse complement strand
TCTGCGTCCTGAAGGGACGCGGGAATCCTCCAGTCACTCCGCCGTCCCTCCGGGACGAGTTTCATCCGGCCGGATACCAGCCGCTTCGTGGCCGGCTAATCTCCATGGTCGCTCCGCGACTCGGGCATCCCATCCCCTCGCCATGATCTTCCAGTCCGACATCGAACGCGCGTTGACCCGCCGCTCCTTCCTCACCCGCAGCACGACCGGGCTTGGCGCGATGGCGCTCGCTACCTTGCTCAAGCCTTCCCTCTTCGGCGCAGGTGCGGCTCCATCCGGAATCGGAGGCGCGCTCAAAACGCTCCACTTCGCGCCCAAGGCCAAACGCGTCATCTACCTCTTCCAATCCGGCGCGCCCTCGCACCTCGATCTCTTCGACCACAAGCCGAAGCTCAAGGAGATGACCGGCGAGGAATTGCCGCCCAGCGTCCGCATGGGCCAGCGCATCACCGGCATGACCGCCGGCCAGTCCGTGCTGAAGTGCGTCGGGCCCGCCTTCGAGTTCAAACGCTACGGCAAGTCCGGCGTCGAGCTGAGCAGCATGCTCCCGAACATCGGCGGCATCGTGGACGACATCGCGCTCATCCGCTCGATGCACACCGACCCGATCAACCACGATCCGGCCGTCACCTTCTTCGGCACCGGCAACCAGCAGCCCGGCCGGCCGACGATGGGCGCATGGCTGGCCTACGGTCTCGGCAGCGAGAACCAGAACCTCCCGGCCTACGTCGTCCTCGTCAGCGGCAGCGGCGGCCAATCCTTGCAGGCGCGTTACTGGGGAAATGGATTCCTCCCCGGCAACTACCAGGGCGTGCAGCTCCGCAGCCAGGGCGATCCCGTTCTCTACGTCTCCAATCCGCCCGGCCTCAGCGGCAACGCCCGCCGGCAGTTGCTCGACTCGATGCAGGAGTTCAATCGCAAACAGCTCGGCGCGCTCGGCGATCCCTCGATCGCCACGCACATCGAGAACTACGAACTCGCCTTCCGCATGCAGACGAGCGTGCCGGACCTGATGGATCTCGCGAAGGAGCCCAAGGAAGTCCTCGAGGCCTACGGCGCGGAACCGGGCAAGGCATCCTTCGCCAACAACTGCCTGCTCGCGCGGCGCCTGGCGGAACGCGGCGTGCGCTTCGTCCAGCTTTGCCACCGCGACTGGGACCACCACGGCGGCTTGCCCGACGGCATCAAGAACCAGACGAAGAACACGGACAAAGCCAGCGCCGCCTTGGTCAAGGATCTCAAACAACGCGGCCTGCTCGACGACACGCTCGTCATCTGGGGCGGCGAGTTCGGACGCACGGCCTATTCCCAGGGCGACATCTCCAAGACCAGCTTCGGCCGCGACCATCATCCCCGCTGCTTCTCGCTCTGGATGGCCGGCGGCGGCGTGAAGCCCGGACTCGTCCTCGGCGAGACCGACGATTTCGGCTACAACATCGTGGCCGATCCCGTCTCAGTGCACGACCTGCACGCCACGATGCTCCACCTGCTCGGCATCGAGCACACCCGCTTCACCCACCGCTTCGAAGGCCGCGACTTCCGGCTGACCGACATCCACGGCGAACTGGTGAAGAAGCTCCTCGCCTGATGGCAGGGCGGTCGCTGCAGCCCGCATCTCATTCTCGTCCTCATTCTCGTCCTCGTTCTCGGAAACCCAGCGAGAAGGATAACGAGGACGAGAAGGATTGCGGCCAAGCCTCATTCCCGCACTTGCCTTTCGCCCGCCGTCCTTCGCACCTTTCCGCCCAGCCATGATCATCACGCGCTCCCCTCTTCGCATCAGCCTCGGCGGCGGCGGCACCGATCTTCCCTCCTACTACGAACGCCACGGCGGCTTCCTCGTGGCCGCGGCCATCGACAAGTATATCTACACGACCCTGCACCAGACCTTCGTGCCGGATCTGATCGTGAAATATTCCAAGCTCGAGCGCGTTCCCACCGCCAAGCAGCTCGAGCATCCCATCATCCGCGAGGCCTTCGACCTCGTGGGCGTGGAAGGCCCGTATCTGGAGATGACCAGCATGGCCGACATCCCGGCCGGCACCGGGCTCGGTTCCTCCGGCAGCTTCACCACCTCGCTGCTGAAGGCCCTCCACGGCTACAAGAAGAACCTCGTCCACCCGGCCGAACTCGCCGCCCAGGCCTGCTACATCGAGCTGAACCGCCTGCGCGAACCCATCGGCAAGCAGGACCAATACATCGCGGCCTACGGCGGCATCACCTGCTTCGAGTTCCAGCGCGACGGCAACGTCAAGGCCTGGCCCCTCAAGCTCTCCGAGGAGACGCTCTACAACCTCGAGGACAACCTCCTCCTCTTCTTCACCGGCTACAGCCGATCCGCCTCGTCCATCCTCAAGGAACAGCACGACAAGTCGAAGCAGGACGACCAGGCGATGCTGGAGAACCTGCATTTCATCAAGGACCTCGGCCGCCAGAGCGCGGCCGCCATGGAGAAGGGCGACCTGCGCGAGTTCGCCCGGCTCATGGACGTGCACTGGAAACGGAAGAAGGAACGCAGCGGCAACATGAGCAACGGCCAGATCGACGAATGGTATGACGCGGCCATGGCCAACGGCGCGCTCGGCGGCAAGCTCATCGGCGCCGGCGGCGGCGGCTTCCTCATGTTCTACGCCGACGAAGGCAAGGCGAAGCTCCGCCACGCCATGCACCAGGCCGGCCTCACCGAAGTCCGCTTCCGCTTCGACTTCCAAGGCACGAAGGTGCTGGAGGGGTGAGGCACACTATAGAGCCTTAGCAGTGGCCTGAAACCTGGACCGAAGAACAAATGCCTCGAAAGCCAGGCGCACAGGATCGCTGACTCATGCGCTACTTCAGCGACGAGTTCGTTCGGAGCTATCATGTTCCGCTGTCTCGAAACCAGATCGAGGTCGTTTCTGAAGCGGTGGGGATTGCGTTCCCTGAAGACTACGTGGCGTTCATGAAAACGACCGGCGGCGTCACCTTTAAGGATTTCGGTTTGATTCCCATCAACGGGACTCCAGCCAAGCCTCACCACGTTGCGATCATCATAGACGAAATCCTACCCATGAAACCGTCGTCGGAGCTTGCCTCGGTCTTCTGGGATGAGTGGGAGTGCATTCAGGGAAGAATTCCGGCGGGATTTTTCCCCATCGCCCTCGACGGCTTCGGAAACAGAATACTGATGTCTGCCAGTGGGCAGTGCGTTTTTTGGGACCATGAAGTGGACGACGGAGAACAGGAACCTTCGATTCTCATGACGATCGCTTCATCATTCTCCCAGTTCTTGAACCTGTTGAGGCCCGTTCCGAATGACTGAAGCTAACGATAGGACATGAATAGCCTCGCCGACATTCCCCTCGCCATCCTCGCCGGCGGTCTTGCCACGCGGCTGCGGCCCATCACGGAGACGATTCCCAAGTCGCTCGTGGCCGTGGCCGGGCGGCCGTTCATCGAGCACCAGCTTGAACAGCTCCAGCGCGAGGGCATCCGCCGCGTCGTCCTCTGCGTCGGTTACCTCGGCGAGATGGTGCGCGACGTCGTGGGCGACGGCTCAAGTTTCGGCCTGCGGGTGGACTACTCGTTCGACGGCCCCAAGCTGCTCGGCACCGGCGGCGCATTGCGCCAGGCGTTGCCGCTGCTGGGCGAGACCTTCTTCGTCCTCTACGGTGATTCGTATCTGCCCATCCCCTTCGCGCCCGTGGCCGAGACGTTCCTGAAGTCCGGCAAGCAGGGATTGATGACCGTCTACCGCAACGAAGGCAGCTACGACACGAGCAACGTGATCTTCGCCGACGGGCGCATCCGCATCTACGACAAGAAGGCGAAGCAGCCCGAGATGCGCCACATCGACTACGGATTGGAGCTGCTCAAACCCGCCGCCTTCGAGCCGTTCGCTGGCCGCGAAGCCTTCGATCTCGCCGAGCTTTTGCAGAACCTCCTCAGCCGCGACCGGCTCGCCGGCCATGAGGTGACGACGCGCTTCTACGAGATCGGCTCGCACGCGGGGCTGAACGAGCTGGATGCGTTGCTGGCGAAGTAGCCCGCGGTGTGCGGGCGTGTTTGTCGACGCATTCCGAAGATCACTCCGGGCTTCGCGGAGCATCATTCCAAGAATTCCTTTGCCCCGGAGCTTCGATTCTGCGGCGATTCCGAACGGTGAAATGGGACCTGTTCAACAAACCCTTGCAACCGCTGACTCCCGGCGGAGCGGCGGCCTTTGCCGGCGCGTCACTGACGCGCCTGTTCGTGGTGCAGCTCCTGTTCTCCTTCGGCACGGCCGTCGCAATGGTGTTCTTCGTCACGACCAACGTGTCTCCTGTCATCAGCGAATTGATCCGGCAGATTCCAGAAGATGCCGTGATGAGCCGGGGTGAAGTCATCGGACTCGGCTCGGCCAAACCCGCTGCAGCCGCGCCTTTCCTGAGCATTTCGTTGTCCGGCACATCGGCCGTGGTGCCCGACAGGCCGGCTGATCTCGATGTCCGCCTGGGCGCGACCAACTTCAGTGCCTGCGGAATCCTCGGCTGCGTCACACGGCCCTACGACGTCTCGTGGACCTTCGCCATCGGACGCGGCCAGCTGGAGCCGAAATGGGGCGCATGGAAACCGCTCGTCTACCTCGTGACCGCGTTGGCCGTGATGACCGGGCTGATGATCGTCTGGGCGGCTTGGGCGACGATCTACTTCCTGCCCGTGCGCCTCCTCGCATTTTTCGCCGACCGCGAACTGACGATCATCGGCTCGTGGAAATTGTCCGGCGCAGCCCAGATGACCGGATCGGTCATCCTGACGGCCGGTGTCGTCCTCTACGCGCTACGGGCTCTCGAATTGCCCATGCTGGCCGGGGTGATGGCGCTGCACCTCCTCGTGAGCTGGGTCTATGTGCCGTGGGCACTCTTCAAGCGGCCTAAGGTGGAGAAAGCGGCCAAGGCGGCGGGGAATCCGTTTGCCGGGTAGAACGGCGAAGCAGTGATGGGATCACTTGCCGCCGGCTTCGAGGAACACCCGGCTGTAGGCGTGCGTGTCGAGCGGATTGGTATGCCAACCCTTCACCGACGGACGGCTGAGGTAGACGCGGGCGTGGTGGTAGATCGACAGGATCGGCGCTTCGTCGGTCAACAGATCCTCCGCCTGACGGATCAGTTCCATGCGCTTGGGCACTTCGAGTTCGCGGCCGGACCTGGCGAGCAGGTCGTCGTAGGCCGCATTGCGGAAACCGGCGTAGTTCGCCGTGGAGCTGGATCCCCACATCTCGAGAAAGCCCATGGGATCAGGGAAGTCCGGCGTCCAACCGCCGAGATAGAGCTCGTAGTCCTTCGAGTTGATGCGGTCGAGGTAGACCTTCTTCTCCATGTTCTGCAGCCCTACTTCGATGCCGAGCGTCGCGCGCCACATCTGTTGGATCGCTTCGGCGGTGATCTTGGTGATCTCGGCGTTGTCGAAGACCATCTGCAGTTTCGGGAACCCTTTGCCGTCGGCGAATCCCGCGTCGGCCAGGGCCTTCTTCGCGGCGGCGGGATCGAAGGGAAGGCGCGCACGGGATTCGTAGCCGGCCATCTTCGGCGCGACGAACGACCACGCCGGGGTTTCACCGCCGCGGGTGACGGTGTTGACGATGCCTTCGCGGTCGATGGCGAGGCCGAGCGCACGACGGACGAGACGGTTGGCGAGCACGCCGTTGGTCACGTTGCAGCCGATGTATTGCGCGCGGAGGTAGGGGACGGTGCGAAGGAACTGGGGCTCATCTTTCTTGTATGCCGCGATCTTCGAAGTCGGCAACGCGGCGGTGAGGTGGAGCTGCCCGGCGCGGAAGGCGCGCTCCTCGGTGTCGGAATTCTCGATCGGGTAGAAGCGCACTTCGGCCAGCTTCACGTTGGCGGCGTCCCAGTAGTTCGTGTTTCGCCGGAGCGTGATGTGCTTGGAGGGAGACCATTCCGAGAGCGTGAAGGGCCCGTTGCTGACGTGGTTTCCGGGACGCGTCCACAGGGTTCCCTTGCGGGAACCGCCGCCGGCCTTCTCGACGGTGGCGCTGTGCACGGGCATGTAGGTGGAAATGGTCAGAAGCGACATGAAGTAGGGCGTCGGCTCGGCAAGGGTCAACTTCAGCGTGAGATCGTCGACGGCCTCGACGCCGACAGTGGTGAAGTCCTTCGACTTGCCCGTGTTGAAGGCTTCCGCGCCGCGGATGGGATAAAGGTAGAAGGCGAATTCAGCGGCGAGTTCCGGCGTCAGTGCCCGCCGCATGGAGTAGGCGAAATCGCGCGCGGTCACGGGATCGCCATTGGACCAGCGGGCGTTCTTGCGCAGGTGGAACGTGAAGACCTTGCCGTCGGCTGAGATGTCCCACTTCTCCGCCACGCCCGGCGTCGGAGCCATCGTGTCGGGATGCCGCCACACGAGCGGCTCGAACAGCGCCTGCATGATGTTGTCCTCCTCGACCGAGATCATGGTGTGCGGATCCAGGTCGCGCGGTTCGGTTCCGTTGCCCTTGTGCAGGACCTGGTCGCGGTCGCCGGTCTGCACGGTGGTCTCCTTCGATCCGCAGCCGACAAGAACGAGGGCGAACGTGAGAACGGCGGCGAGGGAGCGGGACAAGAATGCGGGAAGGTGGGGCCAGCCGCGCTGCGGCTGGCCGTCGAGTCGCAGCGCGGCTCGACCCACCTGGGGTTCGCGCGTTGCCGGTTCGACCGGTCGGTTTTCAGAAGCGTTGAGGCGGCTCGGCGGGAGCCTTCGCCCTACCATTTCAACCGGCTGGCGGATCGGAGAAACATTCATGGCTTTGTCACTTCGTCGGCATTTCCAGCGACACGTATTTGTAGGGATGGATGTCGAGGAGGTTGCGCTCCCAGCCCTTCACCTCGGGACGCACGAGCGCGACGCGGGTGTAGAAGTAGATCGGGATCGTCGGCGCTTCGTTCACCAGGATGGTTTCGGCCTGCTGGAAGAGCCCGATGCGCTTGGACGCATCCGAGGTCCGGCCCGCTTCCTCGATGAGGCGGTCGAACTCCTTGTTCGACCAGCCGGTCTGGTTGTTGCCGCCGCCGGTGAGGAACATGTCGAGGAAGCTGTTCGGATCCAGGTAGTCGCCGATCCAGGCGTAGCGGGCCATCTGGTAGTTCATCTGCATCATCGTGTCCTGCCAGACCTTCGATTCCTGGTTCACGATCGAGATGTCGATGCCGAGGTTCTGCTTCCACATCCGCTGGAGCGCCTCGCAGATGCTCTTGTGTCCGTCGTCGGTGTTGTAGAGCACCTCGATCTTCGGGAAGCCCTTTCCTTGGGGGAACCCGGCCTTCGCCAACAGGTCCTGCGCCGCCGGGATGTCGAACTTCACCTGCGTGCGCGCGTTGTAGCCGGCGGTCCCGGGCGGCACGATGCTGTAGGCCGCAAGCTGACCGCCCCGGGCCACGGTCTTCACGAGGGCTTCACGGTCGATCGACATTCCCAACGCCTGCCGCACGCGCACATCGGACAACACTCCGTTGGTCACGTTCATGCGGAAGAAGTAGGTGCCGAAGAAGGGATGGATCGTCAGGAACTCGGGATGCTCGGCCTTGTAGACGTCGATCTTCGCCTGCGGCAACGACTGCGTGATATGAAGCTGGCCGGCGCGGAAAGTGCGCTCTTCGGAATCCTGGCTGTCGATCGGGAAAAACTGGATCCGGTTCAGCGTGACCTTTGCGGCATCCCAGTAGGTCGGGCTCTTCTCGACAGTGATGACCTGGTTGGGCTTCCACTCCTTCAGACGGAATGGTCCGTTCCCAATGTGGTTTCCCGGCCGGGTCCACTGGGTCGAGCGTTCATCGATGGGCCCGAACTTCTCGATTGTGGCGCGATGGATCGGAAACCACGACTGGTGATACATCATCGCCAGGAAATAGGGCGTCGGACCGGTCAGTTCGACCTTCAACGTGTAGTCGTCCGGCGCGGAGTAACCGGTCTTGGTGAAATCCTTCAGCTTGCCCTCGTTGAACTCCTTCGCGCCCTTCACCACCCAGTGCATGTAGGCGTATTCCGACCCGAGTTTCGGCGAAAGCATCCGCTGGAACGAGTAGATAAAATCCTTCGCCGTGACGGGATCGCCGTTCTGCCACTTCGCGTTCTTCCGCAGGTGGAACGTGTAGGACATCAGATCGGGCGCGACATCCCAGCGTTCGGCGACACCCGGTTCGGGACTGAGATCCTTGGGATTCGGCGCCGTGAGCCCCTCGAAGAGCGCCATCATGATGTTGTATTCCTGCTGCGACGTGAGGATCTGCGGATCCAGATCGCGCGGCTCGGAATGGTTGCCCATCATGAGCGTCTGTTCGCGCGCGGCGCGGTCGATGACCAACTCACGTGGGCCGCAGCCGGATACCAGCGCGAGGAAGGCGGCGAACGCCGGAACAAGGAATGCGGATCGAAACCGGAGCGAAGGCTTCATGGCGGAGAAGGTTGCCAGCGTCCGCGCGGAGGCAACAGCTTTTCGCAGCCAATCGCGACGGCGATCAGTTGTCGCGGCCGAGCTTCTCGTAGTAGCGGCGGACCTGCTCGGTGAACTGCGCGGGAACCGGGTCGCGGTCGATGGGAACGAGAGCCTCGCGGGAACCGCGCTTGGCCAATTCCTCGGCGATGCGGTTCTGCACCTCGGCCAACGGCTGCAGAATCTGGGATTGGACCATCTGCCACTGCGGCTCCCGGCCGGTGCGACGGAAATCGGCCCGGACGGCTCGGACGCGGTCGCGCACCTGCGCGAGGTCGCCGCGGAGGCGGGCGTCGCCGACCATCTCTTCGACGTTGCTGAGCCGCTCGTTCCATTCGCGGAAATTGTCACCGGTCAACGGCCCGCCGTTTGCTCCACCACCGCCCAAGGCGCCGCCGAAATCGAATGATCCGGGCGAACCATCGCGCGCCTGTGGCTGCTGGCCGCCTTGGCGCTGCTGCTGGGAATTCTGCCGATCACCGGGCTGGTTTCCTTGGCCGCCTTGCCCGCCCTGACCTGGCTGGCCCTCTTGACCGGGCTGCTCGCCTTCCTGTCCCTGTCCAGGCTGCTGACCGCCTTGACCTTGTTTGCCCTGGCCCTGTTTCCCCTTCTGTCCCTGCTTGCCCTTCTGACCATCCTGGCCGGGTTGTTCCCCTCCCTGACCTTGGCCGGGCTGGCCTTTCTGGGCCCGGTCGCCCAGTTTGCCTTGGCCTTGTTTTCCCTTTTGCCCCTGCTTGCCCTGGTCGCCGGGTTGCTGGCCCTGCTGGGGATCATTGCCTTCCTGCGGTTCGCCTTGTCCCGGCTGCCGCTGGCCGTCCCGAGAATTCGAAGCCATGTCGCCCACGCGATTGGTGGAGCCGCCGCCGGCCAGGCCGCGGGCGCGGTTGGTCGATGACCCGTCGCGGAGGAAGCCGCCATTGCCGTTCGTTCCCTGACGACCGTTGCCGCCGCGCGCCGCCAGTTCGCGGTTCAGTTGATTGGAGAGTTCGTCGAGTTCCTTACGCGCGAGTTCCAGCGCCTGGGCCTCGTCGCCGAGAACGCTTTCCGCCGCCTGCTCCACGCCTTGGCGGAGCTTGTTGATGTCCTCGCGGGCGCGCTGCTCGAACTGCGACGCCTCGCGGTTGAGGCTGCGTTCGGCGAGGAGCTTGGCCTTGTCGAGCGAGTCCTCGGTGTTGTTCAGCGTCTGCTGGCGGACCATGTCGTAAAGCCGCTTGGAAAGGAGCGGTTCGCTGGCTTCGGCCTGCTGGGAAACCTGGGTCATGGACCCGATCAGATTGGTGAGCGCGGCCTTCTGCTGGCCGAGCTGCTCGGCGATCTTGTCGGTCGGGGTCTCGCTGCTCAGCGTCCGACGTTCGGGCTTCTTTTCGCCGGCCAGCTTCTCGCCAAGTTCCTTCTGGTTCTCGGCGAGCTTGCGGGCCTCCTCGCGCATGTCGCGGATGGCCTCGGAGAACTGGCTGGAGGTTTTCTTGCGGACCTCGTCCTGGAGGTTTTTGAGATCTTTCTCGACGCGGGAGCCGGACGCGAGCGCGTCGGAAACCTTCTCCTGGTTGAGCGATTCCGAGGCCTTCTCCATGTCCTTGCGGGTTTCGTCGAGGCTCTTGCGCTCCTCGGCCAGCTCGCCGTTCTTGTCGTTCCTCTCCATCTTCTGGCGGGCGGCGTCGGCATCGGCGAGCAGCTCGCGCTGTTCTTCACGGAGCCGCTTCAGTTCGCGGCGAAGCTCCTCCTTTTCCTTCTCGGTCTTGGCGGCCTCGAGCGAGTTCTGCATCTCCTTGAGACGTTCGTTGATGTCCTGCTGACGCTGGGCCAGCTCCTTCAAGCGCGCGAGGAAGTCGAGCTGCTCCTTCTGTTCCGGCGACTGCGCCTTGGCCTGCTGGGCCTGGGACTTGGTCTCGTAGCGGTTCTCCTTCTCGTTCATCTCGAGCTGGTCGAGCTGCTGCTGCTGTTGGCCGCCGCCACCACCACCGCCACCCTGGCCGGGTTTCCGCTGGGTCACCTGAGTTTCGCGGGCGGACAGTTTCAGCAAGGCCGAGTAGGCGGCGTTCTCGGCGCTGGTTGCCTCGGACAGCCGGAACGGATCCTTGTTGGCCGCGCCAAGTTCCTTCACCGCTCGTTCCATTTGCTTGAGGGCCGTGTCGAGGAAGCTCTGGCCGCGCGGGTCCTGGACCTTTTCCTTCATCGCTTCGGCCAGCTCGATCGCCTTCTTCTGCGATTCCAGGACGACCGAAAGGTTGGTCTTGAAGCCGGACGGCAACCGCGTGCCGGAAAGCTGGCGCTGCAGTTTCCACGTGGCGTTCAGGACCTGCTTCTGGAGATCCGCCAGCTTGGTGGCCTCATTACCCTGTTGTTGCTCCTGCTGCTGTTGCTGCTGCTCGCTCTGGCCGTCCTGAGGCGGGGCTTTGCGGAAGATCTCCTCGAACGGACGGACCTCGCTGAGGAAGAGGTCTCCCTGCGTGCGCCGAAGCTTGCCGTCAGGCCCGATGTCTTCGGCCCAGACGTGATAGGTGAGGAGGTCGTCGACCGCGGCCGGGATGCCTTCGAGCGAGAAGAGATGGTCGAAAGCCTTCTTCTCGTTCGGCGGGACGATGATCTTCAGATTGTTCGTGTCGCCGGTTCCGGCCACGCGGACTTCCTTCTCGGAACCATCCGGCATGATGAAGCTGAAGCCGTAGCCAACGAGGCCGAAGTCGTCGCTGGCCTCGGCGCGGAAGGCCATTTCCTGGAGGGCGGAAACCCGCTGGTCGCCCTTCGGAGAAATCCATTTCAATGCAGGAGGCCGGTTCGGCAGCGCGTCGAAGACAAACTGCGTCTGGATCTTGTTGGTCAGGCCTTCGGCATCGACCAGCACCAGACGCAGCGTCTGCGACTGGGTCAGGACCATGCTCGGAAGCAGCGCAGCCGCCCGGCCGGCCGGGAGGTCGAGCGCGATGGTGCCCTCGGGGCCGACCAGACTTGCGCTGCGGACGGTCTTGTTGAGGAGCAATTCCATCCGGACGGTTGAACCTTCCACGGCGCTGACGCGGCGGGTGTCGGGAACCTTCTTGGAATCCAACTGGGTGTAGGCCGGGAACTGGATCTCGGCGTCGGATTTTTCCAGACGCGGAAATTCGAAGATCGCGAGTTTGTAGCTCCGGCTGACTTTGCTACCGAACTCGATCCGGTAGACGCCATCCGCCTGGAGGTCGCGGATGGTTCCACCGAAGACGGGATCGTTGAGACTGCGGCTGAGGGCGATTCGATTGGTGTTTCCGGCCTGCTCCAGAACCATCGCGGCGTCCGCAGGAACGCGGCCGCTGAAGCGGGCCAGCACCACGAGCGACGATCCCTTTTCCACACGCGCGTCGCCGGGAGTCACTTCATAGCCCTCGAGCATGAGCGCCACGGAACTACCGCCGGGAAGGGAGCCGTTTGAATAGAGCAGCCACGTCATCGCCGCGGCGAAAGCGAACGAAGCCAGTTGGCCGAAGCGAACTCCGGCAAGGCCGAAGCCAGCGACGGAGCGGTTCCAATCACGCTCGCTGCAGGCGGCGACGGCTTCGCGAACCACCCGGGCCTGGAGGAACGAGTATCTGCCCGTCACCGGATCGGGTTGCTGCTCGACGGCGGTCGTCAGGAGGGACTTGAACCCGGGATCCAAGGCCTCAAGGCGGCGCGCGACGTCCCGGTAGTCCGGCTGCCAAAACTCACCGGCAAACCCCATGAAAAGTCCGCCAAGAACTCCGACCAGCAGGACGAAGGGAACGACCGCCGCAAAGCTGACGCCCGTGGCCAACTGGAGAGCCATCGCGGCGAGCGACACCGCACCCAGCACGAGCCACAAACGGATGAGCCGCCGGTGCAGGCGTTCGATCCGGAGCCGGCGCGCGACCGGTTCCAACTGCCGACGAAGTGAGGGTTCGATCATGACAAAGGCCTCCAAGGATGACGCCGGGCGACGGGGGTTGGTTTCCAGCAGGTGCTCATGGCTGTCAGGCAGTCTTGGCTCCGAAGCTCAACCGGCCGGCGAGCCAGGTTTCGATGAGGACGATGGCCAGCGCCGCCAGGAGCACCCAGCGCCAGAGTTTCTGACGGCCTTCCAGCTCGTTGGCCGCCGTCATCAGGGTCGCGGCCGGATCCACTTTCGGAGCAGCCGCGAGAGTTGTGGGAGCCAGTTTGACCGGCACACCGAGGTTCGAGAGCGCATCCGCCGCCATCGGGGCCGTCCGCGATTCGTCGGGTGAAAGGTTCACGGCGAAGGACAGCGGCTCGGACAACCCTTCGACACGATAGAAGCCCGGTTCCGTCGTGCCAACAAACAGCGGCGCACCCGCCGCCAAGGTCTCGCGTTTGCCATCAGGCCGCACCACGACCAACGCGCCGGCCACACCATTGGTCGGCAGCGGGACCGTATCCCCGACGAAGAACTGGCGGGCGAATGACTGCCGCGCGCGTCCGTAATCAAGCAGGCCGGACAACAGCGGAACGAACTTCGACGACAAAGCCAACTGGCTGTCGGCCGGCATCCAGGTGGACGTCAGCACGAACAACGACGCGCGGCCCGCCGGAATCTCCATCAACGCCGCATCGCCGGAGTCGTAGGCCGCGACGACACGGGCACCGGGAATACCGTTGGTCGACAACTGCCGCGCTTTCCAGAAGTGGATCCGGGTGAAGTCGCTGAAGCGTGGATCGGCAAACGGAGCGAACAGCGGATGCTGGAAATCAATCCGTCCAAACAGGCTGTAGTTGCTCGTCAGATCGGCCGCAGTCGGCGCGGTCCGGCCCAGCAGAGTTCCGATCGCTTCGGTCGACGTGGAATCCGGCAAAGCCAACAGCACGGTGACCCCGGCCGCCAACGCCTGCTTCGCCCATGCCGCCTGAGGCGCGGTGAGCTTTGTGCTGCCGATGACCAAGGCGGCGTCCTTGAGATCGGCCGCCGTAAGCGGCGCCGAAGCCGGCCGCAGCAGCAGCTCGACCTTGCGCATCCGGGTTTCGGGAAACGCGCGGCCCAAGTAGTAGGCGAGACCGGCCGAATCCTTGGGATCATCGTTGCCAAGGAACAGCACACGGACCGTTTCCTGACGCCGCGTCTGGATGAAAAGCGAGTCGTCGAAAGCCTGGTCGTCTCCGGCCAACGAAAGCTTCAAGCCATTCGTCGCCGTGAGTGAATTGGTTCCGGCAGCGAGCGTAATGACACGGCTTTGCCCGGCCGGCACGTAGGCTTCCGCACCCGGACCCGCGTCGCTCCGCTGGATGCGGAACTGGTCGCGCTTGGCATCGGTGGAATTATTGACGCGGACCTTGATGCTGCCGTCGGTCGTGCCGGAGCCGGAGGCGAGTTCCGCCCCGAGTTGGAGCGCGGCGTTGCCCGGAGTGCGGGGGTTGATCTGTTCCAGCCGGACTTCGACTCCCTTCGGCCATTCGTAGCCCTGCAGGCCGTCGAGCTTCGCGCCTTCCTGGAAATCGCTGATGACCACGAGCCGCTTGCGGAGCTGGGCGTCGGCTTTTTCCTCGAGCAATTCCACCCCGCGCATCATCGCGGAGCCGAGATGGGTCGGGAGCCACGAGGGGCTTTCCGATTCGATCAGGTTCACCGCCAGGTTGGCCCGCTCGGTCGACGCGGATCCGGTCCAGCGGGTGAAGTCGATGAGCACGCGCGGCTGCCGGTCGAAGACGACCAGCGCGACTTCGTCCGCCGCGCCCGCGGCGCGGAGCACCGACGCGGCCCGCTGCTTCGCCTGGGCCCAGAGATCATCGCGCCTGAGGCTCGCGCTCGTATCGACCAGCACCACGGTGCGGATGCGTTCGGTCTTCTGGACCGGCGGCGCGATGGCCTGCTGGAGATAGGGCCGTGAGAAAGCGAACGCGACCAGCGCCAACACGAGGCAACGCAGGAGAAGGAGAAAAAGATTCTCCAGCCGGCTGCGCTTGGTCATCTGCGGCGGCGTGGGCTGGAGGAACATCAACGAGCTGAACGGCGTCTTCTCCCGTTCTGTCCGCCGGATCAGATGCAGCAGGATCGGCAACGCGACCGCGGCGGCTCCGGCGAGAAAGAGTGGGGCGAGGAAGTTCATCAGCGGCGGGTCTTCACCGGCTTGCGGCCGCGGGCGAGGCGGTCGCGGAGGAATTCAAACAAGGCAATGTCCAACGGCACATCCGTTGTCAGCACGTGGAAGGCGATGCCGAGCCGTTCACACAGGGACTTCGCGGCGGACTGGTGTTTGCCGAAAGCCTCGAGGTAGCGCTCCCGCGCAGCGGCGGGGTTCAGGTAGAGATCACGACCGGATTCCATGTCCTCGAACCGCGTCGCCTTCTGGAACTGGAACGTCGTCTCGGCCGGATCGAGCACCTGGAAAACGACGACGTCATGACCGCACGCGGCGAGATGGCCGAGGTTCTTCTCCAGGTCTTCCAGCGGCGCGAGAAGGTCGGAGATCAACAGCATCATCCCGCGGCGACGGACGATTTCGACGATGCGCTTCAGCGGTTCCGCGAGACTGGTGGTCCGGGCCGAAGACTGCTTTTCCAACGCCAGCATGATCTGCCGCAGATGACCCTTCCGATGTTTCGAAGGCAGATAGTCCCGCACCCGATCATCGAACGTCAGCAACCCCACCGCATCGCCCTGGTCGTGGAGGAACTGGCTGAACGTCGCGGCCAACGTCGCCGCGTAGTCGCGCTTGGACCAGCCGAGCGACTTGAAGTTCATCGACGGGCTGAGATCCAGCAGCAAGTGCGACGGGAGGTTCGTCTCGTCCTCGAATTTCTTGATGTAGTAGCGGTCGCTCCGGGCCACGAGCCGCCAGTCGAGGTAACGCAGGTCGTCGCCCACGACGTAGGGCCGGTATTCGGTGAACTCGACGGAAAAGCCGTGGAAGGGCGAGCGGTGCATGCCCGACCAGAATCCCTCCACCACGACCTGCGCGCGCAGTTCCAGGTTGCGGATGCGCATCAAGGCCGCCGGATCAAGGAACGAGCCCCCGCTGACTGCGGGACGCGCATCTTGGAGGCTGGGGGACATGGGCTGAAGCTAGTCGCGCGAACCGTCGGGGCAAGGGCCGATTGCGGGAGAAAATGACGACGAGCAAAGGCCAAAGGCCAAATGAAAACCAAGGTGACGAAGCAAGCAGGACGACGGGCAGGGAGCCCAAGAAGAGCCCGCCGTCCCTCCAGGACTTGGAGGATTCATCGGGACCAGAACCAGCCACCTTGTGGCTGGCTACCCTCCTGAGTCACTTCGCGACAGAACATCCGGCATCTGGAGTCTGCTATCTGGAATCCGAGTTCGGCCTTTGGCCTTTGGGTTTCGTGCTTCCTTCCCCCTCCGGGTTCTGTATCAATCTCGATCTTTGCGGCCGAACCGGCCGCTTGTCTACAAACCATGAGCCTCACAACTGTTCTCCTCCGACCCGGCGAAGCCGACCGGATCGTCGCCGGCCACCTCTGGATCTATGAAGGCGCCATCCTGCGCCTCACCGGTCCCGCCAACGACGGCGACCTCGTCCAGATCAAGGACCACCGCCAGCGCCTTCTCGGCGTCGGCTTCTACAATTCCCGCTCGAAGATCCGGGTGCGCGTCATCGACTCCGAACGCACCGACATCGACGTCCATTTCTTCGAGGAACGACTCCGCTCCGCCCTCGCCGTCCGCCAGCGGCACATGCCCACGGCGACGTCGTTCCGCGTGGTCAACGCCGAGTCCGACCTGCTCACCGGCCTGATCCTCGACAAGTATGAGGATGTCTTCGTCATGCAGATCTCGTCCCTCGGCATGGAGAAGCGGAAGCACCACATCGTCGAGGCCATCAAACGGGTCTTCTCGCCCCGTGCCATCGTCGAACGCAGCGAAAGCTCGTTCCGCAAGTTCGAGGGCATGGAAGAATCCAACGGCGTCATCCACGGCACGATCGAAGGGCCCGTGAGCATCAAGCTCAACGGCCTGAAGTTCGACGTCGACATCGCCGGCGGCCACAAGACCGGCCTCTACCTCGACCAGCAGGTGAACTACCAGAAGGTCGCCAACCTCGTCCGCAAGGGCGACACGGTGCTCGACTGCTTCTCGTTCCTCGGTGGTTTCTCCCTCCATGCCGCCCGGGCCGGAGCCAAGACCGTCGTGGGCGTGGACCAGAGCGCGGAAGCCACGGGATTCGCCGGGGCCAACGCGAAGGCCAACAAGCTCGACGCACAGTGCACCTTCGAGACGGCCAACGCCTTCGATTGGCTGAAGGCCCGCACGCACACCGGCCCGCACGAGAAGCTGATTCCCCAGTTCGACGTCGTCGTGCTCGATCCGCCGTCGTTCACGCGGACACGCGCGGCCGTCGAAGGCGCGATGCGCGGCTACAAGGAAATCCACGTGCGCGGGCTCAAGCTGCTCAAGCCGGGCGGCGTGCTCGCGACGTTCTGCTGCTCGCACCATGTGGGCACACAGATGTTCCTCGACTGCATCCTCTCGGCCGCGTTCGACCAGAGGAAACTGCTCCGCCGCGTCGACATCTACGCCCAGAGCCCGGACCACCCGGTCCTCCCGTCGATGCCCGAGACGGAATACCTCAAGGGCTTCGCCTTCGAGCTGGTCCGCTGAGCGAGGTAAAACTCCAATTGCGAAGGCCGGGCAGCGATGCCCGGCCTTTCCTGTTTACAACCGAATGGCTCAGCCCTTCTTCAGCCAACCGGGCACGACTTCGTTCTCCCAGATGTCGGCGATCTTCTGGCGCTTGCGGACCACGTCGGCCTTCTTGCCATGGACGAGCACCTCGGTGGCCAGCCCGCGGGTGTTGTAGTTCGAGCCCATGACGGAGCCGTAGGCGCCGGCGCTGAGCAGCGCGAGGGTGTCGCCTTCGCCGACCTTTTGGAGCGGGCGGTCCTTGCAGAAGTAGTCGCCGGATTCGCAGATGGGGCCGACGACATCGGAGGAGATCGTGGGCGCCTTGGCGTTGCGCTTGAGCGGAACGATCTCGTGGTAGCTGTCGTAGAACGCCGGGCGGATGAGGTCGTTCATCGCGGCGTCCACGATGACGAAGTTCTTCTTGCCCGTCTTCTTGACGTATTCGACGCGGGTGACAAGCGCACCGGCGTTGCCGACGAGGAAGCGGCCGGGTTCCAGCAGGATCTTCAGGCCGAGCGGCTGGAGCAGCGGCACGAGCGTGGCGGCGTAGGTCGCAGGGGTGAGGATCTTCTTTCCTTCCGGAGTGTTCCACCACGCGGGATCAGCGCTGGCCAACGCGGGGTTGTAGACGATGCCAATGCCGCCGCCGATGCTGAAGAACTCGAAGCCGTAACGGGCAGAAAGTTTCTGGACGAGCGGGACGACCTTCTTCACCGCCGCCTCGAAGGGCTTCACGGATGTGAGCTGCGACCCGATGTGCATCTGGAGGCCGCGCAGCTTGATGTTCTTCAGCTTAGAGGCGCGGGCATAGACGCCCTCGATCTCCTCGAAGGCGATGCCGAACTTGTTCTCGTAGGTGCCGGTCGTGATCTTGGCGTGGGTGCCGGCGTCGATGTTCGGGTTAACGCGCACGGCGATGGGCGCGACCTTCTTGAGCTTGGCCGCGACGCGGTTGATGCGCTGGAGCTCGGGCTCGGATTCGACGTTGAAGCTGTAGATGCCTTTCTTGAGGGCGAAGGTGATCTCCTCCTCGGTCTTGCCGACACCTGCGAAAACGCACTTCTTCGCATCGCCGCCCGCGGCGATGACGCGCTGGAGTTCGCCCGCGCTGACGGTGTCGAAGCCGCCGCCGAGATTGGCGAAAAGGCGGATGACGGCCGCGTTCGAGTTGGCCTTCATCGCGTAGCACACGAGGTGGTCGAGTGGCGCGAGGGCGGAATCAAGCTTGGAGAAATGGTCCGTCAGCGTGGCCGCCGAATAGACGTAGAGCGGCGAGCCGTGCTCTTTCACGAGCGCTTCGATCGACGCGCCTTCGCAGAACAGTTTGTCACCGACATAACGGAAGCTGTGCATGGCCGGGGAGTAAAGGGGGCGCGGAAGCGACTTCCAAGTTTCAAGTTCAGGGCCCCGATCGCGGGAAACAAAAAACCCGCCGGAGTTGCTCCGGCGGGTTGGTGAAATCGGAACCGGCTTAGTCAGCGAGGATCTTGGCGCGCTGGGTGTGATACTCGCGCGGGGTGACCTCGTCGTTGAGGTAGCGGCGGGTCAACTCGGCCAGCTTGCCTTCCTTGGTGGTCGGCGCCATCGCGGGAATGGGAGCGGGAGCCGCTTTGCTGACCTGCGTCGGAGCGGCGGGCTTGGCGACGGACTTCGGAGCCGCGACCGTGGCTGCGGGCTTGGGTGTCGAAGCTGCCACGGCAGGTTTCGGCGCCGGGGGCTTCGGGGCGGAGACGACCACGGGGGCGGCCTTCTTCATCTCGACGGGCTTGGCTGCGGGAGCTGGAGCCGGCTTAGGCTTCGGCTGAGCCATCGGTTTGGGGGCGCTGACCACGATGGGGACTGGCTTGGCGGCCTGTTGGGCACGGAGAGCTTCCAGCGCCTGTTTCTGCGCCGGACTGTCGCCGGACGGGACGTAAGCGGGGTTGGCGACGGGGGCGGAAACGGCCACAGCGGCGGGCTTCTTCACTTCGACGGGCTTGGGAGCCGGGGCCGGCTTCGCGACCATAGGCGCAGGCTTCGCAGGTGCGGCGGCGGCCTTGGACGGGGCAGCCGTGGCTTTGGGGGCGGGCTTGCCGGAGCGGGAATCTTGGACGCGGCGCAGGACTTCAATGGCTTGCTTTTGGGCGTCGGAATCTTCGGCCCGAACAGTCATTGGCGCGGCAGGCAATGCCAGCAAAGCGGAAGCGAGCAGGGGTTTCAGGAGCTTCATGCCCGGGGTTTCTAATGGAATCCCATTTGCCGTGCAACCCCCATTCAGCCTCGCTTGATTGCATGATCGTGGCCACGGCGGATCCCGACGCGCCGGGGCTCCCGCTGGCGGAGAAGCGCCTGAGCCCGACCGGCAATGCGGGCAAATTCGATCCAAGGACTGCATCCGGCGTAGTGATCGACTTATCAGCGGGCATGTCGGGAGCATCAGCCGGATTGCTGCCTGAAGGCCGGGGAGCGTTTCGGCTTTCGCCAGCCGACCGGGATGTTTACTGCTGTCGCCACCATGAAGGCGACAAAGGCACAGATCTGGGACCGTTTCCAAAAGTTCTACCGCGAGTTCCCCTCCGCCGGCCTGTCGCTGGACATCAGCCGCGTCAACTTCCCCGAGGATTTCTTCGCCAAGTCCAAGCCCGCGATCGACAGGGCCTTCGCCGCCATGACCGCGCTGGAAGCGGGCGCGATCGCCAATCCGGACGAGAAACGCATGGTCGGCCACTACTGGCTGCGTGACGCCGCGCTCGCGCCCACGAAGGAGATCGCCGCGGAAATCGAGAATACCCTGAGGAACATCGAAGCCTTCGCCGCCGCCGTGCATTCGGCCCAAGTGAAAGGGGCTGCCGGCCCCTTCAAAAACGTCCTCGTCATCGGCATCGGTGGATCCGCGCTCGGGCCGCAGTTCGTGGCCAACGCCCTCGGCCATCCCAAGACCGACAAGATGGCGGTCAACTTCTTCGACAACACAGACCCCGACGGAATCGACAGGACGCTCGCCCGCCTCGACGGCCAGCTCGGCGTCACCTTGGCACTTGTCATCTCCAAGTCCGGCGGGACCCCCGAGACCCGCAACGGCATGCTCGAAGCCAAGGCCGCCTACGACAAGGCCGGCCTCGATTTCGGCAGACACGCCGTCGCCGTCACCGGCACGGGCAGCGCGTTGCACAAGACCGCCACCGCAGGGAACTGGTTGAAGAATTTCCCCATGTGGGACTGGGTCGGCGGACGCACGAGCGAACTCTCCGCCGTCGGTTTGCTGCCCGCCGCGCTCCAGGGCCTCGACATCCGGGGCATGCTCGCCGGAGCCAAGGCGACCGACGCCGTCACCCGTGTGGCCGACGCCGAGGCGAACCCGGCCGCGCAGCTTGCGCTCTGTTGGCACTTCATCGGTGACGGAAAAGGGTCCAAGGACATGGTCGTCCTGCCCTACAAGGACCGTCTCGAACTCTTCGCCAAGTATCTCCAGCAGCTCGTGATGGAATCCCTCGGCAAGGAACTCGACCTCGCCGGCAAGGTCGTGAACCAGGGAATCGCCGTCTATGGCAACAAGGGTTCCACCGACCAGCACGCCTACGTCCAGCAGTTGCGCGACGGCGTGAACAACTTTTTCGTCGTCTTCGTGGAAGTGCTGCGCGACCGCGCTGCCGCGAGCATCGAGGTCGAACCCGGAGTGACGTCGGGCGACTTCCTCAATGGCTTCCTCCTCGGCACCCGCGAGGCGCTCTACGAAAGCGGACGCCAATCCATCACCATCACCGTGCCGGAGGTCAGCGCCTTCACCGTCGGCGCCCTCATCGCCTTGTTCGAACGCGCGGTCGGCCTCTACGCCTCGCTCGTCAACATCAATGCCTACCACCAGCCCGGCGTCGAAGCGGGGAAGAAGGCGGCAGGTGTCGTGCTCGCGCTGAAGCTCAAGGTTGAAGCCCACCTTAAGGCCCATCCCGGCCTGAGCTTCACCGCCGCGCAGATCGCCACCGCGCTCGGCAGTGCGGAGACGGAAACGATCTTCAAGACGCTGCAACATCTGGCCGCCAATCCGCAGAGCCGGATCAAACACGCTGGCAGCAGTGCGCCGGGCGAAGCGAAGTTCGGGGTGTGACGCGGACGGCAGCGGCCGTTCCTAGTCCAGATTTCGCAGTGCCCAGACTTTCCGAATGCCTTCGGGCAGGGCAGCGTCCAACAAAGCCTTCCAGACATGTCACCGCGCTTTTCAACACGCCTGAGCGAATTGCTGTCCGCCTTTGCGGTCGGACTCGTCGGCGTTTCGGCCCAGGCGGCCGGCGTCGATGACGCCAAGCTGGCTTTCTTCGAGCAGCGCATCCGGCCGGTCCTCGTCGAGCACTGTTACGAATGCCACAGCGCCGAGAGCAAGAAGCTGAAGGGCGGACTGCGCCTGGACTCGAAGTCGGGTGTCTTGCGGGGCGGCGATACGAAGGCTGCGCTCGTTCCGGGCGACGCCAGCCGAAGCCTGCTCATCGAATCCGTCGGCTATGCGAACCGCGATCTGCAAATGCCGCCCAAGGCGCGCCTGCCCGATGCGGTCATCGCCGACCTGACGCAATGGGTGAACGACGGCGCCATCGACCCGCGCGATGAAAAGTCGGCCAGCAAGACCACCGCGCTTGTGTCCACCGGCCGGGTCCACTGGGCGTTCCAATCGATCCGCACCGCTGAACCGCCGAAGAAGTCTTCGTTGTTCTCGCGCCGCGTTCATCCCATCGATTCGTTCGTCGTGGCCAAGCTGAAGGAAAAGGAGCTGTCGCCCGCTCCGATCGCGGACCGGCGGACGTTGATCCGGCGCGCGGCCTACGATTTGACGGGGCTTCCACCGACGCCCGAAGAAATCGCCGCCTTCCTCAAGGATCCAGCGAAGGATGCCTTCGAGCGGATGATCGATCGTCTGCTGGCATCGCCGCGTTATGGCGAACGTTGGGGGCGATGGTGGCTGGATGTCGCGCGCTACGCCGACTCGAACGGCCAGGACGAGAACAAGGTCATGGCCAACGCCTGGCGGTATCGCGACTGGGTGATCCGGTCGTTCAATGCCAACCAGCCTTTCGCCGCCTTCATCACCGAGCAGCTCGCAGGCGATCTCCTCCCGACCAACGGCGTCGGCGAACAGGCCGTCTTCGATCGATGGACCGCCACGGGTCTGCTGGTGATGGGGCCGAAGATGCTGGCCGAGCAGGACAAACCCAAACTCGTCATGGACCTCGTCGATGAACAGATCGACGTGGTGAGCCGGGCTTTTCTGGGGCTGACCGTCGGCTGTGCGCGGTGCCACGACCACAAGTTCGATCCGATCTCGGCGCGAGACTATTACGCGCTGGCCGGGATTTTCCGGAGCACGAAGACGATGGAGAACCTGGCGTTCGTCTCGAAGTTCAACGAACGCCGCATCACCAGCACGTCCCAGCTCGCCGCCATCGCAGCGCACGACAAGGTCTTCGCGGCGAAGAGCAATGAAGTGGCCCGGGCAATCGAGAATGCGGACAAGGCGCTTCGATCCAGTTGGAGAACCAACCTTGGGACTTGTCTCGCCTCGGCAGCTTCCTCACCGTCGACGAACCAATCCTCGCAGCCGACCAATCTGGTGGCGCGGCTCCGCGAGTTGATGGCCCCCGATCCTTCCACCAATCCGGTGAGCCGGACCTTGCGGGGCCTGGCTTCTGATCCGTCAACCATCGCCGGGTTTCTCGCCAACGAAGAGAAACTTTCCGACACCGCCAAAGGACTGAGGCTGGCTCCCGGGAAAGTCGGCGCGGCCTTTCAAGGCAATGGCCGCAATCATCTGGAGCTGCCCCATTCCGTCGCACTCGAACCCAAGCAGCTCACCGTCGAGGCCTGGGTTCGCTTCAGCCCGTTTCCCAAGGACGGAGACCAACGCCGGTGGCTCGTGAGCAAAGGCGCGAATGAATGGGCCGAAGGACACTACGCGCTGATGCTCGATCGGAATCGCGCCGGCGCCTACCTGAACATAGGCGGCGGCAAGGAAAACGTCTTCGCGGTCTGGAACGAAGGGAAACCGCTCAAGGCAAACCAATGGCACCACCTCGCGATGACCTACGACGGCGTGACCTTGCGCCTGTTCGTGGACGGCGCGGCCGCGGGTGAAACGGAGATCAAACGGACCCGCGTCGCCGGCACAGGACCGCTGGTCCTGGGTCGACGGGCGGATGGCCATGTGAACTTCAAGGGGTTGCTTGACGAGGTTTTCGTCCATCGCTCCGCGCTGACGGCTGCCCAGTTGAAGGATCATTTTGAAAACGCGGGCAAGGTGGACGGCACCGAGGTCGTGGCGCGTTGGGAGTTCAACGACCTTGCCGATGCCGACCGCGAACTGCTCGCCGTGGCGGAGACGCACGACGCGCTCTTCGCGCCGGGCGGCGTGTTCGCGTTGCCGAAGGATCCGCGGCCCTCTTACCCGGAGCAGACCCGCGACGCCATCGTCGCGCTGGAGGCCGCCCGTGACATGGCGAAGACGAACAGCCCCGCGCCGGTGGCCTTCGCGCTCGCGGTCGATGAGGACAAGCCGGTGGATTTGCCGGTGCACATCCGCGGCAGCCACCTGAACCTGGCGAAGGAGCCCGTTCCGCGTGGCTTCGTGCAGGTCGCCTACAAGCCGGGATCCTCGCCCCTGCCGGTCAAGAGCAGTGGCCGCCTCGAACTCGCCCAGTGGCTGACCAGCCCGGAGAATCCGCTCACGGCGCGCGTCATCGTGAATCGGATCTGGCAGGCCCACTTCGGTGAAGGCCTCGTGCGTTCGCCCGACAATTTCGGCGTCCGCGGTGAAACCCCGTCGCATCCGGAGCTGCTCGACTGGCTGGCCCGCGAATTCATGCGCTCCGGCTGGGATGTGAAGCGGCTCCACCGGTTGATCCTGACGAGCGCGACTTGGCGCCAGGTGGGAAATGGTGGCCACCGCGAAAGTGCTTCTGCCTCGAAGAAGACGGACGAGACACACCTGACCGCCGCTGCCATCGCCAAGGGATCGACGGTGGATCCGGACAACAGGCTTCTCTGGCATTTCCCGCGACAACGCCTCGAAGCCGAAATGATCCGTGATGCGTTGCTCGCCGTCTCCGACCGGCTGGATGCCACCGCCGGCGGTTCGCTCGTGTCGTGGAAGAACGACGAATACACCCCGACCGACACCGTGTCCGCCTCGTCCGTCCGCCGCTCAGTTTATCTTCCCGTGGTGCGCGACCGGGTCTTCGACGTGTTCACCATCTTCGATTTCGCCAATCCCAGCGTCGGCACCGCCAAGCGCATCCCGACGGTGGTGTCGCATCAGGCGCTGTTCTTCCTCAACAGCCCGCTGGTCAAGGAATCCGCCCGCGCCTTTGCGAAGAATCTGGGAGCGGCGGCGGCGGACAGTTCGACCACCCGCATCCAGCTCGCTTACGAACGCGCGTTCGGCCGTTTACCGACAAAAACTGAAACGGAGCGGGCCGAACGGTTTATCGCGTCGCTGCCACGCACGGAACCGACGAAGAACGACGAAGCCGCCTGGACCGCGTGGTGCCAGATGCTCTTTGCCGCCAATGAATTCATCTACCGGGAGTAACGCCATGCCGCACGAATTACCCACGCCCGTTTCCCGCCGCCAGATGCTGCGCCAATGCTCCGCCGGGTTCGGCAACCTCGCGCTGCTCGGCCTGATGTCGTCCCTTGAGCGCGCCTCCGCCGGCACGAACGTCAATCCGCTGGCCGCCAAGCCGCCCATGTTTCCGGCGCGGGCCAAGCGGGTGATTTTCCTCTTCATGCACGGCGGCCCGTCGCACGTGGACACGTTTGACTACAAGCCCGCGCTCATTCGCGACTCGGGCAAGCCGCTGCCCTTCGACAAGCCGCGCATCCAGTTCGCCAAGACGTCGAACCTCTGGAAGTCGCCGTGGGAATTCCGGCCCTACGGCCAGTCCGGCGCGATGATCAGCGATCTGTTTCCGCTGGTGGGTGCCTGCGCGGACGACATCTGTTTCATCAAGTCCATCCATGGAACCAATGAAGCGCACGGCGGCGCGCTCCTGAAACTGCACACGGGTTCCGACACATTTGTCCGGCCCAGCATGGGCTCGTGGCTCTCCTACGGCTTGGGCACGGAAAATCAGAACCTCCCCAGCTTCATCACCATCAATCCCACGTTCGGACACGGCGGCGTGGGCAACTGGTCCAGCGCCTTTCTTCCCGCCGTTCATCAAGGCACGCCCATCGGAGGCGGCGGTCCGGTGGAGAAAGCGACGATCAACTACCTGCACGACCCCAACGCGAACACCCCATTGCAACGGGCCCAACTGGACCTGCTCGGCGAGATGAACCAGAAGCACCTCGCCCGCGCTGGAACCGATCCGGCCCTGGAGGCGCGCATCGAATCCTTCGAACTCGCCTTCCGCATGCAAACCGAGGCGCCCGAGGCGATGGATGTTTCCCGCGAGTCGGAAGCCACGAAAAAGCTCTACGGCCTGGATGACCCGAAGACGGCGTCCTTCGCCCGGCAATGCCTGCTGGCCCGGCGTTTCAGCGAGCGCGGGGTCCGCTTCGTGCAGGTGAGCCATCCCTACTGGGATTCCCACGGCGACCTGCCCAAGGAACACGGCCGTCTGGCCCACGAAGTCGATCGTCCCATCGCCGGACTGCTCCAGGACCTCAAGGCCCGCGGCCAACTCAAGGACACGCTCGTCATCTGGGGCGGCGAATTTGGCCGCACTCCCACCATGCAAGGCTCTGATGGGCGCGACCATCATCCGCACGCGTTCACGATGTGGATGGCCGGTGGCGGCGTGAAACCCGGCTTCAGCTACGGCGTGACCGACGAATACGGCTTCTACTGCGTCGACCAAAAGGTCCATGTCCACGACCTGCACGCCACGATCCTCGCATTGATGGGCATCGACCACGAACGCCTCACCTACCGCCACACCGGCCGAGACTTCCGCCTGACCGATGTGCATGGACGGGTGGTGAATGAAATCTTCGCGTAGCGTCCCTCGGAACCTTCGCGAGAGCAGGGACAACGTCCTTGGCACCCGCCGCCCACATTGCAGAATCCCGCTTCACACTTCCAATCCATGTCCAGATTCCTAGCCATCCTTTCGATCCTCTTCGTCTGCACCGTCCTCGCACCCACTGGGGCGCATGCGGCCGTGGCGTTCCAAAACAACGACACGATCCTCTCCTACGGCAATTCGATGGTTGAGCGCCTGGGCGAACACGGCGAACTGGAGGCGCTGGTCCAGCTCGCGCATCCCGAAAAGAAACTGCGCTTCCGGAGCTTCGCCTGGACCGGTGATGAGGTCGGCTACCGCCTGCGACCCGAGGGCTACGAGGCCCACATGAAGGAACTGCTCGCCAAATGGTCGGCGAAAGTCGTGATCGCGGGCTTCGGGATGAACGAGGCGTTTGGCGGCGCGGCCGGGCTCACGGACTTCCGCAAACAGCTCGATGGATACCTTGACCAGATCGTCCGGCTTCATCCCGGCGCGAAGCTGGTCCTGCTTTCCCCGACGGCATTGGAAAAAGGCGGCCAAGTGCTGGATGTCGAGAAGCGCAACAGCGACGTGGCGGCCTACGCCAAGGCCATCAGCGATACGGCGAAGGCGCGCGGGGCGCTCTTCGTGGACTTGTTCGCGTCAAGCAAGGAGGCCTATTCGAAAAGCAAAACCCGGCTGACTTCGAATGGCCTCCATCTCAACGAAGCGGGCAATCATGCAATGACCAGGACCATCGCTCGGGCACTGCTTGGCGCCCCGGCAGTGGCCAAAGCGGATTCCGCACGCATGGCTGAAGTGGTGAAGGCGGTCGCGCGAAAGAACTACTATGTCGCCGAGGTTGTTCGCCCGAAGAACGCCGACCTCTATTACGGCATCCGCAAGCGCCAGGAGGAGAACAGCGCCGAGATTCCGCGCTACCACGAGATGATCGCCGCGACCGAAGCGGTCGTCCATGAACTGGCCGCGACTCCGGCCAATAAGTTCGCCGATATCCCGCTTCCGTGGCTGCCGCCCCTGCCGCCGATCAAAGGCCATGACGACGGCAAGAACACCGGCATCATCAAACCGCCGGCCGAAGCGCAGGCGGAGTTCAAAGTCGCCGACGGCTACACCGTGAATCTCTTCGCATCCGAAGCGGAGTTTCCCGAGCTGAAGAATCCCGTGCAGATCGCCTTCGACGCTCGAGGACGGCTCTGGGTGGTGACCATGCCGTCCTTTCCCCACACCGTGCCGGGGCTGCCGCCGCAGGATAAAATCATCGTCCTCGAAGACACCGACCATGATGGCAAGGCCGACAAGTGCACCACCTTCGCCGAGGGCCTCGACGCCCTTGATGGCGTCGCCTTCACCGAGTGGGGCGTCATCATTTCCGAACAACCGAAGCTCTGGCTGATGACCGACACCAACGGCGACGGCAAGGCCGACACGAAGCGCGAACTGTTCCGCGGCATCGACGTGACCGACTCGCATCACGGCGGAATGATCGCGACCGATCCCATTGGACACGTGCTGTTCTGCGACGGCGTGTTCCACCGCTCCACGCTGGAGACGCCGTTCGGGGTCGTGCGCGGCATTGACGCCACGACCTACCGGTTGAATCCGCGCACCGGACGGGTCGAGACCGAGTGGCAGAGCAACACGCCCAATCCGTGGAAGATCACCCACGACCGCACCGGCAACATTTTCCAGATGTATGGCGACGGCCTGCCGCTCGACACGCTGGCCCTCACGTGGACGCCGCTCGCCGTCTATCATCCGTTCAGCTACGGCAACACGGGCAGCAACGGCAAAGGCTCCGGCATCGCGAGCATTTCCAGCCCGAACTTCCCCGACGAATACCAACAGGGAATGGCCAGCGCCGCGCTGCTCGGCAACTACTCCGTCTCCCTTTGGAACTACGACTACGAGAAGGGCATGGTCCGCGGTTCGAAACGGCTGGACGTGGTCTCTTCGCCAAACGCCGCGTTCCGGCCGGCCGATCTCGAGTTTGGATTCGACGGCGCGCTCTACGTGTCCGACTTCTGCAGCCCGATCATCGGCCACGCGCAGCACCCGATGCGCGACCCGCACTGGGACCATGACCACGGCCGGATCTGGCGCGTCGTTCACAATGCGAAACCGGTGGTGAAGACGTTCCCGCGCATCGAGGGAGCGGGCGTTGCCGAGCTGCTCTCCCTCCTCGGAAGCAACACGCAGGACATTGTGCGCCACCACACGCGGATCGAATTGCGAAAGAAGGGCACGTCCATGCTCCCGGCTTTGGACAAGTGGGTCACCGGCCTCGACCGCACGAAGCCGGACTTTAACCAGTCCGCACTGGAGGCTCTCTTCGTTGCTGAGGGACTCGAACAGACCCGGCCTTTGCTGCTGGCCGAGCTCCTTAAGGCGGAGTCGTTCCAGTATCGTGCCGCCGCCGTCCGCATGATCCGTTTCCAAGCCGATCGACTTCCGAACACCGCCGACCTCCTCCACCAGATGGCTGCCGATCCGCATCCGCGCGTGCAGATGGAAGTCGTGGACGCCATCGCCCATCTCCGCCCCGCGATGCCCGCCGTCGAGCATGCGCTTCATGGGTTGACCACCACCAACGCCGACGTGCAGCACATGCTCGCCGACCTCAAGCACGGCACCAAACCCGCCAAAGGCCGCAGCGTTCCCGTTCTGGAGATCGCCCCCGAAACCCGCCTTGCCGAATGGCTCGACGTCGGCCAAGGCGCCCGCCGCACGTTCGTCCAGGCGGACGCCGCGCAGCCCGCCGTCCTCTCCGTCCGCCACGGTTACCTCGATGTCCTGGTCAACGGTGTGCAGCTGCTCTCCTCCGATTCCATGTGGATCAACGACCAGCAGGTCCAACTCGATCTCCGCGCCGGCCTGAACGTGATCGACTGCGTTTTCCGCAAAGCGAAGAACCCGCCAGCCGTGTTTCTCTACGACCCGCTCGGCCAACGCCTCACCACGGCGCATCCCGCGGCCGATACCAACCAGCTCAACGCCATGGCCGCGGAGTTCGCCAAGGCCAACGCCAGCCTGGGCGACGCCCTCATGGTCCAGGCTGTTCCGAACAAGATGCAGTTCGCCCCCAGGGAACTGAGGGTCAAAGCGGGCGCGAAGGTCCGCCTGATTTTCGAGAATCCCGACCTCATGCTGCACAACCTCCTCATCCTCGCGCCCGGCTCCGCGGAGGAAGTCGGCGCACTCGCCGACAAGCTGGCCGCCCAGCCCGACGGCATGGCGCGGGGCTACATTCCTGCGTCGGCAAAAGTTCTCCACGCCACGCCGCTCGTGCAGCCCCGCCGGAAAGCCGAGTTGGTCTTCACCGCTCCCGCCGCTCCCGGCGACTACCCGTTCATCTGCACGTTCCCCGGACACTGGCGCATGATGCGCGGCGTGCTCGTCGTGGAGTAGAATGGACCAAATGCAGCCTGTGAACTCTCAGCAACGACAACGTTCCAACCCATGAAAGCCTCCGCCATGAAAACGTTCCTGCGCTCTCTGACTGTCTTGGCGCTTGCCTGCGTCGAACTCCCCGCGGCCGATGCGCTGCTTCAGGTCAAACCCGTGTCCGTGGAGCAAGCTGCGGAATACAAGCTCGACCCGAACTTCTTCAAGAAGGGCACCTGGGTTCAGGACATCCTGATCGCCACGTCGACGAACGTTTCGGATTTCGCCCACCTCGAAGCCGCCTACCAGTTCGACATGGTGATGAAGAGCATCCGTCCCGACATCGCCCAGAGAATCCGGGAGAGGAAGGTGTTGTGTGTCCTGGTAGGCCACAAGGAACTGACCTCCGACGTGCCGCTCTTCGCGTCGGACAAGACCGGCAAGGAGCTCGACTTCTACAACTGGCGGCAGCGGGGATTTCTCACCACGAAGAACAACCGCCAGGTGGTGCTCTTCGCCGAGGAGGACGTGCTCGAATACGAAGGAGGCATGCAGCTCGAGAGCATTCTGATCCACGAGTTCGGCCACGTGGTGCAAGGGGCCGGCTTCGACAAGGAACTGAACGCCCGGGTCAAGGCGGCGTTCGAAAACGCCAAGACGAAGGGACTCTACAACGATGGCTACGCCGCCCAGAAGTTCCGGCGGGTGAAGAGTGAAACCCCGGTCAGTCTGCTGGATGCCCTGGTGAAATCGTTCCCGGCCGAAACGCGGGAGTTTTTCGGCAAATGCCTCGACCGAGGAGACATCCTCGTCAACGGCCGTCCAGCCCGGGCGGACGTCATGGTCACGCGGACCGACAAGGTCCTCATCGTGTTTGGCGGGCCGAAACAAACCTACTCGATGGCGAGCCAGGCGGAGTATTGGGCGGAGGGATTCCAGGACTGGTTCGACACCAATCGGACCATGGACCATGACCACAACCACATTCACACCCGCGACCAATTCAGGACCTACGACCCCGATTTGGCGAAACTGTGCGAGGAAGTGCTCGGCACCTCCGAATGGCGTTTCGTTTCGCCCCGCGTCCGCGCCGGCAAGGGGCATCTCGCCGGCTACAACCCGGCCACCGCGCCCAAGGTCTCCAAGCTCGAACACATCGACCTCGCGGCGCAGGACTACTACGACACGTATTGGAAGGACTTCTGGAAGCGGCTGCACGAAAAGCACGATGCGGCCAAAGCCGGATCACGGAATTGACGAACCTCCTACCGGTTGCCGCGCACGCTGTTTCTGGAACTGCTGAAGAGCTACAAAAAGAAGAACCTGACCATCTCGCCGGATGACAAAGTGATTCGGATCGAGAGTTTCTCCATGCCGCATGACGGCTACTCGAAGAAGGTGAAAGCGTCGGCCCAGTTCATGGAATCGCCCGTGACGGATACGCGGGTCGTGCAATCTTCGGGCGAAAAGCCCCAACCAAGAGTCGATGCCGCAGGCGTGGCTGCTCCGGTTCCGCCAGCACGGGGAAGAAGACGGCCCGAAGATTCGTGAGTCGGGAAGACGGGGGAACCAGCTACGCGGGGAACGGAGCGGTCACTTGCTCGCGGCGTTCGTCTTCGCGTCGATCATGGCGCGGAGTTCCTTGGTGCGCTTTTGGGCTTCGGCGACCTGCGTGGGCGACATTCTGCTTTCGAGAACATCGCGCAGAGCACCCAGTCCGCGATTGTCTTTCGCCGCCATATTCCTCCAAGCATAGGCTTCCACGTAGTCCTTCTTCACCCCTTGGCCAAATTCGTAGAGCGAACCCAGGCTGGTTTGTGCGAAAACATCGTTCTGCATGGCCGCCTCGCGATACCACTTCGCCGCCTCTACGTAGTCTTTCTCCACGCCCCTGCCATCGTAGTAGAGCTCACCAAGATTGTATTGCGCGGTTGCGTTTCCCTGGTCTGCCGCCTTCCGATACCACTTCACCGCTTCGGCAGGGTCCTTCTTCTCCCGGCCCACTCCATAGTTGAACAGCACTCCCATGTAGTTTTGCGCGGGCGCGTAGCCTTTTTCCAGCGCCCTGCGCATCCACTTCAATCCTTCGGCGGAGTCCTTCTGCGCGCCCAAGCCAAAGTCATAGATCACGCCCAATAGAAATTGAGCGGGGTCATTGCCTTGTTCAGCAGCCTTACGATACCACCCGATTGCTTCGATACGGTTCGTCTCCACGCCTTGACCATTGTCGTAAAGCATTCCCAAGTCGTATTGCGCCTGCGCATCTCCCTTCTCCGCCGTCGCCTTCGTGGCTGCGAACAGCGTTTTTGGATCCGCCTTTGCCTTTTCAATGACTTCCTCGTCAGCGGCTCGAACTTGGACCGGCCCAATGAGCAAGCCGACCACGAGAAGAGCAAGTGTCGCGAGGCGATGTGACGTGTTCATGCAATTAAATGGCCCTGATTGTGAGCCCTTGAACCTGAACCCTGGCGGGCAGCGCCCGCAACCCGATTTCCCGGCGAGGTGGAGCCAAGGAGTGTCGTCAACCCGAGCAAGAGAGGTGAAGTCTCGCAGAGTCGGGTGAAGTCCCGCGTGGTAGGGCGACGGCTCCCGCCGAGCCGCCTTGGGGCCTCCGACCAACAGGGTCGCTTCTCGCGGGAAGCTCGAAGGCGACCGAGGCCAATTGCTTGGCCGCTGTGGCCGCGAGGATTTTAGGACGCACAGCGGCGGCTCGGCAGGAGCCTTCGCCTTACCGCCAGGTCTGTGTCCGAGGCCGCAGGCAAGTCAGCCATCGTTCTCGGTGTGAAGACACTCCTTTGTCTCTCAGCCGGCGAACAGTTCGTCGCCGGAGAGTTTGCGGCCGGAGGCGTCGAGGATGGTGGCGCCGAGGCCGTGGGGAGCGGGGGCGGCGAGTTTCTGGAAGAAGTTGGGGAAGGTCTTCTTCACGCAACTGGGGTTGCGGAGCTTGATGCCGGGAACCTTCAGGCCAAGCACGGCGAAGCACATGGCCATGCGGTGGTCGTTGTAGGTCTCGATCTCGGCGCTGTGGAGTTCGGACGGATACACGGTCAGCGTGTCGCCTTCCTCGATGACCTTGGCGCCGCACTTGGTCAGCTCCGTCCGCAAAGCGACAACGCGTTCGCATTCCTGCACGCGGAGACGGCCGAGGTCGGTGAAGGCTGTTGGAGCTTCCAAAAGTGGAGACAGGACAATGGCCGTCATGATGCTGTCCCCCAAGTGCCGCGCCCGCGAAACCGGCGTGGGGTTTTGGAGGCCAACGGCTGGGGCGAAACGCGGAAACTCTTCGTCGATCTGCCAATTGGATTCAGGCCAGTTCCTGACCGTGACCGGCATCTCCAACCGGGAGTCCATTTTGAGCAAGTGGCTGAGGACTGGGCCAACCGCCCAGAAGTAGCTCCCACTCGACGCGTCCGGCTCGATCTGGAACGAACCGCCTTTCTTCGGAAACGCCTTCACCAGTTCGCGGGTCATATCCACATACGGCAGTTCTTCGTCGTCACCTCCGCAGATGCCGATGTCCCAGCCGCCAAGTTCCGCGCTGAGGATCAAGGCGGAGGCGAACTGGGAACTCTCTTCCACGCTGACGACGCATTTCCGCTTTCCGCTTTCAGCTTTCTGTTTTTCCCCTCCGTGAAAGACGGCCGGAAGTTTGTTGTTCGCGGAATCGATGCGGTAGCCGAGTTCGCGCAGGGCCTCGAAGAGCGCGGCCTGCGGGCGCTCGTGCATGCGGGGAATGCCGCTGAGGCGGTAGACGCCCTCGCCCAGGCAGACCATGGCGGCGAGGAAGCGAGCGGCGGTGCCGGCGTTGCCGACGAAGAGTTCTAGCGGGTTCTCCGGCGTGCCGGCGTTTGGAATGCGCCCGCCGAGTCCGTGGACGGTGATGGTGCGGTTGCAGTCTTCAGCCGGATCGGCCTCGACCTTCACCTCGAAGCCGAGCTTCTCAAGGCATTCGGCCATGACCTGCGTGTCCTCGCTCCAGAGCGCGCCGCGCAGAGTGGTCACGCCGTCGGCCAAGGCCGCGAGGATGAGCGCGCGGTTGGTGATGCTCTTGGAGCCGGGCACGGTGATCTCCGCCGTGACAGGCGCGGTGAGCGGGACGATTTCGATCAGGTCGGGGAGGGGCATGGCGGATTCAAAAAGATGATGGGCGGGCGCACATCGGCAGGGTGGCGCGGGCCTCCGGCCCGCTGTTCCGGGCGTCGCGCCCGGAACGGTTTGTGGATCCGGTCTGGAACCACCCCTCAGAAAAAGCGGATGCGTCCACCTCGCGGACCAAACATCGTCTCGGCTGGCTGGAAGATCCGCTCCGCCTCAATCCCGCTCCACGCTTTCCGGCGAGGACGCCGGAAAGTGCAGGCCGGAGGCCTGCGCCACCCAAAGGCCCGGCGTGCTCATTCTTGAGAGTGGATTCGGGTCTCCGATTTCTTTTGGACACGCTCATTCCGGCGATGACGACGCGCCTTGGCCGCACCAGGCGTCGCGGCGCTGTTTGGCCTTGGTAAAGAATTCTTCAATGGCGCGAACGTCCTCGTGCGCCAGCGCGTGCTGGAACTCCTGCAGATCCTCGATGAACACGCCGAGCACGCGCGCGAGGTGGCGTCGGTTGGCCATGGAGATGTCACGCCACATTTCCGGCGACCCCGATGCGATCCGTGTGGTGTCGCGGAAGCCGGAGGCGCACAAGAGCGCCTGGTCCTTGGGGAGCGCCGGACTCAGGACGTAGTTGGCCAGTTCAGCGGCGATGACGTGCGGCAGGTGGCTGGAGCGGGAGACGAATTCGTCGTGGAGATCAGGCGTGAGCCGGAGCACGCGGCTGCCGAGTTCCTGCCAGAAATGCTCCATCCGGACGACGGCCGTCTTCGGCGTTTGCGGCGTGGGCGTGACGACGCAGACGGCGTTGTTGAACAGGTCCGCCCGGGCCGCGCCGGCTCCCATGCGTTCGCCACCGGCCATGGGGTGACTGCCGATGAAGGTGGCGCCGGCCGCGGCGAAGATGGGTTCAAGTTCCGTCACCACCGTGCCCTTGACCGAGCCGACATCGGTCACGATCGCACCGGGGCTGAGGGCTTTTACCACCCGTTCCGCCAACGCACGCATCTGGGCGATGGGCGTGCAGAAGATGACGAGATCCGCTCCGCTGACAGCCGCCGCGAGGTCGCACGTGGCCGCGTCGACGACGCCGAGCTGGACGGCTTCGGCGACGGCTTCAGGACGACGGACGTAGCCCTCGACGCGGGCGGCGAGCTTGCGCTGCTTGACGGCGAGTCCGAGCGACCCGCCGAGCAGGCCGACGCCCACGAGGGTTATTTTCTGCCACGGCATGAGATGGAGCATGTGGGCTGCGGCGGCGGAAGTGAAGTGGGAGATGCGACGTCGGCGCAGCCACCGTCAATGGGTCATCAGGTAGAAGGCGATGCTCTGGCCGTGGACCGCCGGAACCATGACGCGATTGCGATCGTCGAGCGGAAAATCGGCGCTCCGGCTATTGGCGAGACGTCGAAGCCTTCTCGCGCAACTGCAGGATGAGCGCGGCGAGCTGCCAGCGTTGGTCTTCAGTCGTCAGGTTGGTGAAGGAGATCATCGGCGTGCCGTCCATTCCTGTGAGGAGGATACGGACAATCTCCTCGGGCTCACGGCCTCGCCGTGGCAGGCGATGCCCCTCTGGTTGAAGGCCTGCCGGCCTTTCTCGGCCTGGCCCCTGAATACCCCGGGCTCATCGAACCATGTCGGCCGATCGGCAATGGCGACCGCCGGGACGTAGTTGGTCCGCTGTTGCCAACCCGGCGAGAGGGTCTTGATGAACTCGACCAGCGAGCCGACGTCTCGTTCCTCCAGCTGGTCGAAGATCGACATGACTGTGCCGGCCAGGCCTTCGCGGAGGGTGCGGCGCAGATCCGCATCAACGGGAAGAAACTCCGGCGACCGGGAGGGTCAATGAGGATGCTTTCATGAATCGGCCTCATCCTTCTGATCCGGTGGGCCTGCGCTGCCCGTCGATTGCCCAGGGACCGGCTTGGCTTGTTGAGCGGAAATTGCCGAGGGGGACGGCAAGGAATGGGTGGTGCCCACGTCCTCCCGGCCGTCTACTTGCCGTAGCTCTTCACCAGATAATCAACGACCGGATCCATCTTCTCGGCGTTGAACGGTGCGCCGAACTTCTGCTGCATCTTGAGGACGGTCGCCTTCCACTGGTCGCGCGTCAGTGCCGGCTGGGTGGAGATGTAGTCGGTGGAATGGCAGAGCAGGCAGTTGGCTTTCACCAGTTCGGCTCCGGCACCCGGCTTCAGGCGGGTCTCTTCGGCGGGCAGTTTCCACGAGTCCGACGCCTTGTCGGCCGCGTTGGTCCAGATCGCCCCACCGGCCGCGAGACCGGCGACAAGGGTGAGAATCGAGTGGCGGGTCTTCATGGTCAGGCGACGGTGACGGTGGTGGTTTCGACGACGTTGCGCATGTAGCCGGAGGGATTCCATAGCGGCTCCATCGGCTGGGATTGGCCGAGGCGATTGGTTGCCCGGACCCGCAGCGAGAGCTGTCCCGCGCGCGTCGGAGTGAAGGGCAGCGTCCATTCGCGGAAGGAGTATTTGCCGAGGTCCTTGCCCAGGTCGGCGCCGCGCCACGTGCGCCCGTTGTCGTCGGAGACGGCGACTTCGGTGATGCCATAGCCCCCGTCGAAGGCGATGCCGCGCAGCGTCACCGGCCGCCCGCTCTTCAAGGTCGCCCCGTCCACCACGCTGGTGAGGAAAGACCGGACGTTGAACCGGGTGATCGGGATGGTGTGCTTCGGCTTGGTGCCCGGCTCGATGGCGGCGCACGCGTCGTCGGGAATGCGGTAGGCCGGGTCCATCCAGAAGCCCTTGAACTGGTCGGCGGTGATCTGGATCTCGTTCAGGTGCTTGATCCAATAGGTGCCGTAGTGGCCCGGCACGACGAGGCGGAGCGGAAACCCATTCAGCCAAGGCAAGGGCTCGCCGTTCATCTCGTAGGCCAGGAGCAGGTCGGGTTCGATTGCCTGATCGACATCGATGGCTTTCACAAAGTCCGGCGTGCCCGGCAGCAACGGCTTGTCCATTCCGTTGAAGACCGCCTGCTTGGCCGTCGCCGCAAGACCGGCTTTCGCCAGCACATCCTTCAGTCGGACGCCCTTCCACTTCGCGTTGCCCATCGCGCCGTTGGCCGATTGGCCGCCTTGCACGCGCGGCTTGAAGAAGCCCCGGCTGTTTCCGGAGCACTGGTTGACCGCGACGACCTCCGCTTGTTCGAAGTCCTTCTTCAACTCGTCGAGCGACAGAGTCAGCGGTGTCGTGACCGCGCCCTTGATGTTCAGGCGAAACTTGTCGGCGCCGAGTTGCTCCATCGACGGCGGTGAGCCCGCGAGATGATAGCGGACGAAGAACGCGTCGTTGGGCGTCAGGACGCCTTCGTTGAAGACGCTGAACGGCGTCTCCAGCTGTGGCGGCCGCGACGTCAGGCGGATCAAGGGGCGCTTCTGCGGATACGTCACCAGCGGGCGCTCGCCGTTCTCGAAAGGCAGCGTGACCGTGTCCTCGGCCAGCGAGGAAAGCGCCGGCAATCCAGCAGCAAGGACGGCTCCCCGGACAAGGAAGTGGCGACGAGAGAGCGTTTGGTTCGAGCGCATGGTTCGCGGGAAGTTTGTTTGTTGAGAAGAGACCCTACCGCTTCGCCAAGTCAACGATGCGGACCGAGTTGGAAGCAAAGAAATGGGGCCAGCCAATGAATCACGCTTCTGGTTTGGATGCTTTGGCGTGCTTCGACGAGTTGGCCATGAAGTAGAGCACCGGCACCGCCATGCGGCTGATGAAGAGCGAGGCCACTTCACCGGCCATCAACGCGATGGCGAGCCCCTGAAAGATCGGGTCGGCAAGGATGACAGCCGCGCCCACGATGACAGCAGCGGCGGTCAGGACCATCGGCCGGAAGCGCACCGCCCCGGCGTCCACCACGGCTTCGGCCAGCGGCATCCCTTCGCGGAGCCGTTGTTCGATGAAGTCCACGAGGATGATGGAATTGCGGACCACGATACCGCCGCCGGCCATGAAGCCGATCATCGAGGTCGCGCTGAAAAAGGCGCCCATCAGGCCGTGCGCCGGCAGGATGCCGACGAGCGAGAACGGGATCGCGATCATCACGACGAGCGGCGTGATGAAGGAACGGAACCAGCCCACCATGAGAATGAAGATGAGCACGATGACGGCGCCAAAGGCCGTGCCGAGATCGCGGAAGACTTCGATGGTGATGTGCCATTCGCCGTCCCACTTCATCGCGGGCTGCGCGTCGGAGAAGGGCATGGCGGCGTGGTAGATCTTGGGCGCACCGGGCAAGGCCATGATCTTCTTGTTCATCTCCGCGATCGCGTAGACGGGGCTTTCAATCACGCCGGCCACGTCGCCGATGACGTAGGTCACGGGCATGAGGTTCTTTCGGTGACGGCTCTTGTCGGCGATGCCGTTTTCGAGCTTCACCAGTTCACGCAGCGGCACGAGGGGTGGGCCGGAGAGGTTGGCGCCGGGCTCGGGCAAGGCGTTGGCGTCGCCGCTGCGGACGCGCAGGGCGAGCAATTCTTCGGGGCGCGCCCGGGCGGAACGCGGGAGCTGGAGCACGAGGTTCACGTCCTCCTTCTCGCGGGGAATGTGCAGCAGGTCGACCGACTCGCCGCCGACCGCGATCTTCAACGTCTGCGAAATCGTCTCGGCGCTGATGCCGTGGAGCGCGGCCTTTTCCTTGTCGATAACGAAGCGGGTCTTCGGTTGGTCGGCTTCGACATACGAATCCACGTCCACCACGCCGGGCGTGCTTTTGAAAATGTCCTTCACCTGTTGCGCCAGCTTCATCCGGGCTTCGTCGGTCGGGCCGTAGAGTTCGGCGACCAACGTCTGCAACACTGGCGGGCCAGGAGGCACTTCGGCCACAGCCACACGCGCGCCGAACTTGTCGGCGATCGCGGCGACAGCCGGACGAACCCGTTTGGCGATGTCGTGGCTCTGGGCTTTGCGTTCGTGTTTGCCGACGAGGTTGACCTGGAGGTCGGCCACGTTGGCGCCGCGCCGCATGAAGTAATGGCGGACGAGGCCGTTGAAGTTGAACGGTGACGCCACGCCCACGTAGATCTGGTAGTCGGTGACCTCTGGCTCCATGCGGATCGCGGCCGCAATTTCCGAAGCGGCCTGCGCGGTGCGTTCCAACGAGCTGCCTTCGGGCATGGTGAGGATGACCTGGAACTCCGATTTGTTGTCGAAGGGAAGCATCTTCACCTTCACCCAACCAAAGGCGACGGTGGCCATCGCTCCCAGCAGCAGCGCGGTGATGACGCCGAGGAATGTCCACTGCCAGCCGGTGTGGTGGAGCAACGGGTTCATCACACGACGATAGAGGCGGGTGAGTGCGTCTTCGGGCCTGTGATGTGAACCAGCAGCGGGTGGGCAGGCGGGAGAGTGAGCGGGTGGGCGCGAACCCGCCGGCTCGGCGTTCGCCTTCTCACTTCCACCCCCGCCCACCGGCTCACCTGCGTGAAGTGCGGCCAGTCGCCGCTCGCCGTTGCTCCACCGCAGCATCCGGATGCTCGCCCACGGCGTGACGATGAAGGCGATCAGCAGCGACCAGAACATGGCCGCGCTCGCGCCGATGGGAATCGGCCGCATGTAGGGCCCCATCAGCCCGCCGACGAACGCCATCGGCAGCACGGCCGCGATCACGGCGAAGGTGGCGAGGATGGTAGGATTGCCGACTTCACTGACGGCTTCGACGGCAATCGTGTTCCACGGGCGGCCCTTGTTCCGTGGCAGGTGGAAGTGCCGGACGATGTTCTCGACGACCACGATCGCGTCATCGACCAAGATGCCGATGCTGAAGATCAGCGCAAAGAGCGTGATGCGGTTCAGCGTGAAACCGTAGAGGTAGAAGACGAGGAGCGTCAGCGCGAGCGTCGCCGGGATGGCGACGGCGACGATGCCGGATTCGCGCCAGCCGAGCGTCAGCCAGATCAGGATGGAAACGCTGACCACGGCGAGGCCCATGTGGAGCAGGAGTTCGTTGGATTTCTCCGCCGCCGTTTCCCCGTAGTTCCGCGTGACGGAGACGGTCACATCCGCCGGAATGATCGTGCCCTTGAGCCCGTCGACTTTCCGCAGCACGTCGGCGGCGACGGCGATGGCGTTTGCTCCGGGACGTTTGGCGATGGCAAGGGTGACGGCGGGTTCGGCGGACGTAGTGGCACCGGCGCCTTTGCCAAAGAACACGTAGTTCGACGGCTCCTCCGCGCCGTCCACGATGTCGGCCACTTCACGTAGATAGATCGGCCGGCCGTTGATCACCCCGACCACCACGTTCTTCACATCTTCCGCCGTCTGGAGAAACGCGCCGGTCTCGATGATGACCGATTGATTGTGCGAGATGAGTTCGCCGCTGCGAAACTGGCGGTTGGCCTGCTGCAGCATCGGAATGAGGCCGACCGGACTGAGTCCGCGGGAAGCCAGCCGGGCGGGATCGAGCAGCACGCGCAGTTCACGGCGGGCTCCTCCGATCACGGTTGTCTCTGCCACCAAGGGGACCTGTTTCACGGCATCGTCCACCTGGGCGGCGAGTCTGCGCAGCGTCAGGTGATCGTAGCGCGTGCTGTGGAACGTGAGCGCCAAGATGGGAACATCGTCGATGGACTTCGGCTTGATTAGCGGGAAGGCGACGCCGTGCGGCACGCGGTCGAAATTGGCCCGGAGTTTCTCGGAGACCTTGACGAGACTCACGTCGGGATCGGATCCGACCTTGAAGCGCACGATGGTCAGGGCCTCACCCTCGTGCGACTGCGAGTAGAGGTATTCCACGCCGGGCAGTTCCCAGAGCAGCTTCTCCATCGGCCGGGTGGCGCGTTCCTCGACCTCCTGGGCGGAGAAGCCGGGCATCGCGACCATCACGTCGATCATCGGCACCTTGATCTGCGGCTCCTCCTCGCGCGGCAGCATGAACAGGGCGAAGGCGCCCAGCAGCACTGACGCGATGACGACCAGCGGGGTGAGCTTCGAATCGATGAACGCGTGCGCGATCCGGCCGGCGAGGCCGTGCGGCTGTAGTTCGGGTGTCATGGGCGTGGGCCTCCCTGCGGAGCGCGAGACGCGGCAAGTGAGCGGGTGGGCAGGCGGGAAAGTGAGCAGGCCGGCCGGCGACTCTCATCTCCCCCGCCCACATTCCCACTTTCCCACCTGCTGCTCATTTGGCCTCCACGGGTTGGCCGTCCTGCACCTTCGACGGATCGGCCACGACGTGTTCGCCGGCGTTGATGCCGGAAACGACTTCGACATCGCCGCCAAATCGTTTGCCGGTGCGGATGAGACGAAGATGCGCCTTCCCGGCGTCGACGACGTAGACGTATTCCAATTGGCCGCGCTGGACGACTGATCCCATCGGCACATGGGGCACGGCCGCCTCGCCCGTCGGCACGGACACACGCCCGAACTGTCCGGCCCTCAAGCCTGCGATCACCGGCAGATCGAGCTTCACGAGATAGGTGCGGCTCACGGCTTCAGCCGCCGGCGCAATTTCGCTGACGGCGCCTTCGACCGAATCTTTCAGCGAGGAAATGCGGATGGGCAGTTTCACTCCGAGCTCCAGCCGGTCCCGCAGCGCTTCGGGAACATCCGCCTCGAAGCGCAAGTGCGCAGGATCCTCGATTTCCACCAGCGGCCGGCCAGGTGTCGCAAGATCGCCGACATCGGCCAGTTTGCGCGTGATGACCCCGTCGAACGGCGCCACGATGCGGGCGTGGCCCAGCATTGTTTCCGCCTCGGAAACGGCGGCGACCGACACGCGCTGGCGGGCCTGCACGGCGTCCAACTCGGACGCGGTCGAAGCGCCGTCCTTCACCAGCTTGCTGATCCGTTCCAGATCCCGGGTGGCCTGGTCGCGGACGGCCTGGGCCGAATCCAACCGCGCCTTGATCTCGCGGGCGTCCAGCGACGCGATGGTCTGGCCCTGTTTCACCAACTGCGCCGGCACCACCAGCAGCGCCTCGATGCGGCCCGCGCTCTTCGCTTCGACCGCGGCGCGCAGTTTCGCCCGCACCGTGCCGACGACCTCCTCGGTCGCGGTCAGGCCGTGCGACTCCACGCCGGCCAGCTCGACGAGCATTGGGGGCAATCCTGGCGCGGTGGCCGCCGGTGAAGCCGGCTTGCATCCCGCCCCCGTCAAGAAGGCCGAGACGAGGATGGCGATCCAGGCAACGTGACGGGATGACACTTGAGCGAAGCGGATGGAGTTCATGGCGGCGCGGCGGGCGTTAGTCCCTGGTCTTCGACTGGGCGCAGCAACCGCCCCGGGTGATTCCAAGCTTCGTGAGGACGATCTCGGCCGGACAGAATCCGGTGAAGGCGGATTGGATGAGGTTTAGTCCGACAAAGGCCGTCAGCAGGAGCCATTTCGGACTACCGTAATGGGCGAGGACGAGGCTGGTGAGGACCATGGCACCGGCGAGGACGCGGATGGCTTTTTCAGTAGGCATAATTAAATGAGTATATGCGCATATATAGACACGCAAGCCGAAATGATGTCTGCTGGACCCGTGGCAAAGAAGAAAGTGGCCGGACCTGTTCCGGTTGAAATGACGGACGAGGCCCTGGAGCTGATCGCCGCCCGGTTCCGTGTCCTGGGCGAACCCAGCCGCCTGAAGCTGATCCGTGCACTGGAGCAGGGTGAGAAATCCGTGACCGAGCTTATGGCCGCCACGGGGCTGACCCAGGCCAACACCTCGCGCCATCTCCAAAGCCTGACCCAGGCGGGCGTTTTAGGGCGCCGCAAGGAAGGATTGAGCGTGATCTACTTCATCGCCGATCCCGGCATCTTCGAACTCTGCCACCACGTCTGCGGTTCGATCCAAAGCCACCTTACCCGCAACGCCAAGGCGATCGGAATCTGATCGGCACCGCGCTCAATAGCCTCCTGCGCCCAGCCGTCGCGTCCAACCCAGGCCGAGCCACATCGGAACAGCGCCGAGGACGCCGAAGGAGCAGTCCACCAGCCGATGCCCCAAGGGAATACCACGAACGCCACCGGCGATGAGCGCGAAGGGGATGACCAACGCGCAGACAATCAGGCCGCCGAGGAAGAGCCACTGGTTCTTCACTGGATCAATCCACGCCCCGAAGAAAAGCACGGCGATGGCGAAATGCCCGAAGGCCAGCCAGTCGGTTCCGTAGAAGATGATCGGATGCCGGGCATTAGTCTCAACCACGGCGACCCGGGCGCGTTCCAGCCACGAGCCCACCGGGCCTTCGGTTCCGGTCAGCTTCACCGCCACGTCCAACTGCCACTCCAGCGGAAACGCGCTGATGCCACTGAGCACGAGGCCGACGATGACCACCGCCACGCAGAAGCGGATGCGGCGAAGCAGGACTGCGCCATCGTTTTCCCCGATTGGATTTGGAGCCGTCCGCCATTTCATAAGAGCCTGTTTGAGACCGTCCGTTTCTAAATCAAGCGGTAAAGAGAGGCCGGATGCTTGTCAACGGCCGGCGGGAAACGGCTTTGAATCCGGCGCGGCAGCGGAGTTGGGGCGATGCAGAACGCCTGCTTCCCGACCGACCTGGGCGACGCCCAGTGGAGGACGATCCTTCCCCATCTCCCCAAGCCGCGCTAACGCGAACGGCCCCGGACCGACCTGCGCCGGATTGATCGAACGAGACGGCGAGGCGGGCAACGTGTCGCTGCGGTTCGACGGCCGCCATCAGCGGTTCACGGAGGCCCTTCTGTAATCGAATCCAGCAGGCAGGAGGAACTTCCAAAAGGGAACCTGAAGCTCTGTTCCTGTTGCTGAACCGAGCAGAGTTTTTCCCAAAGAGCTTCGGTGCCTGGTTTCTTCAGAGGCTAACCTGTGTCTTCACAACCAGCTAAACGCAGAAAGTGGTGCGCTTGGGCAGGGGTTTTGAAAAAGGCCGTTGTCGAGCGGGGGCTGTATCGCCGCCGATACATGTTACGGCCGTGTTTTTGACCGCCGTTTACAACGAACGGGCGGGGATTCCCCTTCCTTCTGGATGCGACACTTTTGCTACACTTGCGCGTCCATCAGCCGAACCCTTCCAATCGGCGTGAAAACTTATTTTTGATCAATGGAGACAGGCATTTTGCGACTCAAAGCGCCTCCGTTTGGAACCCGGTGAAAAGAGGAGGCATGGAATCCTAGGCCCGGCGCGTCTGCCATTTCGCCACGTCCGCACGCTGCAAGCCGACTGCCGGGTCATCGAAGCCTACTCGCCGGACTATTCCAGCGCGATCTGCCCGCGCGTGACCCGGGCGTAGTAGCCATCGCGCTGGCTGAGTTCGTCGTGGTTGCCACATTCGGCGAGGCGGCCATCGTTCAGGACGAGGATCTTGTCGACGCGGCGAATCGTGCTGAGGCGATGGGCCACCATCAGCACGGTCCGGCCTTTCATGAGTTCGTGGAAGCTGCGCACGACGAGCTCCTCGCTCTCGGCGTCGAGAGCGCTGGTGGGCTCATCCAGCAACAGGATCGGGGCATCCTTGAGAAAGGCGCGGGCGAGGTTCAGCCGCTGCCGTTCGCCGACGGAAAGACGCGCGGCCCCGTCGCCCACCTGCGTGTCGTAACCCTGCGGCAGGCGGCGGATGAAGACGTCGGCGTTCGCGGAGCGCGCCGCGTTCTCGATCTCCTCGCGCGAGGCGTTGGGCCGGCCGTAGGCGATGTTTTCAGCGATGGTCGTCGGCAAAAGGATCGGCTCCTGCAACACGACGGCGATCTGCGAACGGAGATCCCGCAACTTGAGTTGCCTCAGATCCGCGCCATCCAGCCGCACTGTCCCTGATACCGGATCGTAGAAGCGCGGCAGCAGGTTCATCAACGTCGTCTTGCCGACGCCGCTGGGGCCGATAACCGCGGCGGATTCGCCGGCCTTCAGCTCGAACGTCAGGCCCTTGAGAATCTCGCGGTCCGAGGAATAGCCGAAGTGGACGTCGTCGAAGGTGATGGCACCCGTGACAGCCAGCGACCCGGCGATGCTCGACTTCGACCCACGAACCACGGCGCGTGCGTTGGGCGCGTCCTTCACATCTTCGGGGGCGTCGAGAAGCTCGAGCACGCGCCCAGCCGCGGCGGTGGCGCTGGAGACGGTCGCACCGACATGCGAGAGCTGGTTGAGCGGGTCGTAGAGCTGGCCGAGGTAGCTGAGGAAGATGAAGAGGTCGCCCTTGGTCAGCTTGCCGGCGAGCACTTCGAGGCCACCGACCCAGATGATCAGCGCCGCACCCAGCCCAAAAATGCCGCCGATCACAAGCCAGTAGATCAACTCCCACGCGTGCTGTTTGAGGCGCTTCTGCTGGGCGTCTTCCGTCTGTGCGGAGAACTGGCCCAGCTCGTAGTCTTCCCGTGTGTAGCTCTGGATCAACGGCAGCGCCGTCACCGTCTGCTGCACGTGCGTCGTCACCGCGCTGTCGGCCTGCTGCGCCGCCAGGCCGCGCTCGGTCATCTTGCGGCCGAAGAAGCGGATGGCCGCGACGAGGAGCGGAACGATGGCCAAGGCTACCAGCGTCAGGCGCCAATTGAGCGCCAGCATGAAGGCGGTCATACCCACCAGCGTCAGGCCGGCCTTCAGCATCGTGAGCGCGCCCTGCTGGAAGAGCGTCTGCACCGAATACGTGTCCCACGAGGCGCGGTAGATCAGGTCTCCGGTCTTTGTTCCGTGATGAAACTTCATCGAGAGCCGCTGGAGGCAGGCAAAGACGGCGTTGCGGGCCCGCATGAGCCCGCGCAGGCCGATGCCGATGGCGGCGTAGTTCTGGGCCGCGTCGATGGACCCGTGCAGCACGTAGAGGCAGAAGGCCGCGACCGCCAGCGCGAATACCGACGCAGCGGGCGTCCACCCCGAGGCCGCGTGCAACCAAGCCGGCAGCGGCTTGGAATCGAGCACGGAATCGATCAGCAGCGCGACCGGCCAGGGCTTGAGGAGGTTCGCGCCGATTCCGGCCACGAGCAGCAGGAATACACCCGCCAAACGGGGGCTTTCGGGTTTGTAGAACTGGGAGATCCGACGCCAAAGCGACATCGCCGCCAGACTAGGGAACGAAGCCAACGAGGGGAACTGAGAATCTGGCGGAGCCATGTTCCGTGCACCGTCTGCTCCCTGCTACTTCGAAGGCCACGCGCCTTCGGCCATCGGATGCGTGACGAGCTTGCCCGGATCGACCACCGCATGTTTCACGCGCCGGCGTTTCCACGTGTAGGTGATCTGCACGAGCCCGTCGGCCGACTGGATGACGGCCGGATAGCTGAACTCCATGTTCGGCTCCTCTTCCAACACGAGGGCCGCATCCCATGTCCTGCCATCACGGCTGACGGCGACGTTGAGCGGCGACCTTTTTCCACCCCATTGCCCGGGCAGGCCGGGGACGTGGTTGTAGACGATGAGATGGCGTCCGTCCTTGAGCGTGAGCGCGTCGGTGCCGGAGTTCGGATTCGGCAGCGCCCCGAGCGTCATCGTTCCCCAGGTCTTGCCGCCGTCGGAGGAGCTGACGTCGAAGATCCGATTCTGCCGCGAACGGCCGATCGCCTGAAGTCGACCATCCGGATGAAACAGCATGCTCGGCTGGATCGCGCCGATGGTTTTTCCGTCATTCACGAAAGGCGTCGCCGTCCAAGTGCGGCCGTTGTCGGTGCTGCGCTCGAAGTAGACGCGCCACGCGTCGGTCTCCGGATCCTCATTGCTCGTGGGCGAAAGGATCGTGCCGTCAGAAAGCTGGACGGGCTTGTTCTTGATCGGACCCAAGATTCCGTCCGGCAGGCGGCGGCGGTTCTTCCAAGTGACGCCGCCGTCGTCGGACTCGACGACTTCGCCCCACCAAGTCTGCGGGCTCGGCCCCACTTTGAAGAACAAGAGCAACGGACCCTGTTTCGGCTGGAAGAGAACGGGGTTCCACGTCGGCACGCGTTTGGTGGGCGACTGCACGCCGTTGGCGACCTCGACGGGCGAGGTCCATTTGCCACCGATGAACCGCGACACCCAGATGCCGACGTCGGGATTCTTTTCACGCGTTCCACCAAACCAGGCGGAGACGAGGCCGGCTTTCGTTTCCACGATCGTCGACGCATGGCACTCGGGAAACGGCGCGGCCTCATAGATGAACTCCGACTTCACCAGCCCGGGCTGCGACGCGAGGTCGGCGGCGAAGAGCGAAAGGGAACTGGCGACGAGCAGGACGGCGATGGGGAGCTTCATTTTGAGCGCGGGTTTTTCAGATGGTAGAATCGGCCGTCCTCGGCGCCGCCGAGGAAGTCGGGCACGCCGTCTCCGTCGAAGTCGACCGTGCCGGGACTGACATCGTGGCCCTCGATGTTGCGCGGGCTGAGCGCGCCCATGTCGCGGAAGACCCACTTCCCGTCGCGATGGTCGACTTGGCGGAGGAAGTTGGCATTGGCGGAATTCAGCAGCAGGTCGAAGCGTCCGTCGCCGTCCCAATCGGTCACGGCGAGTTTGCGGCGTCCGCTGCCACCGGCGGTCTTCTCGGTCAAACGAAGCGGTGCGCCCTGTTCATCCAGGAAGACGCGTTGGGGATGCTTCAGGATCAGCTTGCCGTCCTGTTTGGCGCGCTCGAACAGGACGAGAAACCCCTCGTGGTCCAGCATCGCCAGATCGACGAGCCCGTCGCCGGTGAAGTCATACGCAAGCGGCGTGGTGCGCCACTGGGTGAGCAACGCCTTGCCCCTCGGCGTCCACCAGCCCCACTCCAGCTTCGGCTGCGGCGAGTTCCATTCGACCTCGACCGGTTGGGCGGCGGCGAGGCTCGGGGATTTCCGGGAGCCGACGTTCTTCAGCCAGACCACTTCGCCGAGGATGGAATTGAGAACAATGTCGGGCAGGCCGTCGCCATCCCAGTCGGCGATGGTGAACGTGGTGTAGCCCCACTTCGCTTCGGCCGGTCCCTGGATGGAACGGTTCGTTCCGGCCGTGATACGGAAGACTTTTCCGCCCGCTTCGAGACGTTTCGGCGCGGCCCATCGCGGCGTAGGCCGGGCGTCCTCGCCCGGCAAGGTGGTATTCTGGCCGGGCGGGGACGTCCGGCCTACGTTTTCGAAGAATTCGATGTAGCCCGCGGTATTGCCGCTGAGGATGTCGAGGTCGCCGTCGCCATCCCAATCGAAGACCACCGGCGTGGCGAGCGCACCGCTCTTCAACTGATCCGCTTCCTGTTTGAAGTAGACGGGAGCCTTGAAGATCGGCGTGTGCGAGGCATCGAGCTTGCCCGTGTTTTCCACGAAGGCGACGCGGCCATCTTCGTCACCGACGATGAGGTCGAAGTCGCCGTCCTTGTCCCAGTCGAAGGCGACGGGAACGATCATGCAGAGGTCCATCGCCACGGGGTTTCCATCGGCCATCTTGACGCGACGGCCGGGAGCGAATCGTGGCTGGGTGCGCGAACCGATATTCTCGAAATAGGTGAAGCCATCGAGGAACTCGCCGCAAAGCAGGTCCAGGTCACCGTCGCCATCGAAGTCGGCGAAGCTCGGAGAAACCGTTCCGAAGACGTCGATGGGTCGGCCATCGGTGGTGTGGAGCATCGCGGCCTTGGCGTAGGCAGGCGACGCGGAGGAGTTCGTGTTGCGCAGCCAATAGACGAAGCCGTGAAGCGGGCCGTTGGTCCAATGACCAAGCGAGTCGTAGGCGTTGTCCCAGCCGTATTGCGACCAGTCGCCGACGCCGTTGACGAGATCGAGCCGGCCGTCGCCGTCGAGATCGACATAGCGCCACTGGGAGCCGCGCAGTTTGAAGGGCTTCTTGCTCGTGTTCTCGGCCGAGGTCCGCGCGCTGAACGCCGTCGGCAGTTTCACGCCGGCATCGAGGCCGATCTTGAGGAAGTCCGGATGCTCGAAACCCGGCGTGAGCACACAAAGGCGGCCATCGACGTAGGACGGCATGGCGTTTTCCAAGCCTTTCCCAAGACGCCGGGCGGCCTTGAAGACGGGCAGCTTGTTCGTCGCCGTGTCGCCGGAGGTGTTCTCGAACAGGTAGGTGCCTTGGTAGGGCTTGTCGTGGCAGACGACGATTAGGTCGAAGTCGCCATCGCCATCGGCATCATACGGAATGGGCACGGACCAGAGCCCGACGCCGAGATCCACGGCGAGGCCGGGATTGTTGTAGCGAAGTGGAGCGAGGTCGGCGCCCGAAGCGGAGAGCAAAGTGAAGGACAGGGCCAATGCCGAATGACGAATCCATGGCGGCCGAAGGAAGTTCCAAATCCGAAGAACAATTTGGGCCGATGCTTCAGCTGCGGCGGAATCATTCGGTTGGAGGTTCAATCTCATGTCGCCGAACGGAGGGTGTTCCAAGGTGCCTCCATCGACACGTCGACGACGGACGGCTCGGCGGCATTCGCCGGGGAAAGGATGGCGAGAAAGACAACGGGTTCGCGGAAGGGATTGTAGGTGCCGTGGACCTCGCCCTTGGGGATGAGGACCATTTCGCCGGGCTTCAACACGCGCTGCTCGCGTCCGCACCATTGCTCCGCCTGTCCGCTGACGATGTAGATGATCTCCTCGCGCGTGGGATGGTGGTGGAATGGATGGTTGTCGCCCGGAGCCATCGTGGCGCGGACCATGAGCAGCTCGCCGCAGGGCACGATGTCGGGACGGCTGAGCCAGGCGTTGAGCGTGAACGGCGTTTGTTCCGTGACGGACTCGGACGCGGTGACAAAGCGGCGGGACTTGATCGGGTCGTCGGACATGGCGCGCGGTGGTTTCAGGAAGAGAACCAAGGCGCGGCGCGGCCGGGGAGGGAAATCTGCGGAGAACGATCCGCCTCCTCACGTCGGCGGCCACAAAAAAAGGGACGCCGGTCAGCGTCCCTTTCGTGAATTGGTTTGGAAGCGGAAGCGCGCTCAGTTGCGGCGGCGGCGTTTGACGTTGAGCTGGGTCAGCGAATTGAGCAGCGCGGCTTGGACGGTCGCGGATTCCTCGTCGCTCAGCTTCTCGGAGAGGCGGGCTTCGGCGCGCTTGCGGGCTTCCTCCGCCTTCTGTTCGTCGATGTCGTCGGCCTTGATGGCCATATCGGTCAGCACGGCGACGCGGTCGCCGGTGATCTCGACGAAGCCTTCGCCGACGGCGAGATAGTAGTCCTGGCCACCCTTGCGGGCGACGATCTCGCCGGAGGTGACCTGGGTCATGAGCGCAATGTGCATCGGGTAGATGCCCATTTCACCCTCGACACCGGGGAGCGTGACCATGTCGACGTCCTCGGAGTAGATCTTCGCTTCCGGGGTGACGATTTCGAGTTTCAGCGTGGCCATTTGATTTCCGATTTCAGGTTTACGACTTACGTGCGGACCAGCAGGAGCCTGTCCTTCGTATTTCGTATTCCGTGATTACTCCCGGATTTCGTCGATCCCGCCCTTCATGTAGAAGTTGGCTTCGGGCACGTCGTCGAACTTGCCTTCGAGGATTTCCTTGAAGCTGCGGACGGTCTCGGCGACGGGCACCTGCTTGCCGGGGCGGCCGGTGAACTGCTCGGCCACGGTGAACGGCTGGCTGAGGAACTTCTGGATCTTGCGGGCGCGGAAGACGGCGGTCTTGTCCTCGGGCGAAAGCTCGTCCATGCCGAGAATCGCGATGATGTCCTGCAGATCCTTGTAGCGCTGGAGCACCTTCTGGACGCCGCGGGCGACGTTGTAGTGCTCCTCTCCGACGAACTCCGGAGCGAGTGCGCGGGAGTTGGACGCCAGGGGATCGACGGCCGGGAAGATGCCGAGTTCGGCGATGGAACGCTCAAGCACGATGGTCGCGTCCAAGTGCGCGAACGTCGTGGCCGGCGCGGGGTCGGTCAAATCGTCGGCGGGCACGTAGACGGCCTGGAAGGAGGTGATGGAACCCTTCTTGGTCGAAGTGATGCGTTCTTGGAGGTTGCCCATTTCAGCGGCCAGCGTGGGCTGGTAACCGACGGCCGACGGCGTGCGGCCGAGGAGCGCGGACACTTCGGAACCGGCCTGGGAGAAGCGGAAGATGTTGTCGACGAAGAGGAGCACGTCCTGGTTCTTCTCGTCGCGGAAATACTCGGTCACGGCGAGCGCGGAGAGCGCGACGCGGAGACGGGCTCCCGGGGGCTCGTTCATCTGGCCGTAGACGAGGCCGATGCGGGAGCCGGGCTCGAGGATCGGCATGCCGTTCTCGCCGATCTCGGGATGGCCCTTCGCGTCCTTCTTCGTCTTGATGACGTTGGCCTCGATCATCTCGTTGTAGAGATCGTTGCCCTCACGGGTGCGCTCACC
>CANJSG010000003.1 GCA_947476875.1 Verrucomicrobiota bacterium | reverse complement strand
TGGACACCTACGCCTACTTCGGCGAGCCGGTCTATATCTACTCGCTCAAGGAAGGGATCAACGACGGCTTCCTCACGCCGTTCAAGGTGAAGCAGATTCAGACGACGATTGATTACTACGTTTACACCGCCGACGACGCCGTGGTGGAAGGCGAGATCGAGGCGGGCAAGCTTTACGAGGAAGCGGACTTCAACCGCAGCATCGAGATCCGCGAACGCGAACAGAAGCGCGTGGAAATCTTCCTGTCGCAGATCAACCAGAACGAAAAGACGCTGGTCTTCTGCGCGAACCAAGCCCACGCGCTGCTGGTGCGCGACCTCGTCAATCAGCTCAAGACGAGCAAAGACCCGAACTACTGCCAACGCGTCACGGCGGACGACGGCGCCTTGGGTGAACAACACCTGCGGGACTTTCAGGACAACGAGAAGACCATTCCCACCATCCTGACCACGTCACAGAAACTCTCGACCGGCGTGGATGCCCGGAATATCCGCAACATCGTGCTGATGCGGCCCATCAACTCCATGATCGAGTTCAAGCAGATCATCGGGCGCGGCACGCGGCTCTACGACGGGAAGGATTACTTCACGATCTATGACTTCGTGAAGGCGCACCTGCACTTCAGCGATCCCGAATGGGACGGCGACCCGCTCGAAGAAGAACCTTGCCCCAAATGCGGCCAGCGTCCGTGCGCCTGCGAAGTGACGCCGCCCAAGCCGTGCGCCAAGTGTGGCCAGACCCCGTGCGAATGTCCGAAAGAGCCGTGCGAGCTCTGCGGGAAGCTGGCCTGCATCTGCGAGAGAAGGAAGAAGGTGAAGGTGAAGCTCGCCGACGGAAAGGAGCGCACCATCCAGCACATGATGATGACGACCTTCTGGCATCCGGACGGCACCCCGATGTCCGCGCAGCAATTCATGGAGCTGCTCTTTGGCAGGCTGCCTGACTTCTTCCAAAGCGAAGCCGAACTCCGCGCCCTCTGGAGCGCGCCCGATACGCGAGCCAAACTCCTCGAAGGTCTTGCCGACAAGGATTTCGGCCACGACAAGCTGGCGGCCATGCAGCAACTCATCGACGCCGAGAAGAGCGACCTCTTCGACGTGCTCGCCTACGTGGCCTACAACACGCCGACGGTCACACGTGTCGAACGCGCCGACCATGCGCGGGTGCATATCAATTCCAAGTTCAACGCCAAACAGCAGGCCTTCCTCGATTTCGTCCTCCAACACTACGTCACCGAAGGTGTGGAAGAACTGGAGCAGAGCAAACTGAACCCCTTGCTCCGCCTGAAATATCACGACTCCATCACCGACGCCGTGGCCGACCTTGGCGGCAAGCCGGAAGAGATAACCAAGGCCTTCGCAGGGTTCCAAAAATATCTCTACGCGGAGCCGCGTGACCATCCCGGACCCCGATAACAAGCTTACCGGGGGCTAACCTTGGTCTTTGGCCGGGTCACGACCAACCAGCCGCTGACGCTGACGTCGCCGATGCCGGAGAACGGCGTGCTCTTCAGCGACGGGATCGCGGCCGAGCTCCTCGAGTTCCGGTCCGGTTCTCGCGCTCTGATCATGCCTGCGGACCGGCTAGGGTGTCTGGTCGTCTGACCATCGAATCACGCGCGGCCGCCGAAGGAGACGTGGTCGTCGGCATCGAGGTAGTCGACGACGGTGTGAAGGTCGGTCCGCACGGGGTTGAGGCGTTGGACCTGTTCGGTGAACCACTCGAAATCCTCGGCATCGCCGATGGGCATCGTCTCGATGTAGGCAGACCAGGCCCGGATCTCGTGAGGCGCTCGTTTGGGATTGGCGTTGGCATTGACCCACAGGAGCAGATTCCAGTCGCCCGCGCCGGTCTTCACTTGTTCGAGGAGTCCGGCCGGAGCGAGGCCCGTGAATCCGAAGAACGCCTGGTCGAGCGGGTTGCCGTATTTGTAGTCGCCCGCCTTGCCGACGAGTGAAGCGCGGGCCTTGTCGAGAACGCGGGGTAAGACGGCATATCCGCCGAGGCGGACACGCGGGCTGCGGGGCGGACGTTGGGTCAGGTCGGGTGCGGGGATGTTGTTCATGGGGTCTGGTTTTCTTTGGTTGAAGGGTCAGGGGTTGGGCGAAGCCAGCTTGGCTTCGAGTTCGGCGATGCGGGTTTTGAGCGGAGCCACGGCTTCTCGGACTTCGTCCTCGGTGTAGCGGGGCGTGATGTATTTCGGGCAGTTCCAATCGAAGGACACCACCTCGACGAAGAAGATCCTCTCGGTGATGCGCTGCTCATCGGGCTCGGCAAAACGGGCGACGAGTTCGGGGTGTTCCCTGGCATCTTCGACCCGGGCACGGCCAAGGATCTTGAGGCGTTCGCGTCGCGGGTAATCCATGAGGAACAGCGACACGCGATCGTTGGCGGAGAGGTTGCCGGTGGTGAGCATCTGCCGGTTTCCCCGGTAGTCGGCGAAGGCGAGCGTCACCGGATCGACCACGTGGAGAAATCCCGGGCGCCCGCCGCGGTGCTGCAGGTAGGGCCAACCATTCTCCGACACGGTCGCCAGGTAGAAGCTGTCGCGACGCGCGATGAATTCTACCTCTTCGGCGCTGAACGGATCACGTTCCGGCTGCGGCGGGATCTGTTGCGCCCGCCCGAAGTAGCGCTCCTGCGCCTTGTGGACGGCGGGAGTGAACAGGGTTTCGAGATATCGTCCGGCCATGAGAGTAGTGGGTTGAAGTTGTCTTCAGGCGGTAGGCGCCGGGCATTCCCAGCGGAACTTGCGATCGGCCTCCGCGATGGCGAGGTCGTTGATGCTCGCGAAGCGGCGGTGCATCAGGCCGTTGGCGGCGAACTCCCAGTTCTCGTTTCCATAAGCGCGCCACCACTGGCCGGACGCGTCGTGGAACTCATACTCGAAGCGCACGGCGATGCGGTTTCCCGTGAAGGCCCAGAGTTCCTTGCGCAGGCGGTAGTCGAGTTCACGGGCCCACTTGCGCCGCAGAAACTCCACGATCGCGGCCCGGCCGGTCAGGAAGTCCGAGCGGTTGCGCCACTCCGAGTCCTCGGTGTAGGCGAGCGAGACGCGCTCGGGGTTGCGGGTGTTCCAGGCGTCTTCCGCCGCCTGGATTTTCTGACGTGCGGTTTCTTCGGTGAACGGCGGCAGGGGTGGACGGGCGCTCATGGCAGCGATCACGGTTTGTGCTGGTCAGCTCTCGCAGCCGCAGTGGGTCGTGCAGGCGGTGGCCGCGGGTTCGCCGGGCTTCACTTCGGGAAAGTCCACAACGGTCCGGGCCACGTGGTTCACGTAGTTCGTGAAGAGGTTGATCGCCACGTTAGCGACGACTTCGACGATCTCCGCGTCGTTCAGTCCGGCGCTCCGGGCCGCCTTGAGGTCGGCGTCGCCGATCTCGCCGCGCTGCAGGACGATGTTGCGGGCGAGTTTGAGGATCGCATCGGTCTGGTCGGACGAAGCGGTCGCGTGGCGGGCATCGGTGATGTCCTTCTCGGTCAATCCGAGCTTGCCGCCGATGAACGTATGGGCGCTGAGGCAGTAGCCGCACAGGTTGGTCTCGGCGACCGTCAGGGCGATCTGTTCGCGGACCCGGCCGTTCAGGACTCCGCCGGCGAGGGCGCCGCTGAATCCTAGGTAGGCGTCCAGCGCCGCCGGGGAGTTGCCGAGGACTCGGAAGAGGTTGGGGACGATGCCAAGCTTGGCCTTAACTCCGTCGAAGAGCTGCTGGGTTTTGCCGGAGGCTGTGGCGGGATCGAGTTGGGGGATGCGGTTCATGGTCGGTTCTTTCGTTTTGATTTGCGGCTGCGTTGTGCAGCGTCGACCCCCTAGTCACATGACTCGTGCCAATGGCCTGTTTCGGGCAGTTAACCAACAATCATTGGTTTTTTAAGAAACTATCCCCTGAATCGCTCACAACGACTTCTCGTGAATTATGAAAAGTCGTTGCGGTCATTGACGAACTCTCGTAGCGGTTGCCGATGCACTGTCCAGACTTCCCCCTAGTCATGGTCTCAATGGCCCGGAACCTCGCGCTGCCGGATCTGCTCAGGGCCGTGGTCACCGGGATAGCCCAATGCAAGAACGTCATCCTGGCCCGCATCTGGCTGACGAATCCGGGGGACATTTGTGAGCGGTGCCGCGTGCGCCCGGAGTGTCCGGACCAGACGCAGTGCCTCCACCTGGTCGCCAGCGCGGGCAATCCGAGCGATCCGTCCACCGACTACACCCGGACCGACGGCGCTTTCTGCCGATTCCCGCTCGGAGTCCGGAAGATCGGGCGCGTGGCGAAGTCGGGCGAACCTCTGCTTCTGCCCGATCTGCGTGGGGACGAACCATGGATCGCCCAACCGGAGTGGATCGCGGCCGAACGCATCCGGACCTTCGCCGCCCAGCCACTGATGTTTCGCGGCGAAGCCTTGGGCGTGCTCGCGATCTTCGACACGGGTGTCCTGACCAACGATGACTTTGAGTGGCTTCGCGTCTTCGCCGACCACGCCGCCGTCAGCATCGCCAACGCTCGGGCCTTCGAGGAAATCGCGTCGCTCAAAGCCCGGCTGGAAGAGGAGAACGTCTATCTCCGCGAGGAAGTCTCCGCCGCTCTCGGCTCCCGCGACATCATCGGGCAGGGGAGTGCCGTCCGCAAAATGCTCCAACAGATCGAGCTCGTCGCTCCGACCGATGCGGCCGTCCTCATCCACGGCGAAAGCGGCACGGGCAAGGAACTCGTCGCGCGTTCCATCCACGAACGCAGCCCGCGCAGCGGCCGACCGCTCATCAAGGTCAACTGCGGCGCCATCCCGGAGAATCTCTTCGAGAGCGAATTCTTCGGGCATGCCCGGGGCGCGTTCACGGGGGCGTTGAAGGACAAGCCCGGCCGCTTCGAACTCGCCGATGGTGGAACGCTCTTCCTCGACGAAATCGGCGAACTTCCTCTCGCGATGCAGGCCAAGCTGCTCCGCGTGATCCAGGAGCAGGAAGTGGAACGCGTCGGCGAAACCCGGCCGCGCAAGATCAACGTCCGGATCGTGGCCGCCAGTAACCGGACGCTGAAGCACGAGGTCGAAGCCGGGCGCTTCCGCCAGGACCTGTTCTACCGGCTGAGCGTCTTCCCCATCGACGTGCCGCCGTTGCGCGAGCGCAAGGAGGACATCGGTCAACTTGCAGGTCACTTCGTCCGGCACACCGCCGCCAAGATGAATCGCCCGGTGCCCAAACTTACCAAGAGCCACGTCGATCAACTTTCCGCCCATTCATGGCCGGGAAACATCCGCGAGCTGCAGAACTCCGTCGAACGCGCCGTCATCCTTTCCCAAGGCGGCCCGCTGAAGTTCGATCTCGCCTCCGTCATCGACGCCCGACACGCGACCCATGCACCCGGACCGGTCGATCCGGGCGCCTTGCTCACGCGCGACGAACTGAAGCGCCGCGAGCGGGAAAGCATTCAAGCCGCCTTGATCCAGTGCGGCGGGAAGATCTTCGGACCCGGAGGCGCCGCCGAAGCGTTGAAGATGCGACCCACCACGCTGGCCTCGCGGATCAAAGCGCTTGGTCTCAAGAAAACTTAGGTGAACCGGTTCTTACTTCGCCTTCTTGGCCTTCTTCGCCTGGGCGGCTGGGTTCGGATCGGTGAAGGGCGGCTTTTCGAAGGTCTTGCCGTCGCCGGTTACCCGTGGATCACCGGTTCGGCGGAGTTCTCCCATCAGACGCCGGTTCAACTCGCCCTTGATCGCGGCATACTTCGGATCACCGGCCACATTGCGGATCTGGTCTCGATCCTCCGCGAAAACGTAGAGCTCCTCCCGGGGCCGCGGCGCGAAGGCCATGTCGAAGTAACGTCTCCACTCCGGCTCGTTGCGATGGGTCACGAGCCACGCCTTGGTCGGGCTCGAGTCCATGTCCATGAAAGTCACCATCGTATTCTCGGTGAGCTCGCCCACGCCGGGGGTCCGGCCATCGAGATTGATCGGATCGCCCATCGGCCAGCGTGCGGGTTCGAAGTTGATGATGTAGAGATGGTCCTTCGTCCGGATGGACCGCTGCGGATAGGGAACGAAGCCTTCGCGGGCGGCGGCAACGTGGCGTTCGCGTCCGGTCACCACCCAGGTCCGGGCGGGATCAACCAAGCCCGTCTTCGTAGAACCAAGGAGGTCCACCAGACTGCGGCCGGTCATGGCTTCGGTCGGTTTCACACCGCCGAGCTCGAGGAATGTGGGAGCCAGATCCATGAGGTTCACAAAGTCATCCACCACACGTCCGCCCTTCACTCCCGGGCCCCGGATGGCGAGCGCCACGCCGGTGCCGAAGTCGTAGAGATTGCACTTCCCGTGGGTGAAACCCGGCGCGCCGTGGTCGCCGCTCACGACGATGACCGTGTTCTCCAGTTCGCCGATGGCCTCCAGTTTTTTCAGGAACAGGCCCAGCGCCGCGTCGAGCGCCTGGGCTTCGCCAAAGTAATCGGCCAAGTCTTCCCTCACTTCGGGCACGTCGGGCAGGAACTTGGGCACCTTGCCCTTCAACGCCTCCGGCTCGATGCCCCAGAGCGCCTTGCCGGAGCCCTTCTCCCATTTGCGGTGCGTATGGGTTGGGCCAAACCAGAAGCAGAACGGCTCGCCGCCCTTTCGATCCCCGAGGAACGACTCGAAGTTGCCCATGACCTCCGCGTAGAGCTCCTGCTTCGCGGCTTCGACGGGTTTTCCGGCGGCGACCATCTTCGTGACGTTTTGGGAGAACTGGTTGAAGCGCCCTCCGGACTTGCCGTAGTTGAAGGCATTCGTGCCGTAGGGCGCGTCGGCCGGTGTTCCGGGGCTCCACACCTTGTAGCTCTTGCCGATGTGGTAGCCCGATTGGCGAAGCATCAGCGGATAACTCGGGATCGACGCGTCCCAGCTGGCTCCCTGGAGGATGGCACCCTTTCCGGTCCGCCAGAAATATTGGCCCGACAACAACGAACTCCGACACGGCGTGCACGAAGGCGCGGTCACGTGGGCGTTACGGAACAGGACTCCTTCCTTTGCGATCCGGTCGAAGTGCGGCGTGCGGACCACGTCGTTCATCGTCCCGGGTCCATCCACCGCCCGGTAGGCGCTGGCGTAACGGCCCCAGTCGTCGGCGAAGACAAACAGGATGTTCGGCCGCCTGTCGGCCGCGACGACGGATAGCGCACCAAGCAGCATCAGGAACGAAAGGCGGAAGGGCATGGGAGAATCCTTGCGCCAGAACAACCCCCGGCGGAAGCGCGGACTCAGCTCCGAGACCGGGCGACCGCCCCGAGACCTTCCCAAAGGCTCAGGACTCTTCTGGCCTCGTCGTTTTGCCAACTTAGGTCACTCCATGCCGCTGACCCTTTCTGGGTTCCTACCAGTCTCCGCAGCGGCTCGATCTGCGTCGCCTGCAGTTTGAACTCCGCGTTCAGGCCCAGAATCTGGCTCGTCAAAAACACTCGTCTTGTTCCCTTCGATTTTCCGTTCGCTACCCGGACTCGGTAGAGCCCCGTCCATTTCAAGCCGCGTCCGTCTTCAGCCGTCCCGGGGCTTTTTCGAAAGAGCAGTTTGTGGAAGCCGGCGGGGCGCGCTTGGTCGAGGCGTTCGGCCAACGCTCCTACTTCCCACGGAAGAAGGAGCGTGTTTCGGTCGTCTTCGAGGGCGAGGCGGAGGGCGATGGGCAGCAGCCAGGTGGCGGCTAGTTCAAGGCCGGTTTTGTCCGCGGCGGATCGCCACTGGGCGAGGGACCAGTTGTTGAAGTGCGGGCCGCAGACGTCGCCGGCCAGGTAGCTGGTGGGCATGCTCGCGAGCGGTCGGGCTTCGGAATCTTGCTGGGAATCCCAGAGCTTCAGCAGTTCCCGGAGGCGTTTCTCGTCGGAGAGTTCATCGACATCGCATCCGAACGACACGAGCCATGGACGCAGCCGCGTCGAGGTGTGGACCTCGCCGTTGACGCCGAGGTAAAGGGCGCCGTCGGGCGAGAGATTAGCGGCGAGGTTTTCCAGCACCTGCGCCGTGTCCTGGATGTAGCTGAGGACGCCGTGGCAGGTGATGAGGTCGAAGTCGTCGCCGGTTTTCTTCGCCAGCGCCGGATCAGTCAGATCGGCGACGAGGAAGCGGATGGGCTTGGCCCGGCCATCGGCGCGTTGGAGGCGTTTCGCTTCGGCGATGGAGCGGGCGCTGAAGTCCACGGCCACGATCTCGGCTTCGGGAAGCTGCTTCCGCAGGACGAAGGCTTCCACTCCCAATCCGCATCCGGCGACGAGCACGCTGCGGGGTTGGCTTTGGCCGGGTCGGCCGAGGGCCAGCATCCATTCCAATGGCGGCAGTGCTCCACCCTGCTTGATCAGGGCGCGCAGTCCTTCGCCGGGATACGGGCGGCGGTCGTAGCTCTGGCGGGTCTTCTCGGCGGCGGTCACGAAGCCGATTGAGCGGGCTCCTCTGCGCCTCGGTCAACCGTGCTTAAAACCAACTTCAGTTCCCCCTAAAACCTCCAGCTCACTCCGAGCATGTGTTCGTTGATCCCGGGGTTGGTGCGACCGATGCCGCCGTCGGACATGTGCTGGAAGCGATAGCTCGCTTCCAGGTGGTCGCTGAACCGCCAAGCCAAGCCGACGTGCGTGGTGAACTGGAAGGCGGTGCCGATGTTGCGACCCCCGATGTTGTTCCGGCCAACGAGGGTCGGCGCCGAACCTCCGATGAACGACAAGGGAATCCCTTCGCTGGACAACCTGAAGGCTGGTCCCAAGGAACCGATCACCGCGCCGTGGTCGTCATCGCGGATCCAGCCGATCGACGGTTGGACCGAGGTGGAGATCGTCCAGCCGTTTTCCAAAGAGAACTTCCACGGGAGACTGAATTCCCCGGCCAACTCGGAATGGCTGATCTTTCCCTGGGTGTCGACCCCGCCGCGGATTCCCAGGAGGGACCCGCCCAACAGGGATTTGTCCGCCGCCAAAACCTGGGCGGTGGAGGCGGCTAAACACATCAGCGAAACAAGGGATGCCAGACGTTTCATGCGTTGGAATGATTCCGTGACTTTCGATTTAGGCAATAGTGCCTGAGACGGACGGTTCAATGATACGAAAGCATCACTCTGTTTGCGTTCGCTTGGACGGCGATGGCCGACGGCCTTAGCCGACGGCCTTCGTGACTTTGGGCTTTGCCCCGCTATCTTCCGGCCCATGAAGGAAGCCTACATCGCGGCCAAGGAACGTTGGGCGCGCAAGATGGCGGGCAAGGAAAAGCCCGCCGTCCGCTCCGAGAACCGCCTGCCTCCCGGCCAAAGGCAGGTGACGAACTTTCCCGTGCTGGATCTGGGCGTGAAGCCGGAGGTGCCGCTGACCGAGTGGGCCCTCAAGATCCATGGGCTGGTGGAGAATCCCGTGACGCTGAACTGGGAGCAGTTCCACGCGCTGCCGCAGTTCACCGACGTCAGCGACTTCCACTGCGTGACGACGTGGAGCCAATACGACATGGAGTTCCAAGGCGTTTCATTCTTCACACTGGCGGATCTGGTGAAGCCCAAGGCCCACGCCTCGCACGTGTTTTTCAAGAGCTACGACGGTTACAGCACGAACAACCCGCTCGACGTAATGATGGATGACGACGTGCTCATCGCACATTCGTGGAACGGCCAACCCCTCGCCAAGGAACACGGCGGGCCGGCCCGCGTCATCGTGCCGAAGAAGTATGCGTGGAAGGGCGCCAAGTGGATCCGGGAGATCGTCTTCCTCGACCGCGATATCCTCGGCTTCTGGGAACTGCGCGGCTACAGCAACACGGCCGATCCGTGGACCGAAGACCGCTTCTCTTGATCCGTCCGCTGTGGTTCACTGATTTCGTTATGGGCCTCGCACAACCAGTCCAACGCCTGACCGCCAAGGAGTATCTCGCCTTGGAACGGGCCGCCGAATTCAAGAGCGAGTTCTACGACGGCGAGGTCTTCGCGATGGCCGGGGGATCGCCGATGCACAGCCTGATCGGCACCAATGCAGCCAGAGAGATTGGTAACAAGCTCCAGGGCGGACCTTGCCGGCCGTTCAACAGCGACCTTCGGGTTCGTCCGCCGGGTGTTCTGTTCTACACCTATCCCGACATCTCGGTGGTCTGCGGGCCTTTGGAATTCGACGACGAACAAGAGGACACGATCATCAATCCTTCCCTGGTGGTCGAAGTGGCTTCGCCCGCAACCGAAGGCTACGACCGAGGAGCCAAGTTCAATCTCTACCGCCGCATGGCCTCGCTGCGGGAGTATCTCGTCATCAGCCAATCAGAGCCGTCTTTGGATCTCTTCATCCGCCAAGACTCGAACGAGTGGCTGCTCCGCAGCGCTTCTGGTTTTGATGGCAGCCTCATTCTGCCCGTGCTGGGAGTGACGCTTTCGTTGAAGGAGATCTACGCCGGCGTCACCTTTCCGCCGTCCAAGCCGCCGGAGCCCGATCCGCGTCGCCGTTGATGTCCGCGCTTGTCGGACTTTCTCTTACTCTTCTCCGTGCGGACGATCTACTTCGACTACAACGCCACCACGCCGCTCGATGCCGGCGTGCGCGAGGCCATGGCGCCGTTCTTGGAACGCGTTTACGGCAATCCTTCCTCCGTCCACCGCGTCGGCCGGGAAGCACGGGCGGCGCTGGACGAGGCGCGGGATCGGGTGGCGACGGTCTTCAAGTGCAAACCCAGCGAAGTGGTCTTCACTTCGGGAGGAACCGAATCGAACAACCTCGCCCTCTTCGGCTCGGCTCGGTTGCTCCGTCCCAAAGGCCGCCACGTCATCACCACGCGGATCGAACACCACGCCGTGCTCCACGCCTTCGGGTATCTGGAGAAGCACGAGGGCTTCGAAGTCACTTACTTGCCGGTGGATTCCGTGGGCCGGGTTGATCCCGGATCGGTCCGCAAAGCCATCCGGCCTGATACCGTGCTCGTCTCGGTCATGGCGGCGAACAACGAGATCGGCACTATCCAGCCGGTCGCCGAGATCGGCGCCTTGTGCCGCGAACGCGGGGTTCTCTTCCACTGCGACGCCGTCCAAGCCTTCGGCAAACTGCCTTTCGCAAACATCGACCAGTTCAACGCCGACCTAGTTTCCGTTTGCGCCCACAAGTTTCACGGGCCGAAAGGCGCCGGGGCACTGTTCATCCGTTCGCCGCTGCAGCCGCATCCCATTCTCTTCGGCGGCGGCCATGAAACGGAGCGCAGGGCCGGCACGGAGAACCTTCCGGCCATCATCGGGCTGACCGAGGCGGTGGAACGTTTCGTCCACACCCCGGTGTTTCCGGCTGAAACCCTCTCCCTGTTCTCTGAAAAGCTGGCTGCGGCCGCTTCCGCCATCGACGGCGTGACTCTTCTAGGCCCGCGCAAGGGCGAATCGGTTTCCAGCCTGCCCAACACCGTCGCCTTCACCGTCGACGGCTCGGACAGCATCGCTTTGATGGCCGGGCTCGACATGGAGGGGGCTTGCGCTTCGAGTGGCTCGGCCTGTTCCGCCGGTTCGTTGGAGCCGTCCCATGTCGTGCTGGCTCTTGGCCAGCCGGCGAACCGGGCGAATGCCCTGGTCCGGTTTTCCCTCGGCCGGGAAACGACGGCCGAAGAAGTGGCTTCCGTCTGCGCGTTGTTGCCCGACGTCATCCGGCAGGTGCGCCGTGGATAAGCCTGTGGGTTTGCCTGTGAACAACTCCTCGGCGGCTGCGAATAACCCGGCGAAGTCCGGTTCCCGCCCAGTTTCTGGATACCTGTCCGCATCCAGGAACGGCTTTGTTCGCAGGGCTGGAGGTGGTCCAACCCCGCGCCAATCGGTGGTTTCCGGATGGTTGTTCCACTTATCCACAGCCCTTACTAATAGGTAGATTTTTTCAAAGAGAGACAGTCAACTAACGCGCCAATGAACCTGTCGATCGCCAAAGATCAATTGCTGCTCGGACTCCAGTCGGTCCAAAGCGTGGTCAGCTCACGCACCACGCTGCCGATCCTGTCGAACGTCCTCCTCAAGGCCGGTGACAATCGTCTGGAGCTGACCGCCACCGATCTCGACGTCACCATCTCGTGCAGTGTCGAAGCCAAGGTCTCCAAACCCGGCTCCACCACGATCCCCGTGAAGAAGCTCTTCGGCATCGCCCGCGAGCTGAGCAGCCCCGAGATCGAGCTGGAGGTCGACGACAAGAACACCACGGCCATCTCGTCCGGAGCGTCGTTCTTCAAGATCAACGGCCTCGCCGCCGAAGAGTTTCCCCCGTTCCCCCAGTTCAAGGAGAACAAGAAGGTCGTCCTGCCGCAGGAAAAGGTCCGGAGCATGTTGAAGAAAACCTCCTTCGCCATCTCCACGGACGAGTCCCGCTACGTCCTCAATGGCGTCTTCCTGTCGCTCAAGGACCACAAGCTGACCATGGTGGCCACCGACGGCCGTCGTCTGGCCTTGGTCGAGGAAGAGGCGGACATCGGCGAAGGCAGCCAGGGCGAGTTCATCGTGCCCACCAAGGCCGTGAACGAACTCTCCCGCCTGTTGGGCGACAAGGGCGACGTGGAGATCCGCTTCACCGACAACCAGGTGGCCTTCACCCTCAAGAACGACGCCGGCTTCAGCGTCCTGCTCATCTCCAAGCTCGTCGAAGGCAACTACCCGAACTACCGGCAGGTCATCCCCGGCGAAGCCAAGGAACGCATTCCCATCCAGCGCGAGGAACTCCAGCAGGCCGTCCGCCGCGCGGAGATCATGACGAGCGACAAGTCGAACTCGGTGAAGCTGGCCTTCACCAAGAACAACCTGACGATCACGGCCAACGCCCCCGAAGTCGGTGAAGCCAAGGAAAGCCTCGCCATCGACTACAAGGGCAAGGACATGGCCATCGCCTTCAACCCGGCCTACCTGCTCGACCCGCTCAACGCCCTCGGCGTGGACGAGGTCTTCATCGAGCTGATCGACGAACTGAGCCCCGGCGTCCTGAAGATCAACGGACCCTTCCTCTACGTCGTCATGCCGATGCGGCTGAGCTGAGGCGTTTGTGGCGGATGAACACCGGTGACAAGCAAACCTTAAGGCCAACTGTGGCGCTGATTAATTGTCCGGAATGTAAAAAGGAGGCCAGCAGCGAGGCTGATAAATGCCCGCACTGCGGCATTCCTATAAAGCGAGGTTTCCTTGGGAAATCGGGGACTGAGCGGACTGCTAATGTAGGGTGTTTCATCATAATCATCGTGATCGTCACGCTAGCGGTGTTGGGGCAGATGTGGAACGGAAGCCGATGAAATCCGTCCAGTCGTTGAACAGAGGTGCTGGCTACAAGCCGGCAGCATTTCCGCCAAGCTGACCAAAACGAGGTTGAACAAAGAACAAAGGACGGTTCGTCCGAAACCTTGTCGGACATCAAGGAACGCGGGAAGCTGACGTCCTACCTTCAGGCCCATGAACGCCCGCCGTCTGCAACCGCGCACCCTTCTCGCCTGCCTGCTGCTTGGGCTGGGCACGTGGTGGGCCCGGGCGGATCAGGAGGACTTCGAGCTGCCGCCGATCCGCTATTCCAAGACGGCCCCGAACGACGCGGTTACACGCCCCGTGTTTCGGCGTGCGCTGCCGGCTATCTGGGGTTCTCGCGCTTGCCCCGTAATCGAAGGCTCTTCATTCTCCAGCCATGCAAGCTCACCGCGCTGAAACCACTTTGTCCGAGGACGGCGTTCTCACGCTTTACGACATTCCGTTTCGCCGCGGAGAGTCCGTCGAGGTCATCGTGCTGCCCTTTGCCACCCCCGCAGCCTCGGGTTCGCGTTACCCGCTTCGCGGCACCCCGGTCACGCTCGTAGCGCCCACCAAACCGGTGGCGGACGTTGACTGGGAGGCTGCCGGATGATCGTCCTTGATACGCACATCTGGGTCTGGTGGGTTCACGGCGATCCGTCGCTTCCCGATTCGACCCGCGCGCTTCTCGCTTCTTCCGAGCAGACAGGCTTGGCGGTGAGCGCCATTTCTTGCTGGGAGGTCGCCAAGCTCGTCGAGCATGGCCGCCTGACCTTGCCGTGCCCGGTCGTCGATTGGCTCCAGCAGGCGCTCGCCTATCCCGGCGTCCGTCTTGTCGAGCTTACGCCGCGCATTTGCGTCGAGTCCACGCAGCTTCCGGGCGAGTTTCACCGCGATCCCGCAGACCAAATCATCGTCGCGACCGCTCGCGTTCTCGAGGCGCCGCTCGTGACCATGGACGGCAAGATTTTAGAGTATCAGCATGTCAAACATGCTCCGACAAACACCTGACCATGCGCTAGAGCGAACTGGTCGCAGTCGCTGAACTTTGGGGCGTCAGGTTCTTGCGGTGACGGGAAAGGAGGTTGCACAAAGGACAAGGGACGGTTCGTCCGAAACCTTGTCGGACATCAAGGAACGCGGGAAGCTGACGTCCTACCTTCAGGCCCATGAACGCCCGCCGTCTGCAACCACGCCCCCTTCTCGCCTTCCTGCTGCTTGGGCTGGGCACGTGGTGGGCCCGGGCGGATCAGGAGGACTTCGAGCTGCCGCCGATCCGCTATTCCAAGACGGCTCCGAACGACGCGGCCACGCGCGTCGAGAAGCGGATCAAGAGCGGTGAACTGAAGTTCGCCCCCGGCGACGACAAGACGCTGCTGCTGGCGCTCCTGAAGGAGCTGAAGGTGCCGGTCGAATCGCAGATCATGGTCTTCTCCAAGACCAGCAAGCAGCGGTCGATCATCAGCCCGACGCGGCCGCGCGTGATCTATTTCTCGGACGATTGCTACGTCGGCTGGGTGCCCGGCGGAGCCATGGAGCTGACGACCTTTGATCCCGTGCTCGGCGCGACCTTCTACCTGGTCGATCCGCACGACGAGCTGGAGCGGCCGAAGTTCACCCGCGCGGACGATTGCCTGAGCTGCCATGCGCGGTCGTCGACCGGCAACGTCCCCGGCCTGCTGGCGCGCTCGGTCTTCCCGGACGAGCGCGGCGAACCGATCTTCTCGGCCGGTTCCACCTTCATCACCCACGAAACCCCGATCTCAGAGAGGTGGGGTGGCTGGTATGTGACAGGCCAACACGGCACGGCGCGGCATCGCGGCAACGCCTTCGCCACACAGTCGAAGGAAGGCGCGGATCTTGATGTGGAGCCGGGCGCGAACTTGTCCAAGCTCGATGCCTTCTTCGATCCCAAACCCTATCCGCTGCCCCAGAGCGACATCGTGGCCCTGATGGTTTTTGAGCATCAGGTGGGAGCCCACAACGCGCTCTGCGAAGCGAATCTCCAGACGCGGCTGGCCCTTTACCGATGGAAGGGTCTGTGCGAGGCGTTGAAGGAAGATCCGCAGCAGCCGCTCTACGGTTCGACCTTGAGCGTGGTGAACCATTACGCGGAGAAGGTGCTGAAGCAGCTCCTGTTCGTCGGCGAGGCCGCGCTGCCCGATAGTGGCATCCAGGGGGCCGCGAGCTTCCAGAGGGCCTTTGCCGCTTCAAAGAAGGCCGATGGGAAAGGAAGGTCGCTCCGGGACTTCGACCTGAAGACGCGGCTGTTCCGCCACCGGTGCAGCCACCTGCTCTACAGCCGGACGTTCGACGATCTGCCGCCGGTGCTGCGGGAAACCATCCTGACGCGTTTGTGGAAGGTCCTGACCGACGAGAAGCCGGCCGCGCCCTTCGACCATCTGCCGCTGCCGGAACGACGGGCGATCCGGGAGATCCTGCAAGCGACGAAGGAAGGGCTGCCGGGGATCTGGAAAACCAAAGGCGGCTGAAGGCCAGCGCCCGCGTGAAAAGCAAAACGCCCGCCGGTAAAGGCGGGCGTTGAAAAAGAGCCGGATGAGGAAGGCCTGGTCAGGCGCGTTCCATGTATTTGCCGGTGCGGGTGTCGACCTTGATCTTCTCGCCCTTCTTGATGAAGAGAGGGGCCTGGATCTCGATGCCGGTCTCGAGCGTGATCGTCTTCTGCACGTTGTTGGCGGAGTCGCCGCGGATGCCCTCGGGCGATTCGGAGACGGTGAGGATGACGCTGGCGGGGAGTTCGATGGAGACGGGCTTGTCGTTGATCAACGTCATGGTGACCTTGCCGTTCTCCATGAGGAAATTCTTGGCGTCACCCACCAGCTCGGGCGTGAGCTGGACCGTTTCGTAGGTCTCGGGATCGGTGAAGATGTAGTCCTCGCGGTCCTTGTAGCTGAACTCCATCTTGGTGGTCATCATGGGAATGACCTGGATGGTTTCAGCCGAGCTGAAGCGGAGCTCGAAGGTTTTGCCGGTCTTGATGCTTCGGAGCGAGGCCTGGACGAAGGCACGGAGGTTGCCCGGAGTGCGGTGCGTGGTCTCGAGGACTACGGCGACATCGTTGTTCAGGACGATGGCCATGCCTTTGCGGAGGTCGTTAGCTGATGCCATAACTGTCGGAGGAGTGTTTAACCCGGGCGTTGTGCTCCAGGGAGAGGTGAAACTAGCCGACGCGACAGGTGAGGCAAGAGTGCAGTTGGGCGCCTTGCAGCGGGGCTCGCAGGTTTTCAACCTTGCGTTTTGACCTCTCGATCGATTGATTTCACAGCCCTATGGACGGAGAAAAGTCGCAGTCATCAGCCGATTCCGCTCAGGCGGCGGCCCAGAGCCAGACGTATACCGGGTCAACGACGGTCTATGATCTCATGGCGTGGATCGACGCAAACCGGCGCAATATCGTGCTCGGAGTCGTCCTCGTGGTAGGACTCGCCGCGAGCTTCGGCGTCTACACCTGGTGGAAGGGCGAGAACGAGCTAAAGGCCAACGGCGCTCTTCTTGGTTTGCCCGGCTCTTCCCTGGGAATGGCCGTGACCAACGCCAATCCCGACAGTTTCTTCAAGGTGGCCGCGGACTATGCCGGGACCGAATCGGGCGTCCGCGCCCAGTTGCTCGGAGCCCAGACGCTCTACAGCCAGGGCAAGTTCGCCGATGCCCTGTCCGCGTTCGCCAAGGTGGGTGACAGCACCGAATTCGTCTCGATCAAGGCAACCGCGGCCTACGGCGTGGCCGCTTCGCTCGACGCCCAGGGCAAGCCGGCCGAAGCCCTGCCCAAATACGTCGAAGTCGCCAACCGCTATCCGTCCGAAGGCGTGGCCTCGTTGGCGAAGATCTCCCAGGGCCGCATCCACGAAGCCGCCGGTCGCAACGACCAGGCCCTGACGATCTACGATGGTCTGGTGCGCAACATCGCCACCGACATCTGGGCGCAAGAGGCCCAGTCCCGGCGACAGGATCTGCTCGCCCGGCACCCTGAGCTGGTCAAGGCCCTCCCGACCGTAATGATGCCTCCCGCCGCGACCCCGGCTCCTTTGACCATCGCTCCCGGCAAGTAGGCAGAAGCAGGTTTTCGACAGCAGACCGGCTTGGCTGGTCTGCTGTTTGCTTTTTCGGGGAAACATTCCAGAGAACCGGGCGGGAGCCCTGACGGTGGCCCGGACCCGCTTCATGTCGGTTGCAGCATCGATCGGGGATGGATTTAACGAACCACTGAAAAGTAATTGGGCGGCGGCCGATCAGCCTTAAACAGGCCGGGCGGCTTAAAAATCATGAAACTCACAATCATCGGAACGGGATACGTCGGGTTGGTGACAGGAGCTTGCTTCGCCGAAGTGGGCCACACGGTCTACTGCGTCGACAACAACGAGGCGAAGGTAAAAATGCTCCAGGCGGGCGGCATCCCGATCTATGAGCCGGGCCTCGAGGAGATGGTGAAGAAGAACGTCGCGGCCGGCCGCCTCAACTTCACCGCCAGCACCAAGGAAGGCGTCGAGAAAGGCGATGTCGTCTTCATCGCCGTGCCGACCCCGCCCCAGCCGGATGGTTCCGTGGATCTCAGCTACATCGAGACCGTGGCCCGCGACATCGCGGCGGCCATGACCAGCTACAAGATCATCGTCGACAAGAGCACCGTCCCCGTGAAGACCGGCGAGAAAGTCGCCGAGACGATCAAACGCTACTGCAAGTCCAAGGTCGAATTCGACGTCGTCAGCAATCCCGAGTTCCTCCGCGAAGGTTTCGCCGTCGAGGACCTGATGAAGCCCGACCGCGTCGTCATCGGCACCACCAGCCAGCGCCCTGTGGCCGCGATGAAGGAGGTCTACACCCCCTTCGGCGCACCCATCATCGTGACCGACATCAACTCCGCGGAGCTGATCAAACACGCCGCCAATTCCTTTCTCGCCCTCAAGATTTCCTACATCAACGCCGTCGCGAACATCTGCGAAGCGTCCGGCGCCAACGTCGAGGAAGTCGCCACCGGCATGGGCATGGACATCCGCATCGGCCGCCGCTTCCTCAATGCCGGCATCGGCTTCGGCGGCTCGTGCTTTCCGAAAGATCTCAGCGCCTTCATCAAGATTTCCGAGACGCTCGGCTACGATTTCGCCCTGTTGAAGGAAGTGCAGCGGATCAACGCCAACCAGATGGAGCGCTTCCTCAAAAAGATCACCGACACCCTCTGGGTTCTCCGCGACAAGAAGATCGGCGTCCTCGGCCTCGCCTTCAAACAGAACACCGACGACTGCCGCACCTCGCCCGCCATCGAGCTTTGCCAGAAGATGCTCAAGGAAGGCGCCAAACTCCGGGTCTACGATCCGAAGGGCATGGAGAAGGCCAAGGATCTCCTCAAGGACACGGTCACCTACGTGGACGACATGGACGCCGTGGCCGACGGCTGCGACGCGCTGGTCATCGCCACGGAATGGCCCGAGTTCAAGAAGCTCGACCTCACCCGGACCCGCAAGGCCCTGAGCCATCCGATCGTTTTCGACGGCCGGAATCTTTTCGACCCGAAGGAAATGGAAGCGCTCGGCTTCATCTACAAGAGCGTGGGACGGTGAAAAGCCGAGGCCGGATACCTGAATCCTGATGCCAGATGGTTTGGCGAATCAGGAATCCGGATCTGGAATCCGGCATCTGGCTCCATGAAGCGCATCGAAGTTTCAGCCGGCCTCGTGTTTCGCGATGGCCGGCTTCTCATTACCCAGCGCAAACCCGACGCGCACCTCGGCGGGCTCTGGGAATTTCCCGGCGGCAAACGTGAGCCCGGCGAAAGCTTCGAAGCCTGCCTCGTCCGCGAGTTGCAGGAAGAGCTGGCCATCACCGTCGAGGTCGGCGAACTGATCGAGGAGATCTCCCACGACTACCCGGACAAGCTGGTGCTTCTCCGTTTCTTCCGTTGCCGCCTCATTTCAGGCGAACCGCAGGCCATCGGATGCCATGCGTTGGCCTGGGTGACACGCCACAACCTCCGCAGCTACCCGTTCCCCGCAGCCGACGCCGCGTTGCTCGACAAGCTCGATACGATTCCCTGGTAGAGCGGGCATCAGTCCCGAAGGGACTTTGGAGGGTAGCCAGCCACAAGGTGGCTGGTAGTCGGCCAAAATTCTCCCGAGTCCTGAAGGGACTTCGGAAGGCACCGATCTCCTTCGTCCCTCCGGGACGAGATTCTTTGATTGGTCGGCTACCAGCCACTCCGTGGCTGGCTACTCTCCAGAGTCGCGCTGCGACTAGAACTTCTCTTGCTCTTGTGCCCTCTGCGCCTTTTCGCGGCTAACTTCCGCCCCCGCCCTCAATCCCATTGCGCTTTCCCCACCGAGGAGGCACAACCCCGCCCCCGAAGTTTCTCCACCCATCCGACCGACACCATGAAAACCAAAGGCATGTCCGACGCGCAGTTCCTTGACCTCCTCCAGAAGGTCCTGCCCAAGGCCACCAAGGACGAGCGCCTCGCCGCCAGCATCTACGAACGCGTCGCCGAGGAAGTCCGCCTCATCAACAGCGTCCAGTCCTTCGAGAAGTTCTGCGCCACCGGCTCGTTGCCCGATCTCGAACCCGCCACCGTCTCCCAATACGAGAGCCACCTCGCGGAACGTTTCGGCGCCGAGAACGTCGTCGTCACGCCGAACGAGAAGGGCGATGCCGTCGCCGTGGAGATCGCGCTGCCCGGAGACCGGAAGATCACCAACCGCATCAAGGTCGTCCCTCCTGGCGAAGCCGAGGAGGAGGAAGTAAAGACGCCCTTCGTGCCGTTCCCCGTCGCTCTGCCGGAAGATCCGGAACTCATCTGGCTGCTTGCGCGCCGCGAAGATTTCGGGCCGGACGAAGCCATGCGCGCCCTTGCCAAGATAGAGGAGGAATTCTGGCAGACCAAGACCGGCCAGAAGCTCCAGCGCGACCGCGTGGAGAAGACCTTCGCCGAATTCATCGCCCGCGTTCCTTCGGCCGCGCTGCAAGAGAGCGGCCTCAAGCGCCACTACAAGGAACCGGAACCCCGCAAGACGCTGCACCGCCTTCTCCCCAGCGAAGCACCGGCGAAGAAGGCTGACGAAGCGTTGGCTGCGGTCGGAGCAACCGATGCGAGCCAGCCGCCTTGGTGAGGGAGCCGTCGCCTAGAAGCTCAGTGCCCCGCCGGACTCAGATGCTTCTGCAGTTCCGCCTGGCTCGCGGCGAAGACGTCGCGGTGGAGGCTGTTGCCGTGGGCGTCGATGGTGACGAAGGCCGGGAAGTTCTCCACTTCGAGTTCCCAGATGGCTTCGGGCGAACCGAACTCCTCCTTCAGATACACGTTGCGGACCTTCTTGATCGCCTCGGCCAGCACCTGCGCGGCCCCGCCGACGGCGTGGAGATAGACGCAGCCGTGTTCGAGGCACGCCTTGACCGTGCGGTCGCCCATGCCGCCCTTGCCGATGACGCCGCGCACACCGAAGTCGCGGATGATCTGCCACTGGTAAGGCTCTTCACGGTAGGAGGTCGTGGGACCGGCGGCGGTGCATTTCCACGAACCATCCGCCTGCGGCATCATGACGGGACCGCAATGGTAGATGATGCCGTCCTTCAGGTTCACGCCGGCGGGCAGCGCGCCGCCTTCGTGCAGGTATTTGTGGACGGCGTCACGGCCGGTGAAGAGGACGCCGGAGATGGAGACTTCGTCGCCGACCTTGAGGGTGCGGACCTGGGCTTCCGTGAAGGGGTAGGTGAGCTGGATCATGTCGGGCCTGTTCGTTGGACGTAATCAGACGGCAAAACGCGGACGAATCAACGCTGCGATTTTTGGCTTGGGAATCCCGATAAGGGTGCGTAACCGGGGGCCAAGGGAGGCTTATACCTGAACACGGGGCGTTGACGCTTGTCGGCCTGAGCCGTTGTATGTCATTGAAATGGAAGCCCGCCGAACCGTCCCATGCCACGCATGGCCCCGGAGCGACGGTCGAAACCAAGCCAAACCATGACCCTGGTCCAACAGATCTTCCACTCGTCGCTCGGGAGGAAATACGTCGCCGCACTGACGGGCGCCGGACTCTTCTTCTTCCTGATCGGGCATCTCGCAGGAAACCTGCAGATCTTCGGCCCGCCCGATCTCATCAACGGCTACGCGCACTTCCTGAAATCGAAGCCGCTGATGGTCTGGGGTGCGCGGCTCGGCCTGCTCGCCTGTGTCGGCCTGCACCTCTACGCGGTCATCTCCCTCGCGATGGAGTCCAAGGCGGCCCGGCCCGTCGCCTACGCCGGGGGCGCGGCCTACGGATCGGCCTGGCGCTCGCGCTACATGATGGTCAGCGGCCTCGTGATCCTCGCCTTCGTCGTCTACCACCTCGCGCACTTCACCGCGCTGCTTCCGGGCATCAATGGCTTCGGTGATTTCTCCAAGTTGAAGACGGAGTTGAAGGACGCGGGCGAAGTTCCCGACGTCTATGCGATGATGGTCCTCGGATTCCGGGTCTGGTGGGTGACGTTGTTCTACCTGATCGCGCAGGCGCTGCTCTTCGTCCATCTCGGCCACGGCTTGTCGGCCATGTTCCAGTCGCTCGGACTGCGGAACCACGTCTGGTGGCCGCGGATCCAGATCTTCGCGAAGGTCTTCAGCACCGCGCTCCTCATCGGCTACATCTCGATCCCGATCGCAATCACTCTTGGACTCGGCCGGGACTATTCCGACAGGGCCAAGGCCGGCTTGAACATGCCGCTGGGGCAGCAATCCGCACCGCAACAGGGTCCAGCGGATGCTCTTGTTCTGAAATAGGGCCCAAAGACATGACGAAGCAGAATCGCCCATCCAAGCCGCGTTTGAAGGCGTCCATTGTTGCGATGGAGCAGATCCGGGAGATCGGCAGCCTGCTCGTCCAATTGGAGAATTTGGAAAAAGAATCACACGCAGCCGACCCGACTTCTCCGCCGGCTTCCGAAACGACTTCCCGATCAATCGCGCAGCGAAGTAACTGATCATGGCCACGCTCAATTCCAACATCCCCGCCGGCCCGCTCGCCTCGAAGTGGGAGAAGCACAAGTTCAGCTCCAAGCTGATCAACCCGGCCAACAAGCGGAAATACAAGGTCATCGTCGTCGGAGCCGGTCTCGCCGGCGCCAGCGCTTCGGCCACGCTCGCCGAGCTGGGCTACGAGGTGCACAACTTCGTCTTCCACGATTCCCCCCGCCGCGCCCATTCCGTGGCCGCGCAGGGCGGCATCAACGCCGCGAAGAACTATCAGAACGACGGCGACTCCGTTCACCGCCTGTTCTACGACACGATCAAGGGCGGCGACTACCGTGCCCGGGAATCAAACGTCCATCGTCTGGCCGAAGTCTCGGTCAACATCATCGACCAATGCGCGGCGCAGGGCGTGCCCTTTGCCCGCGAATACGGCGGCCTGCTTGATAACCGGTCCTTCGGCGGCGCGCAGGTTTCGCGGACGTTCTACGCGCGCGGCCAGACCGGCCAGCAGCTCCTGCTCGGCGCGTATTCCGCGCTGAACAAGATGATCGGAGCCGGCGCGGTGAAATCCCACACGCACTCCGAGATGCTCGATCTCGTGGTCGTCGACGGACACGCCAAAGGCATCATCGTCCGCAACCTCCAGACGGGAGAAATCGCCCGCCACAGCGCGGACGCCGTCGTCCTCGCGACGGGCGGCTACGGCAACGTCTACAACCTCTCCACCTACGCCCGCGGCTCGAACGTCACGGCCAGTTGGCGCGCCTACAAACGCGGCGCGACCTTCGCCAATCCCTGCTACACGCAGATCCATCCGACCTGCATCCCGGTCTCCGGCGACTACCAGTCGAAGCTGACGTTGATGTCGGAATCGCTCCGCAACGACGGCCGCATCTGGGTTCCGAAGCGGAAGGAAGATTGCGGCAAGAACCCGGCCGATATCGCCGAGGGCGACCGCGACTACTACCTCGAGCGGATGTATTCCGCCTTCGGCAACCTCGCGCCGCGCGACGTTGCCAGCCGCGCCGCGAAGTATGTCTGCGACGAGGGCCGCGGCGTGGGCGAGACTGGCCTTGGCGTGTATCTCGACTTCGCTGAATCCATCAAGCGGTTGGGTGAAAGCAAGGTGCGCGAGCGCTACGGCAACCTCTTCTCGATGTATCACGAGATCACGAACGAGGACGCCTACAAGACCCCGATGCGCATCTATCCGGCGGTCCACTACACGATGGGCGGCCTCTGGGTGGACTACAACCTGATGAGCAACATCCCCGGCCTGTTCGTGCTGGGTGAAGCCAACTTCTCCGACCACGGCGCGAACCGCCTCGGTGCGAGCGCGCTCATGCAGGGCCTAAGCGACGGCTACTTCGTCCTGCCCGCGACCATTTCCACCTACCTCGCCACCGTGAAGGCCGGCCAGCGGCCCGCGACGGACAAGGCCGAATTCAAGGAAGCCGAGGACAACGTCAGCGGCTTCATCAAGCGCGTCACCAGCGGCAACGGCAAACGCAGCCCGGACAGCTTCCTCAAGGAACTCGGCAAGGTCATGTGGGACCATTGCGGCATGGCGCGGACGGCGGATGGGCTGCAGAAAGGCATCCAGCTCATCGGAAGCTTGCGCGAGGAATACCGGACCAACCTCAAGGTGCTTGGCGACATCGACGGCTGGAACCAGTCCATTGAAAAGGCCGGCCGCGTGGCCGACTTCATCGAACTCGGCGAACTCATGTGCCGTGACGCGCTCATGCGCGAGGAAAGCTGTGGCGGCCATTTCCGCGAGGAATACCAATACACCGCCGCCGATCCCGAAGTGCAGCAGGGCATCGTCAACGCCGGCGACGTGAAGCGCCGGGACGACCAGTTCGCCTTCGTGGCCGCCTGGGAATACGCCGGTGCCGCCGACAAGGCGCCGATCCTGAACAAGGAAGACCTCAAGTATGAGGAAGTGAAGATGAGCACGCGGTCTTACAAGTGATCATCCCTCGGGGAGATCACAGATGGTGATCTCTTCCGAACCGCACATGAGCACCGACTCCAATCTGATTCCTGCCGAGCGCATTGAGCGCCGCATCCTGCTCGTGCGGGGGCAGAAGGTGTTGCTGGATCGCGACCTTGCTGAGCTTTACGGCGTTGAGACCCGGGTGCTGAACCAGGCGGTCCGACGGAATATCAACCGTTTCCCCGAAGACTTCATGTTCGCCCTGGGCCGCGAAGAGATCCTGAGGATATCACAAACTGTGACATCCTCGGGGCAGGCCGAACTCAAGTATTCCAAGAGCGTCCTCGCCTTCACCGAACAGGGGGTGGCGATGTTGTCCGGCGTTCTCAACAGCCCGCGGGCCGTCGAGGTGAACATCGCCATCATGCGGACTTTCGTGCAGCTGCGGCAGTGGCTCTCCACCCATGCCGACTTGGCCCGGAAGCTGGCCAGCTTGGAACGCAAGTATGACGAGCAGTTCCGCGCCGTCTTCGACGCCATCCGCGAATTGATGGAGCCACCGACTCCGGCCCAGAAGCGCGAAATCGGATTTCACACAAACCTTCCCGAGCCGGCTTCCAAGCCCAAGCCTCGGTCCCGAGCGAAAGTTTCCCCATGAAAGTGACCCTCAAAGTCTGGCGGCAGAAGAACGCGACCTCCGCCGGCGAGTTCAAGACCTACTCGTCCCCCGAGCTGAACGAGAACATGTCGTTCCTCGAGATGCTCGACGTGATCAACGAGGACCTGGCCATCAAGGGCGAGGAGCCCATCGCGTTCGACCACGACTGCCGCGAAGGCATCTGCGGCACCTGCTCGCTCGTCATCGATGGCAAGCCGCACGGTCCGCACAAGGGTGTGGCCACTTGCCAGACCTATATGCGCTCGTTCAAGAACGGCGACGAGATCGTCATCGAACCGTGGCGCGCCAAGGCCTTCCCGATCATCAAGGACCTTGTCTGCGACCGGAAGGCATTCGACCGCATCCAGCACGCCGGCGGTTTCATCAGCGTTCGCACTGGTGCCGCGCCCGACGCGAACAGCATCCCGGTGCCGAAGGAGGATGCCGATCTAGCGATGGATGCCGCCCAGTGCATCGGCTGCGGCGCCTGCGTGGCGGCGTGCAAGAACGCCAGCGCCATGCTCTTCGTCGCCGCCAAGGTCTCGCACCTCGGCCTCATGCCCCAGGGCCAACCCGAGCGCTACAAGCGCGTGAAGGCGATGGTGGACCAGATGGACGCCGAAGGCTTCGGTAGTTGCACGATCACCGGGAGCTGCGAGGCGGTCTGCCCGAAGGAAATCTCCCTCGACTTCATCGCCCGCATGAACCGCGACTACGCCGTGGCTTTGTTCAAGGGCGAGCCCAAGAAGACGGCGGGCGGCGGCGCGGGCTGAGGCACTCTCCGACAAGCAGGCCGTCGGACTTTGTCCGGCGGCCTTTTTCGTTGGCATCAATCGAGATAGACGAACTCGTTCGCGTTGAGCAGGGCGCGGCAGAGATCGGGCAGGCCTCGTGAATTGATAAGCTCAAGGCACGCGGCCGCTTCGGCCCGGTCTGGCTTCCGTTGATAGGCCAGGGCGAAGGCGGATTGGACCTGTTTCTTCCGGTCGCCACCGGCCTCGCGTTCCACCCGGGCAGCCAGAGCATTCGCGGCGGCAATGGCGAGAGGGCCGTTCAACAGCGTCAGAGCCTGGGGTGCGACGGTGGATACGGCTCGTTTCGCGCAGGGCACGGCGTTGTCCGGTTGGTCGAAGGCCTCCAGGAGGGGCACGCGGGTGTTCCTCTTTTGAACGAGGAAAATGCTCCGCGCGAACTGCTCCTCCTTCGCCGAGGGATACCAGCCCTTGGTCTTCTCCTTGTTGTCGTCGAGAATGGCGGGGTTCGCCTCGAGCACTTCGTGGGGAATATCCGGCCAAACAGGCGGGCCTTCGCTTCGTGCAGTCAGCAGGCCCGAGACTTGAAGGATCGAATCCCGTAGCTGCTCCGCCGTGAGCCGGCGCGGTTGGCGCAAAGCCGAAGAAAGTTCCTCGCGTTCCACGTGCGGCGTCGCGGCCTGACGATAGGTCGAGCTGGAAACGATCCGCCGGACCAGTCGCTTCACGCTCCAGCCATCGCGGACAAACTCGGAGGCGAGGTGGTCCAGCAGCGCAGCATCCGTCGGCTTCGCGCCGGCGAATCCGAAGTCGTTGGGAGTATCGACGAGAGGCCGGCCCATCAGCGCGGTCCAGGCCCGGTTGACGAAGACGCGGGCCGTCAGGGGATTCCGGCCGGACACGATCCATTCGGCCAGCGCGAGCCGGCGGCCCGATGTGGACGGATTGGCAGGTTTGGCGAACGCGGCCGGATTCGGATCGAGGATGGATGGAAAACCCGCCAGCACCGGATCGCGCGGCGACTTGTGGTCGCCTTGGAACAGGATGCGTGTCGGCGGCGGGCTGTTCGTGCCGTCGGTCATCAACAGGCCCGTTTCAAAGGAGCGCCGCCGTTTGTCGATCGCGGCGATCAGCTTTGAGAGCTCTTCGCGCCGGGCCTTTTCATCCTTCGTCTGGCCGGCGTCGATCTCCTTGTCGGAGACTTCGACCTTCTTCTCCAGAGTCGCCCGATTCGACTTCTCCGCCTCGGTGACGCGGTCTTTGGGCAATGAGACCAATCGCTGTTCGTTGGACGAAAGGGTTGAGACCTTGGCGTCGCGTAGGCGTTTGCGGATTGAAGCGGCGAGCTCGTCGCGGCCCTTGCGGACCGGCTTGAGTTCTCCGTCGAGCCCGGTGTTGAACGAACGGATGGAATCCTGGTCGGGCCCGGAGTTCAGCGGCAGGTCATCGGCGAACTTCACCGGCTCGAAGAACGCCCGGAGTCGGAAATGGTCGGCTTGGGACAGCGGATCGTATTTGTGGTCGTGGCAGCGGCAGCACGACAGCGTCAGGCCCAGCAGCGCGCCGCCGGTGGTCTCGACGAGGTCGGCCATGAGTTCGGCACGGCTACGGTCCTGCTCGTTGAATGTGGGCGCCGAGTTGTCGTGCGGGCCGAGCCGGAGAAAGCCGGTGGCGATGAGGCGGTCGCGGTCGGCCGCCGTGGCCGGAGCGCCACTGAGCAGTTCGTCGCCCGCCAGTTGTTCGCGGATGAACTCGTCGAAGGGCTTGTCCGCGTTGAGCGACCGGATGACGTAGTCGCGGTAGCGCCACGCTTGGGGCCGGAACTCGTCCCAGTCGAAACCATTGCTGTCGCTGTAGCGCACCGTGTCGAGCCACAGGCGCGCCCAGTGTTCACCGAAACGCGGCGTGGCCAGGAGGCGTTCCGCCAGGCGATCCACCGATGCGCCACTTCGGTCCCGCTCGAACTCCGCGACCTGTTCCGGCGTCGGCGGCAGCCCCGTAAGGTCGAAGGAGAGGCGCCGCATCAGCGTCCGGCGATCGGCCTCTGGCACGGGCTTGGCCTGGGCCGACTCGAGGCGCGCGAGCGTGAAGCGATCAAGATCCGATCGGACCCAGGAAGTTTTTTTGACCTTGGGAAGCGGTGGATTCGTCACCGGTTTGAACGACCAGAGATCAAGGCGCTGACCGCCGAAGATCTTGACGATCGGATTGCGGGCATCGGTCCACGCGTCGCCGAGGCGGGGTCCGTTGGCCGGCGCAGCGACGGCGGTCGTCGCGGGCGAGTTGTCGGGCCAAGGGAGCCCGTCCCGGATCCATCGCTCGAGCACCGCGATGTCGCGAGGCGTGAGCTTCTCCTTGGGCGGCATCGTCAGGTCCTTGTTGGAATGCATCACGGCCGCGACCAGAAGCGACTCGGCCGGTTTGCCGAGGACGGCGGAAGGACCGGTGTCCCCTCCTTTGATGATGGCCGCACGGGAGTCGAGACGCAGTCCGCCCTTCACCTTGTCCGGTCCGTGGCAGCTGATGCAGCGGCCCTCCAGAAGCGGTTTCACCAGATCGATGAAATGGCGCCTCGGGTCCGGCGGTTCGGCCGCGCCGGCGCCGATCGGCATCAGCAGCGCCGCCGTCAACGCATGGAAGAACCTCTTCATCGTCAGGCGAAGATTCCCTCGATGACCTTCCCCGAGCCGGCCACGCCGGTGAGGCGTTCCTGACGGCCATTGGTCTCGAAGAAGAGGTCGTCGTTGTTCAAGCCAAGCGCCGAGAGGATGGTGGCGTGGAGGTCGCGGAAGTGGATCGGCCGTTCTGTCGCCATCAGGCCGAACTCGTCGGTGCTACCGATGCGCTGGGCCGTCTTGATGCCGCCTCCGGTCATCCAGAGGGTGAAGCCGGCGGCGTTGTGGTTGCGGCCTTCGTTGCCCTGCATCAGGGGCATGCGGCCGAACTCGCTGGCCCAGATGACGAGGGTTTCGTCGAGCAGGCCGCGCTGTTTCAAATCCTTGACCAACGAGGCCACTGGCTGGTCGGTCCAGCGCGCGCGGGGCGTGTGGTTGTTCGTGAGTTTGTCGTGTGCGTCCCAGCCGTCCTTGTCCGGCATGTCGTAGAGCTGGACGAAGCGCACGCCCCGTTCGACGAGACGCCGGGCGAGAAGGCACTTCCGGCCGAAGGCCTGCGTGCGTTTGTCGGAGTGCTGGAGGCCGTAGCTCTCGCGGATGTGCACCGGTTCCTTTTCGAGATCACCGACGTCCAACGCCGACGACTGCATGCGAAAGGCGAGCTCGTAGCTGGCGATGCGGGCGTCGAGTTCCGTGAACCCGGAACGCGACGCTCGGTGTCGGAGGTTGAGCTTGTGGACGAGGTCGAGCGTGTCGCGTTGTCCCGCCGCGAACGGCTCCGGTGGCAGCAGGTCCAGAACCGGCGTGCCGCGATCCCGCAGGCGGGTCGGCTGGAAGGCGGCGGGAAGAAAGCCGTTCGAGTAGTTTCCGGCGCCGCCGAGCGGTCCCGCGTCGAAGAGGACCACGTAGCCGGGAAGGTCCTGGTTGACCGTGCCGAGGCCGTAGGTCACCCAGGAACCGAGGCTGGCCTTGCCGACCCGGATGTCGCCGGTGTGCATCTGGTAGCTGGCCGGCGCGTGGTTGTTGGAGTCGGCCTGCATCGAATGGATGAAGCAGAGCTCGTCCACGATCTCGGCGGTCTTCGGCATCAGTTCGCTGACCCACATGCCCGAGGCGCCGTGCTGCGTCCACTTGTAGGGACTCGCCATCAGCTCGTCTTTGCTTCCGTGGAGGACGTTGGCAAACCGTGTCGCCCCGACCGCCTTGCGGAGCGATTCCGGCAATGGCTTGCCGTGCATCTTCTGGAGGACGGGCTTGTAGTCGAAGGTGTCCATCTGCGAAGGCCCGCCGACCATGTAGAGGAAGATGACGGACTTGGCGCGCGGTTTGAAATGGGGCGGTCTCGGCGCGTTTGGATTCAGCGGGTCGGTCTTGGGACCGGTTCCTGCGGGCGAGCCGGCTGCACCGGTCGTCAGCGCCTGCAGGGCCAGGGCGCCGAATCCGGCTCCAAGTCCGCCAAGGAATTGGCGGCGTGAGCCGTTGGCCGGAAGGAGGAACATGGCCCCATTGTCCTCTGCGCAAAGACCCCGTCAACCCGGAGCTCAGGAGGATGTCAGGATTTCAACAACGACAGGAACCAGGGCGTCGAAGCCAGGCCACCCCAACTCGTGGGATTGTGGTTCGCGACGAAGACGCGGCGCAGTGTTTCGTCATGCGGAAGGAGCGACGACCACAGGATCCCGGGCGAATTCTTCCAGCGATCATCCGCCGGTTCGCCGTCGATGCGCTGGAACTTCGCGCCCTGCACCTGCTGGTTCCACATGAAGTCGCGGTTCGTCCCGATGAGGCGGGCGATGTCTTCCTTGGTGAAGACGAGCCCGTGCTCGAAGGCGTCGACGATGCCCTCCGCGTCGATGGCGTAGTAGCCGCCGTTGGGATGCACGCCGACCCAGTGCTTCGGAGCGCCGTTCGGTTTGAAGTCCCACGGACCGGCCGGGTCCCAGTAGTTCCAGATGAGAAACTTTCCGCCGTCGCGTGTCCTCATCCTGGTCTTCATCAGGCGGAACCACGCCTCCGCCCGCTGGCGATAGACCGTCTTGCCCGTCGCGTCGTGCAGGGCCAGAAGCCAGCGGGCGATGTGGTTCTGCTTGTTCGCCGGATTGGAAAAGCCGGTCGTCTTCCGGTCACCGTAACCCTTCGACCATTGGCCGGTTTGATTGTCGATGCCGAAGGCCGGCGCGATCCACACGCCACCGTCCGTCACTTCGCGCCAGCAGCCGCGCGAGTCCCATTTCTGAAAGGTGTCCTCGGCCAACTTCAGCAACTCGGCGGCCTTTTTGTTCCACTTCGTCGCGAGCGCCGGCGTCTTCCGGATGTGCGCTGCCATGAGAACCATGGGCCGGAGCAGCATCGCTTCGCCGAGAAGGCTGTCCGCGGAATACTCGTTCGAGTCACCGCCGCCGCCGTCGCCTTTGGGCCAGCCGAGAAAGCCGTCCGGTTCCTTCGTGGCCCGGCGGATGCACGCATCGGCCCAGTCGATGAAGAGCGTGATCCACTTCTCGTCGCCGGTCGCGAGGTGGCCGTAGTGGAAGGCGTTGAGATACGGGCTGACGAGCCAGCCAAGTTCTTCGCCCAGTTCCTTGTCGCAGCTCCGGCCGCGCGCATCGGCTGCGATCCGTTTCTCCCAACGCTCCACCCAGTCCTTGGCGATTTCGGGTGAGATCCACGAAACCCTGTCTGCCATGCCTGCCGACAGGACCGTTTCGATAGACAGGGACGCCGCAGCGGAAACTACAACGCAGTGGCGGAGGAATTGGCGGCGCCGGATGGGCATGCATTCAGATTCCGGCAAAGACTGGAATCCTCAATGCCTACTTCGCCTTCACGTCGAAGCATGTGAGCTTGCCGTGGTAGCGGATGTAGAGACGTCCATCGAGGATGACGGGATGGGTCCACGCATCGTTGCGCGCTTCGGCGATGCGGAACTGGCCTTTCACTTCAAACTTGTCGGCCGTCGGATGGAGCAAGCGGAGCCAACCGTCCTCGGAATAGGCGTAGAGCCGGCCGTCGGCCCAGAGCACGGCGCCCTTCACGAAATCAGGCGCGTCGTAGAGCGTCTCGCCGGTTTTGGCATCGACCGCCGCCCAGCCTTTGCGGCCCTGGTAGAACGAGCCGTAGAGCTTGCCGTCCACGTGGACGAGGCTGGCTTGGCAGGTTTCGAGTTTCGACGTCCACGCTTCTTCCACACCCGGATCGCCGCCCGGTTTGGTCGGCGTGGTGAACCGATAGAAGCGTCCCGGCGGTCCATGCGGCGCGGTCATGAAGACGCCGTCGCCGGTGAAAGTCGGCATCATGGCGAGCACGTTGTAGGTGGTGGGAATCCGCTTCGTCCAAAGCAGCCGCCCATCGGCCGCGTCCGCGCAGAACAGGTTCCGCAGCGAACAGCCGATGAGCAGGCGCTTGCCGGCATATTCGACGAGGATGGGGGAAACATAGCTGGCGTTATCGACGGATTGCTCGGGCCCCGCGTCGATCAACGGTGGACTCTTCCACAGCGTCTTTCCTGTGACTTTGTCCAGCGCCACGACGAGCGCGTCACTCCCGCCGGCGACGGCATAGACTGCTTTGGCGTCGATGAGGAGGCATTCGCTGAGTCCCCAGGTGATGTTCTTCCCGCCGAAGGTTTCCAGAAGATTGACGGCCCATAGTTCGCGACCGCTGGCCGCATCGAAAGAAGCCACTCGGCCGTGGGCGTTTTGCAGATAGACGCGGCCCTGGTTATAGGCGGCGGTGGCGCGGGCCCCGGGATAGGGGTTCTTCCACGAGACGCCGTTGGTCGCCGTCCAGACGAGGCGCCCGGACAGGTCGAGGGCGAAGAGGTGGAGCTCTTCGCCGATATCGCCGCTGATGAAGATCCGGTCACGCGAGAGGACGGGCGACGAGAAGCCGTTGCCCAGATGGGTCGCGGTCCAGAGCACGGCGGGCCCGGACCCGGGCCAGGCTTGAAGCAGGCCGCGTTCGTCGGAGATCCCGTCGCGTCTCGGTCCTCGGAACTGCGGCCAGCCCGGTTCGTCGCTGGCCACAAGGCTGGCCTGTGCCGAAGCGGCCCTCGCTTCCGGTCCGCCCGTGGCGGCCAGCAGGAGCGTCGCAGCCCCGAGGAGAATGCTGAGGGCGATCGAACGAATTGTTTTCATGGATGGAACGCGGGGAGTATGCCCGATGATCCGGCTGCGGCAAATCAGCCTTTCAGGAAGGAGGATGGCCGGGTTTCCGGAAATGCCCGTCATCCAAATGTCGCTGGCCTGTCACCAGTGGGGCGGGCTACTTTGCACGTCCCTATGGCCGGATTGGTCAAAAAATTTACCGCAGCCCACTTCCTCAACCGCGAGCTCAGCTGGCTGGAATTCAACCAGCGTGTGCTCGACGAGGCGCTCGACTCAAGGTCTCCGCTGCTCGAGAGGGTGAAGTTTTTCTGCATCGTCAGCTCGAACCTCGACGAGTTCTTCGAGGTCCGCGTCGCGGGCCTCAAGCAACAGGAGGAAAGCCACGTCATCGAACGCTCGCCCGATGGCCGGACGGCTTCGGAAACGCTGCGGGACATCCGCAAACGCGTCTTGAAGCTGGTCGACCACCAGAACCGGTGCTGGCGGGAAGAACTGGTTCCCGCGCTGGCGAAGAAGCGGATCCGGTTCCTCACCATCGCGGAACTGGGCGCGGCCGACCGGGCCTACGTCGAGACCTATTTCCGGAGGGATGTCGCGCCCGTGCTCACGCCGCTGGGGGTCGATCCTTCCCATCCTTTTCCCCAGCTGCTCAACAAGACGCTCAACCTGATCGTCCAGCTCCAGACCGTCCACAACGGCGAGGTCCGCAACCGCATGGCCATCGTGCAGGTGCCGCGCGTCCTGCCCCGCCTCGTGCCCCTGCCGCGTGAAGACGGCAGGCGCGACTACGTCTTCCTCGCGAACGTCATCCGCGAAAATCTCAAGGGCATTTTTCCCGGGACGCTCATCACTGGCGCGTGGGCCTTTCGCGTCACCCGCAACAGCGAGCTCTACATCGACGAGGAGGATGTGGCCAACCTGCTCAAGGCCGTCGAAGCCGAACTCCATAACCGCCGCCGGGGCGACGCCGTCCGCCTGGAAGTCGAAGTCGATTGTCCGCCGGACATCCGCGCCAAGCTGTTGGAGAATCTCCAGCTCGCGCAGGAGGACCTCTACGTCATCGACGGGCCGATCAACCCCACGCGGTTGATGGCGGTCTGCGACGGCGACCATTCCCCCGAGCTCCGGGATCCGCCGTTCATCGCGCCGGTGACTCCGGCGCTCCGGGGCGTGGCGGACATCTTCGCCGTGATCCGGACGCGTGACGTGATGATGCATCATCCGTTCGAGAGCTTCTCGAGCTTCGTCGATTTCCTGAGGCAGGCCGCCGCCGATCCGGACGTGCTCGCGATCAAGCAGACGCTCTACCGGACCTCGGGCGACATGCGGATCGTCGGTTCCCTGATGGAGGCGGTGCGCAACGGCAAGCAGGTCACCGCGGTGGTGGAGTTGAAGGCGCGCTTCGACGAGGCGAACAACATCAAGTGGGCGCGGCAGCTCGAGGAGGCCGGCGTGCACGTCGTCTACGGCCTCGTCGGCTACAAGATCCATTCGAAGATGTGCCTCGTCGTCCGCAAGGATCCCGATGGCATCCGGCGTTATGTCCATCTCGGCACGGGCAACTACAACCCGACCACCGCGCGGTTCTACACCGACGTCGGCCTGTTCACGTGCAACCCCGACATCGGCGAAGACGTGGGCGACCTCTTCAACCTGCTCACCGGCGTCTGCCAGTTCCAAGGCACGCGCAAGCTGCTCGTCTCGCCCTTCACGATGCACTCGCGGATCAACGAGCTGATCGCGCGCGAGGCGGAGAACGCGAAGAAAGGCCTGCCCGCCCGCATCATCGCCAAGATGAACGCCCTCGTGGACCGCGAGACCATCGAGTCGCTCTACCGGGCGTCGCAGGCCGGGGTGAAGATCGAGCTGATCATCCGCGGCGTCTGCTGCCTGCGTCCGGGCGTGCCCGGCCTCAGCGAGAACATCACCGTCCGCTCGATCATCGACCGCTTCCTCGAACACTCCCGCATCTTCCACTTCGCCAATGCGCTTCGTCCCGAGGCCTACGTCGGGAGCGCCGACTGGATGCCGCGCAACTTCTTCAAGCGCATCGAAACCGTTTTCCCCATCGAGGACGGCAACCTGCTGGAACGGATCAAGGCCGAGATCCTGGAAACGCAGCTCGGCGACAATGTGAAGTCGCGGATCCTCCAGCCGGACGGTTCCTACCTGATTCCGCCGCTCAAGCGCGGCGAAGAAGCCTGCCGGAGCCAGTCGGAGTTCATCGACCTCGCGCTCGAGACCAGTCGGCACCGCCCCAAGGCGACCAAACGAAAGTTCGCCCAGGTCAAAGTCCGCCGGCAACCGGAAGAGTAGGCCATGCCTGCGGGCTCGTTGGGTCGGCAGCGGTGTTGTCTGTGGGGAAGCCGGAGGCAAAGCAACGGACGTTTGTAGCACTTGAGCGCAGAGCGGTCTTGGGCACATTGGACGCCTGATGAGCCAACAGCCTCCCAGCCTTCCACCGTCTGTCGCCGCTCCGGTGCGGCCGGAGCGCATCCCCGGAACGGGCGGGTCGAGCGGTGGCGGGCCGGGGAAGCCCCTGTTTCATCCCGCCTCCGCCATGGTCCTCGTCGGTGTCGATGCGCTTTGGACGCTGGTTGATTGGGCGGCGCTCTTTTGGTTCATTTCTATTCCGCTTAGCTTTCTCGCCTGCGCCGCGCCGGTTTTCCTCATCCAGAAGGTCATCCACCGAGACGGATTTCTGCGAGCGTTCGGGATCGCGGGGCTCTGCGGGGGGTTGGCGGCCGTGCCGTTTCCGGTCACCGGGACGATCGTCGGGCTGTCGATCCTGGCGTGGGGACGCGGCAACAGGTAGGACGGGCTTCCAGGCGGCGCCGAGGCGGCTGATCAACGCTTCTTCGCCCTGGCGATCGCCTCGCCTGCAAGCACGTCGCACCGCTCGTTCAGCGCATGGCCGGCGTGGCCCTTTAGCCAGCGCCATGTGACCTCATGCCGGGCCGCGGCGGCATCGAGGCGGCGCCACAGCTCCTCGTTCTTGACCGGTTCACGCCCGGCCGTCTTCCAGCCGTTCTTCTTCCAGCCATGGATCCACTTGGTGATGCCGTTGCGGACGTAGGTGGAGTCGGTGAACACCTCGATGACGCAGCGTTCCTGCAACAGCTCAAGGGCGCCGATGGGAGCGAGCAGTTCCATCCGGTTGTTGGTCGTCTCGGGCTCGAACCCGGAGAGCTCCTTGGTGTGGGCGCCGTATTGCAGGATGGCGGCCCAGCCGCCGGGACCCGGGTTGGGTTGGCAACCGCCGTCGGTGTGGATGATGACGTTCTTCAAAATGGATTCAGGAAATGGACCGGTCCCTCAGGCGAGTTCGATGCCGACCGGGCAATGGTCGCTGCCCATGACCTCGGGCCGGATGAACGCCTTCTTTAGCTTGGGCCGCAGCGCCGCGCTGATGAGGAAGTAGTCGATGCGCCATCCGACGTTCCGTTTGCGCGCGCCCATCATCGGGCTCCACCAGGAATAATGGCCGCCGCCCTTCTCGAACTCGCGGAAGGTGTCGACGAAGCCGGCTTCGACCATCGTGTTGAACCCGGCGCGTTCCTCCGGCGTGAAGCCGTGGTTCTTCATGTTCGACTTCGGATTCGCGAGGTCGATCTCGGTGTGGGCCACGTTGAGGTCGCCGCAGACGATTACCGGCTTGGTCTTCTCCAGGTTCTTGAGATAGGCGAGGAAGTCCCGGTCCCACTCCAACCGATACGGCAGCCGGGCGAGTTCACGCTGGGAGTTCGGCACGTAGACGTTGACGAGATGGAATTTGGCGAACTCGGCCGTGAGCACGCGGCCCTCGTTGTCATGGTCGGCGTGTCCGATGCCGCGGGTGACCTTGATCGGGGCGACCTTCGAAAGGATGGCGGTGCCGGAGTAGCCCTTCTTCTCCGCCCAGTTCCAGTGCGTCGCCAGCTCAGCGGGCCAGCTGGGCTCGACGTCGTCCGGGTGGCACTTGGTTTCCTGGAGGCAAAGGACGTCGGGCGCCTCGGCGGCGAGGAACTCGAGGAAGTTCTTCTTCAGCACCGCGCGCAGCCCGTTGACGTTCCACGAAATCAGCTTCATCGCGGCGGACGATGGCGGAGAGCGGCGCGGAGTGGAGAAAAAAGAAGCGCGAACCAATTTCCGTTCAACGCCGACGAACCTCGTAGGTCTCGCCCTGGAACTCACGGCGATTGAAGTCGGCGGCGGGCTGCTTCAGCGCGGCGATGAAGAGGGCGATGGCCGCGTCGCGTTCCTCGGCCGACCAGTAGAGTTCCATCTTCGGCAGTCCCTCCCAGCTCGCGAGACCGGGCGCGACGAAGTCGCAGTAGCGGAGGGTTTGGCCGTCGCGCGGGTCGAGGAGCTTGTCGTCGGAAGCCCGGCGGTAGTTGGCGATGCGGCCCGAGTTGTCGCGGACTTCATATCGGCCGGTGCCGAGAATGCGCACGGACCCGATGACGGTCTGGTCTTCGAGAGCCTTGATCAGCAGCGCGCGAAATGACGAGAGACGGGCGAGGGCGGTCCCCGACTCGAGGACGGGCAGGCTGTTCACACCGGTGGAGAAGCTGAGCGAAGCCCGCAGTCCGCTTTTCTCGGGGTCGAATAGGAACCCCGCGACTTCGGCGATGGCGGGATGCTGGGGATGTTTCCAGAGGGGTTCCAATGGGTGGGGCAAGGTTGGCCGGCTGTCCTGCCATTGTTTGTAATCCTCATCGGTTACCCTCCTCACCCACGTCGCATAGTCCGGCAGCGCGTTTGTGTCGCCCAGAAGCGCGCGATCAAGGCTGATGGTGGAGATGTGGCGTCCCAGGATGGCAGCCACGCCGGCCTTTCGCTGGGGCTGCGCGAGGTCGGTGTTCCACGCGTCGACGCATCCCGCGACCGTGTCGCCGAGGAGGGAAAGCTCGGCGCCCGATTGCCACAGGCCGATCCGGCGGATGAGTTCGATGTGGCGGGTAAGGCCGAGTTGGGGAAGATCCGCCTGGGCGCGCCACTTGCCGACGCGTTTCAGCATGAGCTCGGTCACGGTCGGAGACGACTTCTCGCGGAGGGCCTCGCCTTGGAGCCGTTCGCCAGAGCCGCCTTGAGAAGGGGTCGGGAGGCTCGATGAACCGCTTCCGCCTTTGGCCGCGGTGGTGATGCCGCGGATGGCCTGCGACCAGACTTCGGGATTGGCGGTGCCGTTGGTCAGCACGCGATACCAACCTTCTTCGAGGGTGACGGCGCCCTGTTGCTGGATGTGGGCGCGGAGTTTTGCGGCGAGCAGCGTGTGGGTCTTGTCCCCGGCGGCGTTGAGCTCCTTCAGCGGAACGATCATGTCGAGAGGCTTCAGTCGAAGCATCGTCCTCAGCGTTTCGGTCACGGCGGCGCTGACCGGGTGGAGAGTGCGAGTGGGAATGAAATCGCGGTTGAAGCTGACGGCGCGGGTGAGTCCGGCGGCGGCATCGCTCTCAAGAAAAGCCAGTGTCGGTTCCACGGCGGCCTGGCCTTCGTCCATCAGGCCGGTCACGGCCGGGTCGTCGAACCAGGGGCTGAGGCCGCCGGCCTGGCTGCGCTGCCTCTGCGCCAGCTCCGGAAAGCGCGTGAGGTATCCGGCGATCCGTTCAGCGCGGTTGGTGTTGGCCGCGAGGCTTTCCAGCGGGGGTTTGGGTTTGGCGGAGGGCGCGGTGCGGCGCGTGAGTTCGACCAGCAGCTGCGGAACGATGTCGAGGAATTCGAAGTAGCGGGCGGCGTTGCCCGGTTTGGCGGCACCACGAACTTCGGCCGCCTTCTCCAGCGATGAACGGACTTCGACCAACGGCCGCACGCCGTGCAGGCCCAGCAGATCGTCGCCGCGCATGAAGGCGCAGACCGCGCGGTCCAGCGCGCTGCTGGCCCAGAGCGTGGCCCAGCCCAGGAAGGGATCCGCCGCTTCCTTCGGCAGGACCGGCTTCGCGGGAGTGGCCGGTTTGACCGGTCCAGGCTCCGCGAGTTTCACCCCCTCGGTTCCCGGAAGGATGCGCGTCGTCTGCACGGGACGCGTCGGACGTGCGCCGGGGCGTGAAGTCTTGTCGCGCTCAATGAGGGAGGCCCAGTAGTCGTAGGCCATTTGCTCTTCGCCCAGCCGGAGCAGGATCAAGCCCTTCAATGAATGCGTGCTCTTGTGGGAAACGGCGTCCTCCTCCCGGAGGACCCAGCCGTTCTCGCGGTGGTTATCCTCGAGAGTGGCGGCGATGTCCGCCCGGAAGTCGGCTGGTTTGCCGGCTTTGATGACTGGATAAACCAGACCGTTCCAGCACACCGCGAAGCGCGGCGAAGTGGTCCCCGGCATCAGCCAGCCGCGCGTGTCGATCACGCCGCCGTCGCCGGACCAGAGGCTGCCCACGGCCACCGAGATCTCGGCATACTCGCAGCCCTTGGGATTGGCGAAACCCGAGGCGAAGATCGTGACGGCTGCCGACAGGTAGTTGGATGGAAAAGCCAACGTCGTGGCCTTCAGCGCGGAGCCCTGGTCGGGAGGAGTTGGGAAAGGTCCGCCGGCGTAGGGCGGCGGCGGTTCCACGCGGAATTGTGCCCATGCCACGCCTGTCAGTCCGCCGCAGAACCAAGCTGCGGCGAGCGCGCCCCGGATGAACTGGCCGATTCTCACCGGCGATCCAGTAGCAGGTTTGGCGCCGCCGGAGCAACGCACTTAATCGGCGGGAGTGCCCGGTGAAGACGGCTATTTCAACAACGCGAGCGATACCGCGCCGGCCACGGCGACCGCGCCGCCGATGAGGGAACGCACGGAAGGACGCTCCCCCTCGATCCACCACGCCAGCGGAACCACGGCGAGCGGCGTCGTCGCCACGATGGAAAAAACGATGCCCGCCGGCTGGGTGGCCAGCGCCCATTGCACGCAGGCGACGCCCAGGGTTGCGCCGGCTGTGGCGTTGAGGAAAAGCCACCGCACGGCCTTCTTGCGGTCGGCTTCGGGCAGGGGCGGTTCGGTGATGGCATCGGTGGTCCAGCCGAGGCGATTCGCCACGGAACGCCGCCGCGCCCAGAGCAGGAACAGGCCGGCGAAGATCACGCCGGGCACGATCCGCTGGAACGCCGCCGTGAGACCGTCCATCGGTGCGCCGGAGGACTTGATCAGGTCGAAGGCCTTCCGGTTGAGCACGCCGCCGAAGGCGTTGGCGACCGCGGCCACGAGGCCGAGCGTGATGCCGGAACGGAACTCGGCCGTCGGTGCCGGGCTTCGTTTATCAGGAGCCAACGCGGTCGCGACGCCGATGAGGATCGTGGCCGAGCTGGCCATTTGCGGGACGGTCAGCGTGTTGCCCAGCCAGAGCCATTCGATCACGCCGGCGACGGGTGCGGCCACGCAGTTCACCAGCAGCGAACAGAGCCTCGGCCCGATCTTCGGCAGCGCTTGGTAGAGGGCCACGTCGCAGACGCCGAAGCCGATCAGGCCGCTGAGCACGAACCACGGCAACGCTGCGCCGTGAAAACCCTCGCCGAAGCCGAAGCTCCAGATGCCGAGCAACGCCGTGGCGATGAGCAAACGCCAGAAGTTCGCCTTGAGCCCGCCCAGCATGCGCGCCGCGCGGGCGCCAGAGACGGACGACACGGCGTAGAGCAACGTGGCTAGGATGGCCGGCAACACAGGGCGGCGACGTTGCCGCAACAGGACGCCATGTCCAAGGGAGAGTTGGGGAGCCAAAGAGCATAGTGAGCCATGCCGCGCCCGAGGCCTGAAGGGCCGGCCTGTTTGTAGGAACCGGGGTCATCGATTCTTCCGCAGTCCGGGTTTCGGCTTTTCCCTCGGTCCGTTCTCATTCACCATCTGACAGTGCAAAGGTTTCGGGATGCTCTCCAAAGGCTCGTGGTCATCGGGTTGATTCTCCTGTCGCTGTCCGCATTGGCCGCCGAGGAACCGAAGCCGCTTCACGCCGGGAATCTCCACAACATGTTCGCCGTCACGCCGCGGATCTATTCCGGCAGCGTGCCCGAGGGCGAGACCGACTTCGTGGCTCTGGCCAAACTGGGTGTGAAGACGGTCATCAGCGTCGACGGCGCGCGGCCCGACATCGAGGCGGCGAAGAAGCACGGGCTGGCCTATGTGCATCTGCCCTTCGGCTACGACGGAATTCCCACCAACCGCGTGGCCGATCTGGCGCTCGCCATGAAGAACGTCGCCGGACCGGTCTACGTCCACTGCCACCACGGCAAACACCGCGGACCGGCTGCCGTGGCCATCATGTGCCTCGTGGGCGAAGGCTGGACGACGACCCAGGCCGAAGCGTGGCTGCGCACGGCGGGCACGGCTAATGACTACGCCGGACTTAACCGCGACGTGCGCGGGTTTGTTTCACCCACGGCGTCGTTCCTCGCCTCGCGGCCGCCGTTGCCCGAGGTGGCCAAGACGTCGTCGCTCACCGACGCGATGGTGTCCATCGACGAACATTCCGACCGGTTGACGGCGGCGCAGAAGGCGGCTTGGAAGGAAGTGCCCGGTCTGCCGGACGTGCGTCCGTCGCAGGAAGCGGTGCTCCTGTGGGAACAGCTGCGCGAACTCGGCCGCCATCACGACACGGCCGGACGGCCGGAAGATTACCGCAAGCGGATGACCGATTCCGAAGCCGCCGCGGCCGCGCTCCGCGACGAACTGAAGAAGCCGACGCCTGATGCGATCCGCGCGGACGAAGGGTTGAAGAAGGTCGGCCAGTCCTGCACCGCGTGTCACAAGAAGTTCAGGAACTAGCGTGTGTCGTAAAACGATGGCGATGAGCAGCTCAGAATGGCGTCATACTATTTGTTAAACCTTTGGTTGGCATGACTAAATACCTTTCAAAGCAACCGAGCTGGCATTGCCTATTCATTGAATTGGTAGCTGTGGCGGCAATCCTGTTGGCGGGATGTAGCAATATCACAACTGCAGATATCAGCGGCACATACGTGTGCTCAACCAATGGAGTCACAGATACGCTTGTCCTAAGGCTTGATGGTTCCTTTTCTCAAACGACGACATTCACAAATGGCGGCTCGTGGTCTGCGAAAGGGGCGTGGAAGTTTAGTGGCGAAATTGTCGAGTTCGACGAGTTTTACGAAGCGTTTGCAATCGACCCCAATCCGGGCACGGTTCAAGCAATCGAGGTGATTCCGCCGGTGCTAGGCTCCGGACAACATTTGTGGGTTGAACGTGGAAAACTCATAAAAAACTCAGTTCAGCCGATTTGGATCAAACAAGAACCGGGGAAAAAATAGCTGGTTGAGCAGGCAGGCTGCATCCCTTCACACCTCTGGTATTGAGATCGTGAACTGATAGATTCGAGCATGCCCTACAGAATTGGCATTTAAGAAGAACCAGCTCCCTCGGGTCGCCTCCGGCATGCAGCCAGTTCAGTGAACTCATCCAGCGAACTCTCCTGCTTTCTACGCAGTCACCGGACTTATTGTCCCCTTCTCAACCTGCCAGCGGTTCATCTCGAGGCCGAGGTCGCGGGGCCAATTCTCCTCGGTGCAGGTCATGAAGACCTGGCTGCGCGCGTGGTGGGCGCGTTCGAGGATGGGCAGGAATCCCTTCCGGCGGCGCGCGTCGAGTTCGCCCATGACGTCGTCGATGAGGAGCACGGGCGGCGAGCCGTGGATGCCGGTGAGGAACTCGGCCTGGGCCATCTTGAGCGCGAGGGCGATGGAGCGTTTCTGGCCTTCGCTGGCGAACTTGGCGGCGGGCTGGTCGTTGAGCAGGAGGTTGAGTTCGTCCCGGTGCGGCCCGATGAGCGTGGTGCGGAAGGCGAGTTCGCGCGGGCGCGCCTTGGCGAGGGCCACGGCGAAGTCGCCCTGGTAGGACGGCTGGTATTCGAGGCGCAGTTCCTCGCTGTCGCTGGTGATGCGGCGGCAGGCAAGCCGGGCGAGCGGTGAAAGTTTTGGAAGCAGCTCTTGGCGAAGGGCCACGAGTTTTTCGCCGGCGGTGACGACTTCGCGGGAGAAGCTTTCGAGCGCGGCCTCGTCGACGGGGCGGTGCTTGAGCAGGACGTTGCGCGAGCGGACGGCGGCGGCGTAGCGCTGGAGGAGCGGAAGGTAGGCGGGATTCGTCTGCGAGAGGAGCAGATCAAGAAAACGCCGGCGCATCCGGGCGGTGCCCTTCACGAGCTGGAGATCTTCCGTGCAGAAGACGACAGCGCGAAGGGTGCCGAGGAATTCGGAAAGACGTTTCACCGGCTGGGCGTCGAGGGAGAGCTGCCGTTCCGTGGGAGACCAGTAGAACTTCGCCTCGTGCGTGCCCTGTCCGACGATCTGGGCGCCGACGAAGTAGCCCTTCTGCCCGTGCCGGATCATCTGCGCGCCGCCCACGCCGCGGAAGGAACGGAGCGTGGCCAGAAGGTAGATGGCTTCGAGGATGTTGGTTTTGCCCTGTGCGTTGTCCCCGAGGAACACGTGGAAGCCCGGCACAAACGCAGCGTCGAGGCGCGCGTAGTTGCGGAAGTCACGGAGTCTGAGCCGGGCAAGGTGCACTGCGGCGGAGTGTCCGGGGCGGGCGCGGGCAATTCAAGCGGGCTGGATTGGCGATGACGCCGGCCGGTGCTCCAGCCTAGCCTTGTCGCCATGGCATCTCGACTTTCCGGCAAGTGGGTATTGATCACGGGCGCCTCTTCGGGTTTTGGCGCGGCAGCGGCGCGGGCTTTCGCGGCGGAAGGCTGTCGGCTCTTACTGGGAGCACGCAGGGCCCAACGAATCGAAGCGGTCGCCGCCGAATGCCGCAAGCTGGGCGCACCCGAGGCGCTGGCCCACGTCGTCGATGTAGGCAACACCGCTTCGGTGAACGCCTTTGCCGAATGGTCCAAGTCCATCGTTTCCGCGAGTGCAGCGGAGTCGGGCCGGGCGATTCAAACGCTGATCAATAACGCCGGCGGAGCCCATGGCGCGGAGCAGGTCACGCAGGCCCGGGACGAGGATTGGGAAGCCATGGTGCAGTCCAATCTCCTCGGCGTGCTCCGGATGTGCCGGGCGTTTGTGCCGCTCATCCAGGCTCCGGGTGGATCGATCATCAACATCGGCTCCATCGCCGGCCGCATCGCCTACGAGGGCGGCGCCGCTTATTGCGCCGTGAAGGCGGGCGAACTCCAGATCACCCGCGCACTGCGGATGGAGCTGCTCGGCACGGGCATCCGCGTGGGAACGCTTGATCCGGGGTTGGCGGAAACCGAGTTCGCCCTCGTTCGCTTCAAGGGCGATGGCGACAAGGCCAAGAACGTCTACAAGGGCATGACCCCGTTGAGCGGGGAGGACATCGCGGAGACTCTCGTGTTCATGGCCAGCCGGCCGCCCCACGTGTGCATCGACGAGGTCCTGATCCTGCCGACCGACCAGGCGACTCCGGGCAAGGTCTTCCGCCGCAACTAGCCAAGCTCCTACGTGTCGGTGGGAACCCGGTTTTGATGGTCTTAACGACAAAAGAAGGCCGCCTAAAAAGGGTCCAAGAGAACCAAAAAATCGCTTCCTCCGAGGCCCTTTGTGGGCCAATTTCCAGCCTTATACCCGACGTCCGTTGTCGGGTCCTAGAAAACAACAGATGCAAGAAATCCTATCCTGGGCCGCCGTCGGTTTCGGTTCGGCCATCGTGTTCGCCTCGTTCTACGAGTGGACACTCCACAAATACTTCATGCACCGCCCGGTCGGTAAGTTCGACTACGCCTTCCAGGCGCACGCCGTCGTCCACCACCAGACCTTCAAGGCGGACCACAGCTACCACCTCATCAATGAAAAGGACAAGAGGACCATCCCCATGGCGTGGTGGAACGGCCCGGTCCTTGTCGTGACCTGCATGCTGCCCTTCGTCGCCCTTTGCGCCTTCATCAGCCATTGGTGGCTCCTCCTCGGGGCTGGCATCGCGTTCGTCGCCTACTATGGCACCTACGAATACATCCACTGGTGCATGCATCTGCCCAAGAAACGCTCCATCGAGCGGTCGGGAATCTTCTTCCGGCTGAACGGGCACCACCTCCTGCACCACCGCTACATGCACAAGAACTTCAACGTCGTGTTTCCTCTCGCCGACCTGCTTCTCGGCACGCTGATCCTGCGGTCCAAGGTGAAGTTCGCCCAGGCCACCGGTCCCGCGGTCCCGAACGTCCAGCCGCACGACGGCAAGCTCGTCTCCGCCTGATCCGTTTCCTTTTCATAGGCCCGTCCGGCTCGTCCGGCGGGCCTTTTTCATTTTCACCGCGACGCCGAACCGCTCGGAGAAACGCCCGATGAGGATGCAGGGGACCCCCAGATTGGCCTAGCGGTCCTGGGAACCATGCACGCCGGTCCGTTTGCCGAACAACGCATCCGCCTCTTCGACCATCAGGACCGCATCCAGGCCCTGGGCCCGTTCGAACAGCTGGCGGAGGAAGAGCTGGTTTCAAGCGGGGTCATGGCGGGATGCTGCTGGACCTGGACGGCGACGCACGGCCGTGGGTTCCCCGGAATAGCCTGGCCGATCTTCGCGAGCTACAAGGCGGCTCGGCGGGAGCCTTCGCCCTACCACTTCGAACCTTTCCTGATGGCTTGAAGACCCCCTAGCCAGCCACGAAAATCCGCAGCATCCGTTCACGGCCGGTGTCGTCCTTCCGCACTTCGGCTCCGCGCCAAGGAGCGCCGCCGAAAATCCTCAGGAGATCAGCCGCTTGGCCGTCGCCAAATTCCAAGGCCAACCAGCCTCCGGGCTTCAGCCACGCGGGGGCTTCAGTGGCCAGTCGGCGATAGAATTCCAAGCCCTCCGCACCGCCGTCCAACGCGAGGAGCGGATCGTGGTCACGCACTTCGGGATCGAGCCCGGCGATCTCCCGCGACGGGATGTAGGGCGGGTTGCTCACGATGCCGTCGAACTGCAAGCCGCCCGGCAACGCGGCGAAGCCGTCGCCAAGGTGGAAGGTCACCGGTGCTTTGAGCGCCGACGCGTTCACCTTCGCCACGGCCAACGCCTCCGCCGAAATGTCGACCGCGTGAACCGAAGCGGTGCTTTGTTCCAAGGCCAGCGTGATCGCGAGACAGCCGCTACCGGTGCCGAAGTCGAGGAGGCACGGCGCTTCCACAGATGAAGCGGCGAGCGTTTGCAGCGTCCACTCCGCCAGCAGCTCCGTTTCCGGACGTGGCACGAGGACGTGGCGGTTCACGCGGAACTCGCGCCCGTAGAATTCGGCGGTGCCTAGGATGTGCTGGACCGGTTCGCGCGCTTCGCGGCGGCGCAGGTGCTCTTCGAGAGCGAGGAATTGTTCAGTCGTCAGTTCGCGACGCGAATCCAGAACAAGCGACAGCCGATGAATCCGCAGCACGTCGCCGACGAGCAATTCGGCGTTGAGGCGCGGTGATTCCACACCCGCGTTCTCTAAACGCGCGGAACCCTGCTGGATGGCTTCAATGACGGTCACGACGACACAAGGGCGCCTGGCACAAGGTTGTTCCGGACCCCGATTTCAGGCGCCCGTTTGGCGGAGAGCCCGGGTGTGCTCAATATCCGAGCTTCGCCAACTCGTCCTGGAGCGCGGCCTGGAACTCGATGATCTCCGCCTGTGGCGGACGATAGCCCGCGACTTTGGTGACAAGGCCGAGCCGGCCGGCCTGGTCGAGATGCCACGCGGCCGTGTTGCCGTCGCTGAAAGAGACCTGGCCGCTGACGAGCGCGCCGGGTTTGGTGATGGAATCCACGGAGACCTTCACGTTGCCCGTCATCGGCGGCATGGCCTCTTCGGGCAGCGCACCGGGATCGGCGGCGGCACCGGGCGGCATGGGAGCCAGAGCGGGCGTGGGCGCAGGCTCGGCGGGATTGGCGCCGAGGATTGGGGTGTGCTCGGCCGGCTTGTCGACGATCTGGAGCTTGAGGTCGCCGATGAGGAAGCGGACCTCCATGTAGGTCATCGAGACGCCGAAGTCGGTGCCCAGCTTCTTCTGGATGTCGGAGATCGAGAGGCCGTCGGCCAACCAGGCGGCCACCTTCTGTTTCTGTTCGTCGGAGAGTTGCATGTGTCTACGGCGACACTGTGGACCATCACCGGCCGCCGACAAACACGAATACTCTCCGTGATCGGCCGCATCTGGCTGCCGAACTGACGGCTCAGGCCTTCTCGATGGTGCCGCGCGTCACGCCGAGCTGGTTGATCAGCTTCAGCTCGCGCCAGAGATCGGCGCCGGAGGTTTCGCCACGCAGGAGGCTGCGATACTGCGTGATGGTCTTCACCACTTCGCCCGCCGACTCGGACACGAACTCGATGCGGAATTTCTTCAGGCCGAGCTGGAGCAGCTTGTCGGTGTATTCCGCGCCGGTCTGCGCGCGGGCGTTGAAGACGGTGTTGCGGCAGCCGGCGTCGGCCTTGAGCGCGTGTTCCTGGCCCACACGGTCCTTGAGGCGCACCTCGTGTTTGTCGCAGGGACGGCCGCAGTCGCGGTAGTCCGTGCCCTTGGAGAGGAAGCTGCAGAAGACGCAGTGCTCCATGTGGAACATGGGCATGTGCTGGTGGATGGTGACCTCGAACCAGTCGGGCGGCGCGCTGGAGAGGAGGGCTTCGAGCTGGGTGATGTTGAGGTCGTAGGACGCGGTGAGCCGCTCAAGGCCGTAGCGTTGGAGCAGGTATTCGGCGGTGAGCGGGTTGGCGACGTTCAGCGAGAAATCTCCGATGCGGCGGCAGTCGGCGAAATGGCGGAGATGCTCGTGGTTGCGGATGAGATACCCGTCGGCCTCGCTGGAGCGGACCTGCTTGAGGATCCATTCCTCGCCGTGCTTGTAGATGCGCGGCGGTGCGACCCAGATCGTCGCGTCGCTGACGGAACAACCGCGCGCGGTGTGGAAGTTGGTGACGGCGGTGCGGTATTTCTTCGGATCCTCGAACTCGCAGTAGATCGTCTTCACTCCGCACTGGAGCGCCGCATCGAGCTGCACGAGCGAACGCACGAGGACGATGAGCTCCGGAGCCGTCGATCTGGAATCCGGGATCTGGGAGCCGGGATCGGGCAACTCGATGCCGGATGCGGTGCTTTCGTTCATCGTCCACCGCTTGGGCGCGGCGCGCAGGGCGTCGAGACGTTGGGCGGCGTCGCGGCGGATGCGGTTCAATTCGCTGACGGGCAGGATGACGTCGCCTTCAAGCTTGTTGCGGAACTCTCCGAGCTTGAAGGGCGTTCCGCCAAGGCGGCCAAGCTGTTCGCTCAAACGCTGGGTGGTCAGCGGCTGTTTCTCCGCCGTGGCCAGCAGGATGGTGGACGCGGCTTCGACCACGTTGCCCAGTTCATCGCGCAGGATGAGCGTGAGCGGCGTGCCGACGGCGCCGTGGACTTCGATGGTGATGGAGCGCGGCTGGCGGATCTGGTCGCCCTCGAAAGTCTGGCGGAGTTTGCGGTCGAGTTCCGGGTCCTTCGTTTTCCAGAGAAGATTCCCCGGCCGGACGCGGCTGAAGTCGATCGCGTCATGGCCGAAGGCGAGCCAGGTGACTTCGCGGTCGGGTTCGATGTGATAGATGGAGCCGCCTTCCTCCACCCAATCCGGCCGGCCGGCATCGAAGACGACGCCGTCACCGAGCTTGAGCGGGGCTTCGAGGCGGAGGCCGACGCGGTTGCCCTGCACCTGCGAGACTTCGCCGAGATACACACCGCGTTTTTTTCCGAAGCGCGCGTGGACGAGTTCCTGGTTGTTGATGCCGCGAAACCAGCCGGTGTAGAGGCCACGGGAGAAGGCCATCTCCAGTTCGTAGCGTTCGGTCGGCCCGGCGGGCTTGGAGTCATCCGGGATCGAGGCGTCACGCAGCGCATCCAGCGCCTTGCGGTAGACGCGCGTGATGCTGGCGACGTATTCGGGCGCCTTGAGACGGCCTTCGATCTTGAGTGAGCTGACGCCGGCTTTGACGAGATCGGGCAGGACTTCGAGTCCGGCGAGATCCTGCGGGCTGAGAAGATAACGCCGGTCGCCCAGCTCGATCTTCCGGCCGTCGCTGATCAGGTCGTAGGGCATGCGGCAGGCCTGGGCGCATTCGCCGCGATTTGCGGAACGGCCGCCGAGCGATTCGCTGGTGAGGCACTGGCCGGAGTAGGCGACGCAGAGCGCGCCGTGGACGAAGACCTCCAGAGGAAATGACGAATGACTAAGGCCTGATGACGAATCGGTCTCAGCACCTTCGGCCTTTGCCTCTCGCGCCTCGTCATTCGCGAGCGCCTCGCGCATGGCTTCGATTTCCTTGATCGAACATTCACGGGCGAGCACGGCGAGGTTGCAGCCCAGTTCACGCGCGAACTCGACGCCGGCCACGCTGGTGATCGTCATCTGCGTCGAAGCGTGGATCGGAAAGTCCGGCGAGATCCGGCGGATGAGCCGGCAGATGCCGACGTCCTGGACGATGGCGGCATCGACTCCGGCGGCGATGACGGAACGGAGATACTCTTCGGCGTCTGCCAGTTCGTTGGCGAAGACCAGCGTGTTGAAGGTCACGTAGCCGCGCACACCGCGTCGATGCAGGAAGGCCATCAGCTCCGGCAGATCGGCCTCGGTGAAGTTCTTCGCGCGCATGCGGGCGTTGAAGCGATCAAGGCCGAAGTAGACCGCGTCGGCGCCGTTCTCAACGGCCGCGCGGACGCATTCCCAGTCGCCCGCGGGCGCGAGCAGCTCGGGCAATGGGCGGCCCGGAGCGGTGATGGGCAAGGCGGGAAGGGCGGCGGTTTCGGACATAACGTCGCGACAACGTATCAGGTGCTGTCCGCCGCTCCAGCATCCGTTTCAGACGGCCATTTACCTCATCCGATCCGCTAGGCCGTCGCTGTAGCCAGTAAGCTCCAGGAAGGCGGAGCCGACCACCTTGCCAGCCGTGTTGCGCACGCGGCAGGCGCCTTCCCAATACGAGATTCCTCCCAAGTCGCCCGTGAGTTCCTGCGCGGCGGCGAGCGGTTCGAGCCGGAGCACGCGCTCGGGTCCGTATCCTTCCGGCACGCGGATCTCGATGCCGGCCGGATACACGCCGCCGGTCGCCGGGCTCTTCCATTGACCCGCCGGCTTCCAGCCGAACTGGTCCGCCGGAACCTGTTTCACGCGGCCTTCGCGGTCGACATGGGCCAACGTGGAGAAGCGGTCGATGGAACCGTCCTTCCGCCGCAGGACGTAGATCATCAGCTCGGTCCCGTCGTCGAACTGCACCGCCGTCCAATCCCAGCCGACCTGCGCGCCGTCGAGTTGGCTGGAGCTGATCTCGTGGTCCATCCACGAGAGCCCCGTGACGGCGATCGTCTCCGCGCCGAGCCGCAGCGTGCCGGTCGTCTCCAGCCGCGTGAACGTCAGGTAATGGCTCGCGGCCGTGGGATCCGCGCCCTTTCTGGAAACCGCATCAATCCCGAAAACCACGAGCGGCTTGGTCGGTTTCAGCGTCAGTGAGAACGCCGTTTCGGCCCGGACGCCACCGGCGAGCGTCATCGTCTCGGACTTTGGATCGGGCATCGTCAGGCGCCACGGGCCGTTGAACACGTCGAGGCCGTTGGTCGCCGAACCCGCATCCCAGCCGGCGCGGTTGATGCGTTCCTGGTGGAGGAACTTCCCCGAACGTTCGTCGAGCAACGCCATGTGCGCGAGGTAGAGCTGGTCCGTGTTGGGCTCGTTTGTGGCGCGGCGCGGCGCGGAACGCCGGAAGAAAGTCGCCTGATAACCGAAGCGGCGTCCGTCCTTCGCGAAGAGATGCCCGGTGACATACCACCACTCGATCTTGAACTCGGGATGGCTGCCGTGATCGCGCGGGAAGACGAACTTCCGGCCCGGCTGGGGCACGGCGAAGCCATCGGATGTGGTCAGTGGAATTGCCGCCGAGGACGCGAGCGGGAGAACGAGGAAGAGAAGGAGTGGGAACAACCAACAGGTGTTTGATGTTCGATGTTGAATGTTCATGGTCCTCCCAATCACTCCTCCCGATCCGCCGGCAACGCCGCGCCCCAGCGTCCCACCAGAAGTCCAACTCCGCTTCCGGCCGCCAACACCAGCGCGCCGAGCGCGGCCAGTTCGAGCAGCGGCAGATCGGCCTGGAGCGTCCAGCCGAAGGTCTGTTTGTTGATGACGAAGATCAGGAGCCATCCCAGCGCGAGACTCGTGACCAGTCCGGCGGCGAGTCCGGCGGACGCGGTCAGCAATCCTTCCACCGCCATGGCCCGAGCGATCTCGGGATGTGTCATGCCGAGCGCACGCAGGGTTGTCAGTTCGTTGCGGCGTTGCAGCAGCAGGCTGGCGAGCGTCATGGCGAGGCCGATGACGGCAACGGTCACGCCGATGAACTCCAGCGCGTAGGTGATCGAGAAGGTCTGGCGGAAGATGCGCAGAATCTCGCGGCGGATGTGGCTGTTCGTGAAGACGGAGAGGCCCGGGTTTTCACCGACGAGTTCACTGCGGACGCGGTCGGGTTCCACGCCGGGCTTCAGCTTGAGAATGATGCTGCTGGCGAGTTCATCGTCGAACCATTCGGTCATCCGCAGGCGCTCGGTCACGATGGAGCCGCGTTCGTTGCCGTAGTCGGCGAAGACGGCGGCGATGCGGACGGGCTTCAGGCCGGAGGGCGTCGGCAGTTCGAGCGTGTCACCGGCTTTCTTTTGGAAACGTTCCGTGAAGCTCTCGCTGACGAAGACAACCTCGCCCCGAACGGCGGCGGCGAAGTCTTCGGGCGACGGCTGGTTCTGCCAGGCGAGATGCGCGTGGCTTTGGGCGAACTCCATGCTGGCCCCGACGAGCATGGTCGGGCCACCGGGCAGGCGAATTTCGCCGGCCTGGATGACATTCGCCGCGAGGACGTCGGGGCGGTCGACGATCTTCTTCCAGACGGTGGTGGAGATGCGGTTGTCGGTCGACGCGCTCTGCGCGCCGGCGCTGGACATGTAGAGATCGGCCTCGAAGGTCCGCTCGATCCAACCACGCATCGTCGTGCTGAAACTGCCGACAAGGATGGCCATGCCGGCCGTCATGGCCACCGCGCAGCACAGGCTCGCCGCCGCCAGCCGATGCCGGCCCGTCGGCGGACGCACCTGCGAGATGGCGAGGCGCAGAAGCGGTGAGCGCGAACCAAGGTCGAATCGAGAAGGGAGGGCGAAGGCTCCGGTCGAGCCTTCGGGGTGGGGCCAGCCGCGCTGCGGCTGCCCGTCGAGTCGCAGCGCGACTCGACCTGCCTTGCCGCCGCTCAACCATCGCGAGACGAGGTGCAACAATTCTCCCGCGAAGATGCCGCCGCTGAAGATCCAGCACAGCGCCGCGCCATAACCGCCCAGCGGAAAACGAATCCCGCCCTCGAAACGCAGCGGCGGCAGCAGCGCCAACGCAACCCCGATGAACGCGAGAGCGAACGCCAACGATCGGCTGCGCAACACCCACGGCCCGGGCGCGGGCAATCCGCCGCGCACGAGCAGCTGAGCGGGTGGTGTGGTGGCGGCGGATTGCGCGGGAGCGAGTCCGGCGAGAACGCCGGCCACCACCGCGAGCGCGACGGCGAGCAGCAGTTCCGAGGGCGTGAGCGCGGCCGATTGGGCGGAGGTCGCGTGGTAGAGCGCGTTGACCGTCTGCCCGACGACGCGCACCGCGACCTGCGCGCCGACCCAGCCGAGCGCCGCGCCGAAGATTCCCCCGACCAATCCCAGCGCCGCCGCCTCCAGGAGCCACGCCTGGCGGATGAGCCCTTCCTCCACGCCGAGCGAACGCAGGATGCCGATCTCGTCGCGCCGCCGGATGACCGCGCCGTCGAGCGCCTGGAAGATCAGGTAAAGGCCGACGAGCAGCGCGATGAGCGAAAGGATGGTGAGATTGAGCCGGAACGCGCGCGTCATCATCTCGCCGCTCTCACGCCGTTGCGTGGGCGATTCGATGCGCCAACGGCTCTGCGACGCTTCGTCGAGAAGGCGCTTCACGTCGGCGCGGCGTGCATCGAGGTCGCCGCCGGGTTCCAGGATGAACTCCACACGGTCGATCCGGTCCGCCCGCCCGGACAAGGCCTGCAACGCCGGAAGATTCATCACGAGCATCGACACCGGCGCGGCGGGACGCTCCGGGCTTTCGGGAATGACGCCGGCGACTTCGAGGCGGATGACGGCTTCGTTCACGAGCACGGCGAACGAACCGCCGACCTGCAACGCCTTCTCGCGGGCCAGGGCTTCGCTGATGAAGACGGCGCGCGGATGGTTGAAGAGTTCCCAGAACCGGTTGGTCACCGAGCCGGGCGATGCGGCGGATTGATTGAACCAAGAACGCTGCGCGGTGGCGGACGTCACGGAGGACTTCGCGGCCGAGCGCACGTTCTGGATGCCGATGAGGTCGACGCCGAGGATCTGATACGTGCGCCGCTGGCCGATGGGTTCATCGGGCGAGGACGGCGGTTCGGTGGCGGTGGTCTCGGCGATGGGAACGAGGTGGACCGGTTCGGACCCGAGCGCGCGCCGCAGCTCGGGCAGGATCGTATCGTTCAATTCGCCGGCCGGGCTTTTCAGGATCCAGTCGCTCTGCTCGGTGATGAGGTCGGTGAAGTTGCGGAAGCTGGCGAGGACCGCGCGGTTGGCGAGGCGGATGGAGAAGTAGACGGCGACGCCGAGCGCGAGGATGAGGACGAGCAGGCCGGACTGCCACGGCGCCTCCTTCCAATGCCGCAGACTGAAACGCCGGAGCAGCAGCCAAAGGATGGCGCCGCGTCCGGAGTTTTCCGGGCCGGAAGATGTCGGGTGGTTTGTCAGCGACGGACCGATACAGGCCAGACGGTCCTGCGGCAACCGATGCGTTGGGGAATGACGAAGCGCGAAGGCCAAAGGCCAAACTTAGAGCCTCGAGCGACGAACCGAGAAACCAAGCGTGAATACACTCATGGAGTGGCCCGGTCCGGGATACCGCGCTTCAGTTCGCCGCGCACAAGCAGGCCGGAGAGGCTGATCTCGTTGGTTGGCCAGCGGCCGAGCGGGTTGGCCTTGGGAAGGAGCGCGGCGGTGGTTTCGTTTTTGTCGGCGATCGACCAGTTGCATCAGCTGAGCCGGTTTTGATCCATGAACTGCCACCAAAGACGCGTCTCGTTTTGATCGAGCTTGCCCGCGCCGTTGGCTTCGCCGGTGCCCCATTCGGTCACAAAGATGGCCGCGCCATTGGCCAGCGCGGTCCGGGTTTTCTGGCGGAGGGATTCCCGGTGGGTGCCGGCGTAGAAATGGAGCGTGTAGGCGAGGTTGGTGCCCTTCACCGGGTCACGGGACGCCTTGTCCACTTCCTGCGACCACGTCTGGGTGCCGAGGACGATGAGATTGTCGGGGTCGATGGCGCGGATCCTGGCCACGACGGCTTCGTGGTAGGGCTTGATCACCGTGCTCCAATCGTGGTCCTTCAAGGGCTCGTTCCAGGGTTCGTAGATGATGTTCGGCAGCTTGCCGTAGGTGCGGGCGATGTCCTCGAAGAACGCGATGGCCTCGGCCTGATGCTGGTGGGCGTTGTGATCGTGCCAGTCGACGATGACATACATGCCGCGGTCGACGGCCGCCTGAATGACGGCCTTGGCCTTGGCGGTTTCACGTTCGCGGTTGCCGAGCACGCCGTCGGATGAGACGCCGACGGCGGCGCGGACGACCGAGCAGTTCCAGTCGTCGCGCAGCCAATGGACGACGTTGCTGTTGTAGAACTGGCCCTGCCATTGGCTCCAGAAGAACGACATGCCCTTGAGCACGGCGGGTTTTCCATCGCGCCCGACGATGCGGTTGCCTTCGACGCGGAGCGCACCGTGGACTTCGACCGGTGTGGGCGGGGCCGCAAACGCCGCCGGCAAAACCAGCAGAGCCAGCAGCGCGACGATGTGAGGAAGTGAATGTTTCATGGGCGGACTCTATCAGTTTCCATCCAGTTTCAAGGCCGTTGCCACTGGACTGGTGGGAACCTTGAACCCATCCACCGGATCGGGCTTGGCGGGATCGAAGGCCGCGAAGTCGTCGACGAGGAATTTGGCCACGTCGAGCTTCGCCGCCTTGATCCCTTCGACGATGCATTTGGCGAGCTGGTAACTGCCGTAGTTGTTGTGGTGCGTGTTGTCACCGGGCGCGAAGGCCTTCTTGGAATAGTCCTTTCCGTGCGCCTCCAATGCTTCATAGAGCGGCTTGCTCATGGCGTGCAGGTCGATCAACGGCACCGACTCCTCGCGCGCCACTTGCCGGACGGCTTCCGGGTAGTCGCCCAGATTGCTGACGATGCGGCCTTCGGCGTTGAAGTTCCGGCGTTGCACGGAAGTGACCGGCACAGGTTGGCCGCCGCGTTTGCGGAGTTCGGCCACGTAGTGTTTGAGGTCCGTCTTGTAGCTGGTGAATGCGCCGATGCCTTCGCCTTTTTCCTTCTGATCGTTGTGGCCGAATTGGATGAAGGCGACGTCGCCCGGGCGGATCACGCTGAGGACCTTTGCGAGGCGCCGGGCGCCGCGCGAACTGCGGAGTGATTCGCCGGACTCGGCGTAGTTGGCCACGGCCAGTCCCGGCTTGAAGAACTGCGTCAGCATCTGGCCCCAGCTGTTGAAGGGCTCGCGCGGCTGGTCGGTGACCGTGGAATCGCCGAGAAGGAAAAGCGTCACCGCGTTCGTCGCGGGCGCAATGGTGAGCGACTGGACGGCGGGCCGGGCACCGCTGAATTCCAGCGTCAGGCGATTGTCCCAATGGAGGGAATCCTTCTCGCGCGGCTTGAGTTTCACGGGATCACCGCCGGCGATGGCCGGGGTGCGGATGTTGACCGTGAAGCTCCGCGTGATCGAAGCGCCCTTGGCCACGGCGACGTTCTCCAGCATCAGGCGCCGGCACTCGGCCTTCACCGTGGTGACGGACGCATCGGCCGCGTCGCCGAACGTCACGTCTACGTGGTAGTTTCCCTCGGGCAGCGCCACCGAAAACAGGAACGGCTTCGGGTTGCTGGTGAAGTTCGCGGAGCCGTCCGCAGATCCTGCGGTCGCAGGCTCGAAGCCAAACCCGGACGCTTCGGAGTAGACCGCGTCCGGGCGGACAGCGGTCGCCGCGCCTCCAGGAATCGCGCGGAAGCTGAAGGCCTTGAAGCCATCGGCCGCGTGGGAGAGCGGAGCCAAGGCGAGGCAGATCGAACTGATGAGCAGGGGTCTCATGGAAATGGTGACGGGGCGGATGCGTGAAGGTGGCTTTGCCCGAGTCGGGAGACGAGCCGCAAATCCAGCGGGCGGGACGTTGTGCTGGACGACAGCGCTTGGTAGACCGTTCCCACCAGCCATGAAGACCCTTTCCCGCCGCTCGTTCCTCCGTCGCAGCGTGATGACCGCCGCCACGGCGACCCTCTCGTTCCCGCATGTCCGAGCGGCGGAAAGTCCCGTGCTCGGTCAGGGAGAATTCCGTTACCGCGTCGTGCCCGGCTGGGGCGATCTCGGCGAAGGCACGCCGGTCAACGATTGCCACGGCCTCGCCATCGACCGCGAAGGCCACATCGTCCTGCTGACGAACGAAACGAAGAACAACGTCATCGTCTACGACCGCAAGGGCCGGCTCGTGCACAAGTGGGGCACCGCTTTCCCCGGCGCGCACGGCCTCTCGCTTGTCACCGAAGGCGCGCGCGAAGTTCTCTTCATCACCGATCTGAATCGCCACCTCGTCGTCAAGGCCACGCTCGACGGCACCCTTCTCGACGAATGGCCGTTGCCCAAGGACACCGGCAAGTATCCCAAAGAAACCGACTACAAACCTTCCTGGACGCTGCATCTGCCGGACGGCGGGTTCTTCGTCCTCGATGGCTACGGGCGCGACTACATCCTGCACTACGGGCCGGACGGAAAATTTGTCCGCATTTTCGGCGGCGCGGAAGGCGGCATCGTCCACTGGGGACCGCACGGAGGCATGATCGACCGCACGGCGTCCGGGGAAGACACGCTGCTCATCGCCATGAGCGACCAACAACACCTCCTGCGATTGTCGACCGATGGCAAGAAGCTCGGCCAAGTCGAACTGCCCGGTGGAAACCCGCGCCAGATCCGCCGTGTGAAAGACCACTACTTCGTCGCGCACCTCGGCGACAACTGGCCCAAGGACCGCGACTGCCGCGGCTTCATCTCGGTGCTCGACCGCTCGCTGCGTGTCGTCTCGAACATCGCCGGCACTGCGCCGGGCTACGATGATTCCGGCAAGCTCCGGCCCATGGCGCACAAGGAAGAAGTCTTCCGCCACCCGCACGACCTCGCGGTCGATTCCGAAGGCGGTCTCTACGTCGCGCAGTTCGCCTCGGGAAAAACCCATCCGATCAAACTGGAACGCGTCTGACGGCGACGGGCAGCGCGCGCTTGACCGGACAAGCCTTTGAGGAAAGATCGCATCACGTCCCTCGAATCCCGTCCCATCATGAAAACATTGCCCCATACCCTCGCCGGCCTCGCGCTTGTGTCGCTGGCCGCCATCTCCTTTGCCGCCGCGCCCGCCGCCAAGCAGCCGGAGCCCACCGTGATCACGCCCGGCACCGCCGGTGCGCCCCCGTCCGACGCGATCGTGCTCTTCGACGGCAAGGACCTCTCCAACTGGAAGAGCGAGGACGGCAGCGAGCCGAAGTGGAAGATCGAGAACGGCTACGCCGAAGTCGCCGTGAAGGGCATCCTGACCAAGCAGGAGTTCGGCGCCATCCAGCTGCACATCGAATGGGCCACGCCCGCCGAGGTGAAGGGCGAAGGCCAGGGCCGCGGCAACAGCGGCGTCTACTTCCAGGGCCGCTACGAGATCCAGGTGCTCGATTCCTACAACAACAAGACCTACCCCAACGGCCAGGCCTCCGCGTTCTACCTGAACAGCGCGCCCCTCGTGAACGCCAGCCGCAAGCCCGGCGAATGGCAGACCTACGACATCGTCTTCCACCCGCCCAAGCCCGACGCCGACGGCAAGGTCGCACCCGGCTCGTTCACCGTGTTGCACAACGGCGTGCTCACCCAGGACCACATTCCCGTGAAGGGCGATGCCACCACCTCCGCCAAGTTCACCGGCGCCTCGCCCACCGGACCGTTGATGCTCCAGAACCACGGCAACCCCGTCCGCTACCGCAACATCTGGGTCCGCAAACTCGACTGACAGTGCCGTCGCCCACGGCCGCCTCATGAAGACCCGCCTCGCATCCCTCGTCTCGTTCGGCGGCGGAGTCACCCTGTTGGCCGGCGTCGAATCCGCGTCCGTCGTCGTCCGTTCGCCCGAGAGGGCGGACGACGGTCGCGTCACGTTCCGCCTGCGCGCGCCCCAGCTCTTCCAGTGATCCGGCGATGCAGCCGGACCTCCAGTTCCTCCCCCGCCGCAAGTCCGTTCCCGAGCCCGCAGCCGCAGGCGATGTCCTTTTGGTCGGCGGCCAGGCCGTGCCCGTCACGTTCACCCGCAGCCAACGCGCCCGCCGCTACATCCTGCGCCTGAAAACCGACGGCACCGCCCGCGTCACCGTGCCGTGGCGCGGATCCCTCGCGGAGGGCCGGCGCTTCGCCGAACGCCAGACGGCGTGGCTCGAACGCCAGCTTCTCCGCCTCGCCGCCCGGCCCGTTCTTCCGACCGACTGGCGCGTCGGTGGCACCGTCCACTACCGCGGCGAACAGGTTTTGCTCGAAGCACACGCGTCCGGCCGGGTTGTCCGCTTCGCCGATCAATCCGTCAGGGTGACCGATGCCGCCGGCGACGTGCGGCCGGCCATCGAGAAACATCTCCGCAAGCGGGCCGCCTGCGAACTTCCACCGCGCGTGCTCGAACTCGCCGCGCTCCATGCCGTGGCCATCCGCCGTGTGAGCGTGCGCAACCAGCGGTCGCGCTGGGGATCGTGTTCCCGCACCGGCACCATCTCCCTCAACTGGCGGCTCATCCAGACGCCGGACTCCGTGCGCGACTACATCATCCTGCACGAGCTCATGCACGTCCGGCAGATGAACCACTCCGCCCGCTTCTGGCGCGAAGTCGCCGCCGTCTGCCCCGCCTTCGAGGAAGCGGAGCTCTGGATCAAACGGCACTCGGCGCTGCTGCGGTGACGTCGGGTCGGCCCGCAGGACCAGGCTGATCGGGCATGGAGTTCCGGCCCGTTTCCGCATGGACTATGAGTCATGCTGGAACGTGGCCCGGTTCTCGCCGCCCTGGTGCAGAACGTCCGCCAGCGCCGCGAAGCCCGAGATCTGGCCGAGGAGAAATTGGCCAAGAAGGCGGGCCTTGATTCCACTTACATCTCCACCATCCGGCCGTCGCGCAGATGGATGCGGCGATGGCAGATCGCGGCGGCCTCCTCGCTGTGGGTCACGAGCACGAGGGCGGTGCGGGTTTCGTCCGTCAATTCACGGAGAAGTTGGAGGACGATGACGCCATTGGCGGAGTCGAGGTTGCCCGTCGGTTCGTCGGCGAGAATGAGCGCGGGCCGGTGCACGAGCGCGCGGGCGATGGCGACGCGTTGCATCTCGCCGCCGGAAAGCTGCGCCGGCCGGGCGTCGGCGCGGTGGGCGATCTGGACGCGATCCAGCAAGGCGCGGACGCGCTCGGTGCGTTCGGCGGTGGGCAGTCCGAGAAGCTGCAGCGGGAACTCGATGTTCTCCGCCGCGCTCAAGGTCGGCAGGAGGTGGAAGAACTGGAAGATGGTGCCGATGCGCGAACGGCGCAGCGCGGCCAAGCCGTCGCTGGAGAGCGATTCGAGCGCCTGGCCGTCGAGCCGTATGCTGCCGGAGTCGGCGCGATCCACGCCGCCGAGGCAGTTGAGCAGCGTGGTCTTGCCGGAACCGGATGGGCCCGTCAGCGCCACGCGTTCGCCGGCGGCCACGGTGAAGCTCACTCCGTCCAACACCGCGCGTCCCGCGTAGGCCTTCGCAAGATCGGTGACTTCGACGACGGAATGTTGGGCTGCGGACATCGGCCTTCAAACTGGCAGGCGGAAAGAGCCGGAGCAAACGCGGGCGCGGCGAAAGGCTTGGGAAGTTTTGGCCTGACGAACCGGGAAACCGTTCGCGAGTCTGCGCCATGTTCCCCGGTGAAGGATTTCGGCGCGCTCTTCTGGCAGCCTGGCTTCTCACCGCGTCCGCGGCATCCTCCAGCGCGGAGGAAGTTCCAACTATGGAACGGTCGACTCGCTGGATCTGGCACCGTCTGATCCGGCCTAAAACTGCAGCACTTCCCAGCTCGTGGGTGACGGCCGAGCGCGCAGGGAGGTTCCCGGAATTCCGGGTTTTGGGTCTCGTCTTGAGCGGACCCCCAGTCTCAACCAGCCGGTGTTTTGGGAGGTCTTGGCTACCAACTCGGCTCTCTCCGGAACTGCGCGGTCCACAAACACGCCGCCGGTATCGGGTTCGGGTTTCTACTGGGCCCGCCTCGTGCCGTAAACCGGTCGGCTGACGCAACCGCTCACTTCTCCGTCGGCTTCGCTTCACCGCTGGTGATCGGCTTCATGGTGAGCGGGTCGCGCAGGGGCAACTCGCTGACGGATCCACGGCCGATCTCCTTGAGCGAGGCCTTGTGCGTCGGGTGGCCCTTGAGGACCTCGTCCTTCTGGCCGACAACGAGAACGACGAGGTTGTTCGTGTTGAGCAGGCGCTGGGCGGCGCGCTGCACGTCGGCCTTGGTCACGGCGTTGAGGCGGTCGCGGTAGGTCTTCCAGAAGTCGGGATGTTTGGCGAAACGGCCGGTGAATTCATCGTCGGCAAACGTTCCCGCCACGGCGGCCTTGCTGGCGAAGGTGCGAGGGAAGACCTCGGTGAAATATTTCTTCGTGGAGTTCAGCTCCTCGTCGCTCACCGGTTGGTTCCGCACCGTGGCCAACTCCTCGAGGATGATCGCCGTGGCGTAGGCGACGGTGGGGGACTTGCTCTGGAACGACGCCGTGACGGCCAACGGATAGTCGATGCCTCCGGGAACGCTGGAACCCGCCGAGTAGGCCAGCCCCTCGTCGGAACGGATCCTGGTCATCAGCCGCGAGGTGAAGCCGCCGCCGCCGAGGATGTAGTTCATGAGGCGCGCGGGCATGAAGTCGGGGTCCTCGCGCAGGATGCCGGGGAGCATGACGGTGACGCGGCCCTGGTTGACGTCTTTGTTGACCATGTAGACGCCGGGCGACGCCATCTGGGTGTCCGTCGGAACGGCCGGAGGCTTGTCGCCTTGAGATGGCCAGTCGGCGAGGAGCTTCTCCAGCCGCGCCACCATGGCGTCGCGTTCGAAGTCGCCGTTGACGGCGATGGTGAAGTTGCCCGGATGAAACCAGCGCCTGTGAAACGCCTCGATGTCGGCGCGCGTCACGGCCTCGACGGAAGCGGCGGTGGTCTGGCGGTTGGCCCAGAACTTTTCTCCGTAGGCCAGGAACGAGGCTTCGCGCTCCTCGATGGCTTCGGACTCGTCGTTGCGCTGCTTCATCGCTTGAAGCATCTGCTGCTTGCGCAGGGCGAGCTTGTCGTCCTGGAAACGCGGCTGGGTCAGGACTTCGCGCAGGATGGACAGGCCTTCGTCGAGGTCCTTGGAGAGGAGGTTGAGCGAAACGCTGCCGCGGGTTTCGCCGACGGATGAACCGAGCTGTGCCGCGAGGAAAGCGAGGCGTTCTTCAAGCTCCTCGGCTTTTTTCGATTTCGTGCCGCCCCGGGCGATGAGGTAGCCGGTGAGTTCTTCGAGGCCTTCCTTGCCCTCGGGCACGACGTAGCCGCCGGTGCGGACGGTGATGGAGATGCTGACCAACGGCAGTTCGCGGTCGGGCACGACGTAGGCGACCGGGCCGGCCTTGAGCGGGACGCGGTAGTCGGCCGGGTTCGGCGGCGTGAAGGTCAGCGACGGGAACTTCAGCTTCTCCGGACGGTCCGGGATGTCGGCGGCGATGAGGCCAACGGTGGTCACAAAAAGGATGAACAGGCTGGAAGGTTTCATGATTCCGGTATTTCGGGTTCGGAGCTGAGGTCGGCCGTGCGGCGAAGGATTTCGTCCTTCATGCGCGGCCATTGAATCTGGAGGAAAGAAGCGATTCGTGGGTGTTTTTCTGCTGCTGCCTGAAGTTGGGGGAGCGGCACGAGATCCGTCCAATCGATGCCGTGTTCGACGAGAACACGCAGGTTGGCCCGGGCACGCACCGTCCTAAACCAGCGATTGATGAAGAACACTGCCTCGACGTCGTCCGCTTCGGCGAGTTCTCCAAGCCAGAGGGCTGCAGCCTTCATCGCGGTCCTGAGATGCGCGAGATCGTTGCGGTTTGCCTGGTTGAAATGGCGGACGTTGTAGAGCTTGGACTGGCAGAGTGCGACCGGGTGCAGCACGAGGATCGATCCGCCGGAAGGCAGCTCGACCCGGAGGGATATGTCCTCCGCGTTGTCCTCCAGTCCCGGCACGGCATGGAGCGCTTCGATGTCGAGGATCTGGTCGCGATAGGCGAAGGAGACGCGTCCCCGGAAATTGGTCATCTCACGCTCGTCGGGGAAATAGACCGACCCGCCGTTGAGCTTATGGAGGCGATGGATGAATCCGCGTTCCGCCACGACATCGATGTCCTTGCTGACCACCTCCTGGAGCCGGAAACGCCAAGCCCAATAGGCTACGGCCTGTCCTCCGCAAAGGATCACCTGCTCAGGGAAAAGCCTGATGACTTCCTCAACGTCGATCAGCTTCCAGCTCGATTTCATAGAGAAGGGATGACCGGTCGAAATCGGAGGTTTCGCGCGACGCTGACCAGGACAATGCGCCGCTTTCGCCCAAGCGCACCGACTGCATCCGCTCTTCGGCTTCGAGTTGCCTCCAGCGGAGGAACTCGGCCTTCAGCTCTTCGGATGTCTTGGTCTCGTTCATGGAAGGAGTGTGGGCGATTTGGCGGTTCGACCCAAGTTCAACGACGGCATCGCTATTTCTGGATCCGAAGCCGGTAGAATTCAGCTCCGCTTTCTTCGGGATGCAAGAGGGCGGAAGGAATCCAATTCGTGAGGTTGCTTGACCTGTCGATCCAAACTGTCCGCTGCGCAGAGGTCTCAAGCGCTGCCGCCGGACCTTGAATTGCAGTTTGATCAATCAAAATATAGGAAACCAAGGTCCCTCCGAACGCACCATTTTGAGTAACCCAAATGCTGATGGGACCATCCATCTCCACGATCGGACCCCGTGGTTGAGAAATTTGATCTCCGATATAGAACTGAGGAACATTATTCCCAGCCCATAGAGACCAGACTTCTGCGATCGGTTGGAAGAGTCTGATTCTTTTGGATGCCGGCACCGAGACTACAAGATTCGTTGACTTAAATGGCGAATTGAAGATTCGAGTTACGACGTTGGTCGATGCGATACGGCTCAACACAATCAGAGCCGAGTTCGTAATGACAAGTTCCGCAGGGCCGGCAATCGCAGGCTGGTTATTCTTTTTCACGAACGTTACGAATGAGTTCGTCTGGACGTCAGTTGTGATCGAGCCCAAGGAGAAACCTTCGCCATTCTGTGTGCCGTAGGCTCCGTCAAATAAAGCAACCTGCCCAAGTGGCACTATTAACCGGTTGGTGGAGGACGTTGTTCCATAAAAAGTTTCTGCATTTAACGATCTGGTCAGAATCAGAAGTGACGACAGGAGGGGGAGCAGTTTCATTGTTTTCCTTGGATGATCGAGGTTCTCAATTCACTTCCCCGCCTTCAGCTCGTCGATCCGGGCCTGGAGTTTCTTCAGCATGATCGTGACGAAGGGTTTGGTCTTGTCGTTCGCTGACTTGAGGCGGCTCTCGAACTGGGCCTTCTGCGCTTCGAGCTGGGCGACGTCCTTGACCGTCGCCATGGCGTTCATGAACTGCTTCACGACGGGTTTCTGCTGCGGCTCGAGCCCGGTGAGATCGGCATCCTCGTCGACCTTGGTGCCGGCCTTGCGGGTGTAGATGGCGACAGTTCGGTTCTCCTTCGTGAGGTAGGTTGATGCGACGCGTTTCACGTCCGCTGCCGTGACCGCCTGGAGTTTCTTCCCGGCTTCGTTGATCTCCAACCAGGAGCCCCGGCCTTCGTTGAAGATGAGCTGGTAGAGGATCGGCATGTTGCCGGAGAGCTTGCGGTATTCGGCGGCGGCGAACTGGTTCTTCACCTTCTGCAGCTCCATGTCGGGAACCTCCTCGGTCTTCAGCTTCTCAAGCTCGGCGTAGAGCCCGGTCTCGACCTCCTCGGGGGTTTTCCCTTCGGCCGCTTCGCCGCCGACGTTGAAGATGCCGGCCCACTTCTGCGACTGCTGCTGGCCGTAGGCCTCGGTGGCGACCTTCGACCCGACCACAAGTCCCTTGTAGAGGCGGCCGGTGCGGCCGGAAAGAAGCTGCGAGAGGACCTGGAGCGCATAGGAGTCCTTGTGCCGAAATGGAACCGTGTGCCAGACGATGTCGACCTGCGGATTGGTTTCCGCCTCGGCATACATGCGTTTCTCGGTGAGCTGCTTCACTTCCAACGTGATCACGTCGGGCGCGGGCTGGGCACCGCGCGGAATGCGGCCGAGGTATTTCTCCGCCATGGCGATCGCCGCGTCGGTCTCGAAGCTGCCGACCAGGATCGCGGTCAAGTTCTGCGGCTGGTAGTAGAGCGCGTAGAATTCATCGGCGTCCTTCTTCGAGATGGCCGGAATGTCCGAAGGCCAGCCGATCACCGGCCAGCCGTAGGGATGCGACTCCCAGACCATCGAGTTGAAGCTCTCGGCGAACTTGCCCAACGGAGTGGACTCGACGCGCATGCGGCGTTCTTCGAAGACGACGTCGCGCTCGGCGTAGAACTCGCGGAAGACGGGCCGCAGTAGCCGTTCGGACTCCATCCAGCACCAGAGCTCCAGCTTGTTGGCCGGGACGACGATGAAATAGCCCGTGAGGTCCTCGGTGGTGAAGGCGTTCATGCCGGACGCGCCCTGGCCGCTGTAGAGGCGGTCGAATTCGTTCTTCACCAGGACGTCGCGCTGGGCCTGGATAAGCTTCTTGAAGTCCGCCTCCAGTTCACGCCAACGCGGCGTCATGTTGTCGTATTTCGCCGGATCGTCGATGTCGCCCCGGCGCCAGGCGGCGCGGACCTTCGCCTCCTCGGCGCGCATCAGGTCGCGGACGCGTTCCTGTTCCACCATGATCTCGGCGTCCTTCTTGCCGTCCTTGGTGCCGATGGTGGGCGTGCCCTTGAACATCATGTGTTCGAAGAGATGCGCGATGCCGGTGATGCCGGGACGTTCGTTGGCGCTCCCCACATGGGCGACCCAGCCTGCGGCGATGGTCGGATCGCCTTCCCGTTTCACGAGCAGGATCTTCATGCCGTTCGAGAGCGTGTGCTCCTTCACGGGAAGTTCCTGGGCCGACGAGGTGAGAACGAAGCTTGAGAAGACGGCGAGGCAGGTGAGCCAGCGCGCCGGACGAACCGGGAAGATCAGCGGACAATTCACGCTCCCGAACTTGGCAGGCGCGGGCGATGCGTCAACCGCCCGGAAACGGGGAGCAATCAGAGAATCCGGCGGCAGCCCTTCGCTCCGCAACGGCACACCATCCCGCCGGCATGGGGCGTGACGCCGTAGTCGACGGTCAGTTCGGCTCCCGCCGCGATCGGTCGCAACGCGTAGACTTCGAGGCGTTGACGGTTGATGCGGAGGTAGCAGTTGGGCTCGCAGGAGTGGTTCAGGTGCTTGAACGGACCGCCGTCCGAGCAGTCGAGCGCCCATTGGTCGTCGAGTTCGACGAAGTAGATCTTCGGTGAATCGGCGATGGCCTTCCGCGCCCCCGGGAGTTGGACGAGGCACCCGGTGATCTCGCCGAGCTTGCGCCGGCCCGGCAGGGGAGCGGCGGCGTAGATGCCGCGGCCGTTGATCCGACTGGAGCCTACTCGGACGGCGGCGGCGGGAATGGATGTCTTCGGCCGGGGCATGTTCGTCGGGGGGTCATTCGAGGATCGTCTTGTCGACCATGACGTCGCAGTCGAGGAAGACCTTCTTGCCGAAGTGGCGCTCGAGCTCCTTGCGTGAATCGGAATTGAGCTGGTGGATGCGCTGGCCACCCGCGCCGATGACCATGGCTTTGTAGCGGTCGCTGGCGACGAGGATGGTCGCGAGGATGGCGATGAGCGGTTCGCCCAGCTTGGTTTTCCGTTCCTCGATGGAACCGATCTCGACACGGGTGCGGTAGGGGATCTCGTCGCCCATCCGCAGGTAGATCTGTTCACGGATCAATTCGCCGGCGGCGAACTCCCGCGAAGTGTTCGTCACTTCGTTTTCCGGGTAGAGCGCCTGGCCGACCGGCATGCACTTCATGAGCGCGGCGACGAGGTCTCCGAGGCCGTGGCCGTTGATGGCGGAGACTTCGATGACCGCCTTGTAGCCAATGGCCCGGGCGCGCCACGCGTCGGAGGCCGGCCGGATGTCCAAATCGGATTTGCTCAGGCAAAGGATCTTGGCCTGGGGAACCCTTTCGAGAACCGCGACGACCATCTCCTCCTCCTCGCCGATCTCTTTCGTCGGATCGACGACGTGCAGGATGGCGTCGATGCCGTCGAGCGCCCGCCGCGCGCGCTGGTG
>CANJSG010000002.1 GCA_947476875.1 Verrucomicrobiota bacterium | reverse complement strand
GGGCGTGACCTACAGCACGGCCCGGGGCGACTACCTGATCTATCCCGAGAACCGCGTGCAGGAGCTGATCAAGGAGTTGCAACGCGCCGATCTGGTGGTGGGATTCAACCACAAGGGCTTCGATTACGTCGTGCTCCAGGGCTACAACGACTTCTTCGACTTCGAGCAGGTCCGCACGCTCGACATGATGCTGGAGCTGGAGAAGACGCTGGGCCACCGCGTGTCGCTCGACTCCATCGCCACCGCGTCGCTCGGCGTAGAGAAGACGGCGGAAGGCTTGCAGGCCATCCGCTGGTGGAAGGAGGGCAAGATGGCCGAGATCGCCGAATACTGCTGCTACGACGTGAAGATCACGAAGCTCGTCCACGAATACGGCCAGTCGCAGCGCCAGCTCTTCTACAACAGCCGGAACGGACAGAAGACCCGCGTGCCGGTGACGTGGTAGGCCGTCGAGGTTATCGCCGGCTGAGGGCGGAGCTGGCCTGGCGGAGCTTCTGCGAGAGGTCGAGGGCGATGTTGCGGGTGACCAGCATGCCGAGGTGCGGCTCGCGGGCGATGAGCTGGTTGAAGGCGTCGCGATGCATGACCAACAGGATGCTTGGTTGCGCGGCGACGGTCCAGGCGATGCGGGGCGATCCGTCGAGGAAGGCCAGTTCACCGAAGATCTTCCCCTCCGTCATGGTGGCGACGGCCTGGGACTTTTCATCGAGCCGGATCTCCACGCTGCCGCGCATGACGACGAAGACTTCGTCGCCGCAGCCGCCTTTCGCGAAGACCACTTCGCCGGGGCGGTAGAGCCGCTGCTCGAAGAGGTGCGCCATCTTCCGGATCTCGCCGTCGCCCAGACCGGCGAAGAGGGCCAGTCCGCGGAGCAGGCCGATGATGGCGACTCCGACCTTCTGTTCGTCGAAATTGCGGTCGATCAGTTCCGCGATCGAACGGGCCTGGCGGGTGAACTCCCCGCCTTCGAACGAGTAGGGAAGGTTCAGCTTCACCAGCTTGACGACGTCGTCGACCGCACCGTTTCTCGAGAAGAACGCGGGCAAATAGGCCACGGGCACGAACCCGAGCTGTTCGGCGGTCTTCAACAACCTGGGCGCGCTGGCGAGCACGTCGACTTCGACGTAGGTGGCCTGCAACTGGTCCTGGCAGAGCTTGAGCAGCATCTGGCAGACGGATCCGAGGGCGACTTCATCCGCGCAGAAGGTGTCGATGATGCGGATGCACCGGTCCTGCTCGTCGAAGCTGTAGGCCAGCCCGGCCAGCGTGCGTTCGCCGGTCCGTCCGAGGAGCGCGCGGATCGATCCGCTCGATTCGACCCGCATGAGCCCGAGCCCGAGGTGGAATCCTCCGGAGACCTCGGGGAAAGGATTCTGCTGTCGAAGCTGGCTCTTGCAGAACTGGTAGTCCTCGAAAGAAATCTCTTCCGTTCGAAGATCCGGGGCGCGCAGCGGATATCCGGTCGCGCCATCGCGGAGCTGCTCGGGAGCGGGAAGGCCGATGAGCCCCAGAACAGCCGAAGCCAGCTCCGTCACCTGGAGCACGGAACCGCTCAGACGCTGGCGCATGCCGAGCACTCGGGCCGACGGCAGCACATAGAAGAGAAAGCCGGAACGGTGTTCCAGCAGATGTTTGAAGGGCTGGTAGCCACAGCAGACAAAACCAAGCTGCTCGAGCAGGAGCTGCTGCGCGTTGTCGGACGCGGAAACCCGGGCGATCGACGATTGCCCCCGTTCGGCGGCCACCGCCACAACTCGGCTGAGCAAGGCCCGGGCGGCTCCGGTCGCATGAGCCTCGGGACGGAGCAGGATGCGGCCGAGGTTGCAGATCGGATTCTGCAACGGCCAGTTCGGCGGAAGAAAAGTGACGCTGCCGATCAGGACGCCATTGGCTTCGAGGACCCAGGTCTCACAGTTCGACTCCTCGGCAAACTGGTTCGCAGCCCAGACAGGGTCATAGACCTCGCGGGCAAGGTAGTTCCCGCCAAGGGAGGCGATCAGCAGGTCTATCCACGGGATGGCATCATCAACCGTGGCGCGACGGATCACTGGACTGTTTTCTGACACTCGATCGGCTATCGGCAGAAACCGATCGCAAGCTGAGTCGAGGATTCGCCTTACCGGACCGCGCCGCGCATTCCGGGTTTGCACGTTTCTGCGATTCGGTAAGGTCTAGCGCATGAAACCCACCGTGATGCTCGCAAGTCTAATGGTCTCGAGCATCGTCGCCTTGGCCGCTTCCCCCGAGACCAACTGGCCCGAGTTCCGCGGCCCGCATGGGGACGGCGTCACGGCCTCCCAGCTGCCGACGACGTGGAGCGAAACGAACCACGTGAAATGGAAGACCCCCATCCACGGCAAGGCCTGGTCCTCGCCCGTCGTCTGGGGAAACCAGATCTGGCTGACCACTGCGCCGGAGGATGGCCGGGAACTCTTCGCCGTCTGCCTCGACAAGGAGACGGGGAAAGTCATCCGCGACCAGAAGCTCTTCGAAGTGGAGAAGCCGCAGTTCGTCCACAAGTTCAACAGCCACGCCTCGCCCACACCCGCCATCGAGGAAGGCCGCGTCTACATCACCTTCGGCGCGCCCGGCACGGCCTGCCTCGATACGAAGACCGGCAAGGTTCTCTGGGAACGGCGCGACTTCGAGTGCAACCACTACCGCGGCGCCGGCTCGTCGCCCATTATCTGGCAGGATCTGCTCATCGTGAAGTGCGACGGCAGCGACCACCAGTTCATCGTCGCGCTCGACAAGGCCACCGGCAAAACCGTCTGGCGCAAGGACCGCTCCATCGACTTCAAGGACCTTGGTCCCGACGGCAAACCCAAGATGGAGGGCGATATGAGGAAGGCTTTTGCCACCTGCCACATCGCTGAACTGGAAGGCGTGACCACGCTTCTCAGCCAAGGGGCCAACGCGCTCTACGCCTACAACCCGCGCACCGGCGAGGAACTCTGGCGCGTGGAGGAACGCACCAGCCATTCGGGCGGAACTAGGCCGGTCACCGGGAACGGACTTGTCTACGTCCCGACAGGCTGGTCCCAAGGACAGACCCTCGCGATCAAGCCCGGCAAGAAGGGCGAGGTGCTTGATGCCAACGCCGCTTCTGCGGAAGGCGGGAAACTCCAGGTCGCATGGAAATCGAAACGCGGCACTCCCAAGAAGCCGTCGCTCACGCTGGTCGGCGAACGGCTCTTCGGCATCGAGGACGGCGGCGTGGCCAATTGCTGGAATGCCAAGACGGGCGAGCAGATCTGGAGCGAACGGATCGGCGGCAACTATTCCGCGTCACCCATCGTGGCCGACGGCCGGCTCTACGCCTTCAACGAGGAGGGCAAGGGCATCGTCCTTGCGACCGGGGGAACCTTCTCCAAGATCGCCGAGAACACCCTGGCCGACGGCGTGATGAGTTCGCCGGCCGTCTCCGGCAACGCCCTCTTCGTCCGCACCAAGACCCATCTCTACCGCATCCAGGAATGAGCGACGCCGGGGTCCGCATCGACAAATGGCTTTGGGCCGTCCGCCTTTTCAAGACCCGCTCCCTCGCGGCCGAAGCTTGTCGCGGCGGCAAGGTGAAGGTGAACGACGCCCCGGCCAAAGCTGCCCGCGATGTCCGCATCGGCGACCTGCTCGAGGTCCAGACCGTCGAATTCCGGCGCAAGGTCCGCGTGGTGGGCATGGTCGACAAACGGGTCGGCGCAGCAGCCGTCCCGCAGTTCATGGACGACCTGACTCCGCCGGAGGAACTCATACGGCGCAGCGATCCGAATTTCCGCCCGCTCAACCTCCGCCCAAAAGGCTCCGGCCGTCCCACGAAGAAGGACCGGCGCAAGCTGGACGAGTTCACCGGATGACGCGCCGGAACCACGTGGTCAGGAGCGGTTCGAAAGCGGAGAGATCCTGAGCTCGCCGCCCGCGGAGGCGGAGCCTGGATGGTGAACTCCTCCAAGACATCGATTTGGCCAAATCTCGCGCCGGCTTTTTCTTTGAGCGCTTCGATGGGAACGGATTACCGGACGACGGCATCGTGGTTTCAAAAAGGCACGATGCCTGAAACCAAAACAGGGGAAGCCAATCAGCACAAAGCCGTCCTCTATTCAGGCATGCCGGTGCCGGGTCGTATCCACCGTCCGAAGTGGATCCAGAAATGCTTCTAAGGCAGAAATGAAAAACTACCGACCTGACAGGTAGTGTCATCATGAAGATCCGATCAAATCAGCCAGTGAACAGAGCGGGCGCTGGGGCTTTCACCTTGGTGGAGGTGCTGGTCGCGATGGCCATCTTCGGCATGTCGGCCGTGGCCTTCTATGCCGGGATTTCGTGGGGCTTCGCCGTGGTTCAAGTGGCCCGCGAGAACCTGCGTTCCACCCAGATCCTGGCGGAAAAAATGGACACGATCCGGCTCTACACGTTCGAGCAGATCACCTCCAACAACTTCGTCCCGCCCACCTTCATCTCCTCATACTTCGGTCCGACCAACGGAGGTGGCCTGCTCTACACGGGTGCAGTCACGATCGCCGCCTTCAACCTCCCAAACCCTCCGACCTACAGCAACGATCTGCGCGTTGTAACCGTCGATCTTTCATGGACCTCCAGCGGCGTCCTCCGGAACCGGTCCATGTCCACTCTCGTCGCCCGCAATGGTCTCCAAACCTACATCTACTAGGCATCGCCCCAGACGGGGCTTCACCCTCGTTGAAATGCTCGTGGCGATCGCCATCGGCATGATCGTCATGGGATCGATGGCCACGATGATGAGCTACACGGGGCGTTCGTTCGCCGCTCTGGTCAACTACTTGGAGCTGGACCGGAAGAGCCGCAACGCGCTCGACGTGATGACCCGGGACATCCGTCAGACGACACAGTTGAGCAGCTTCGCCACCAACCGGCTTGTCTTCACCGATTGGGACGCCATGTCCCTGACCTACGCCTACGACGGGGTGGCCAAAACGCTTACCAAGACCAAAGGATCGACGAACACGGTCCTGCTCACGGAATGCGACGCGCTCACCTTCAGCATTTTCCAGAGAAACCCCATCGGCGGCACCTACGACCAGTATTCAACCGCGACCGTGACCAACGCAAAACTGGTGCAGGTCACGTGGACCTGTTCCCGGCAGATCCTCGCGTCGAAGGTGAACACGGAAAGCGTGCAGACCGCCAAAATCGTCATCCGCAAGCAATGAACGCCTCCCCCGAAACACGGCGCGCTCGGAACCAAGCCGGAAGCGTCCTTCTGATCTCGGTGCTCACCCTGGCGATCATCGCGATGGGCCTTGGCGGCTACCTTGTGATCATCGGCAACCAGAACCGGAGCGTGCTGCGCTCGATGCAATGGAATGCGGCCATTCCTCTCGCCGAAGCGGGAGTCGAAGAGGCCCTGGCCCAGTTGAACAACCGCAACATCACCAATTTCACGGGTTGGAGCCTGACCAACGGCCTACGGAGAATGCAGAGAACGGTCGGCAATGGTATTTTCATCGTCACCCTCGACACCAATCTCTCCACGAGCCCGGTGATCCTCGCCACCGGCTACGCCCCTGAACCGTCGAATGCAGGGATGGTCGGGGGTTTGAACCAGGTCTATCTCCAACGGACCATCCGGGTGACGACCCAGCAAAACAATCTGTTCGCGCGCGGCATGGTGTCCAAGTCGGACATCAACTGGACCGGCAACATCTTCACGGACAGCTTCGATTCGCTGGACCCGAACTACAGCACGGCAGGCCGCTACGATGCAGCGAAAGCGAGGGACAACGGATCCATCGGCGCCAACAGCGGCAATCTCAACCTCGGAGGCGGCAAGGTCTACGGGTCGGCCAGCACGGGTCCGACTGGATCCTTGAACAATGGAACCGTCGGCACGGCGGCCTGGGTGAACGACGGCGCTAACTCGGGCACCGTCCAGGCAGGCCGCTACAACAACGACATGAACCTGGAGTTTCCGGACGTCACGGAGCCGTTTACCGGTGGTTACTTCGCCCCGATTCCAGGAACCGTGTCCCAAACGAATATCATTACCTCGACGAACAATGTCTCGTCCTGGCTCGTGCCGGTGACGACCAATACCGTCACAGGGATCTGGACGACCAACCTCGCCTCCTATCCGATCGGATCACCCTACGTGCTTTCGAACAAAGTCGTGACCGTGAAGGGCAACAAAAGCACGACCAACACCTTCTTCTCGGCGACCAACTGGATCGCGGCCGCCTACAGCTACACGACCAATGTCGCCTTACAGATCTACGACTACGTCCTGGACACGGGCAACTACCAGCTCAGCGCGCTGAGCCTGAGCGGGCAGGCCAAGGTATTGGTGCGGGGCGACGCCATTCTCTACATCAAGGGGTCGTTCTCAATGGCGGGCCAATCGCAGATCGAGATCGCGGCCGGAGCCAGCCTTAAAGTCTACGTGAAGGACAGCGTCAGTTTGCAAGGGAACGGGATCATGAACGCCAACATCGGCGCCTTGAAATTCGGCCTCTACGGGCTGCCCACCTGCACCAGCATCTCCCTCGGTGGAAACGCCTCGTTCACCGGGACCATCTACGCCCCTCAAGCCGCTTTCAGCGCCGGCGGCGGCGGAAACAACCAGTATGACTGTGTGGGCGCGGTGATCGCGAATTCGATCTCCATGAACGGACACTTCTCGTTTCACTACGATGAAGCACTGGGCCGGTCGGGGCCAGGACAGGGATTCGTCATCACCTCCTGGAACGAACTGTAACGATCTTCAGCCTGCCGGAACCGCCGGCGGTCCCCCGGAATCCGGTTGGACCTGCCGGGCCAGCAGGAGCCGATCACCGGTCTTTTATCCCATGGCCAAAAACGGCGCTCGGGTATCCACTGGCGCAGTTATTCGCCCATGGAATTCGCCATCGAAACCCACCAGCTCTCCCGGACCTTCGACCAGTTTATCGCCGTCGACGTCATCGATGTCCGCGTGAAGCCCGGCCAGTTCTACGGGTTCCTCGGGCCGAACGGCGCGGGCAAATCGACCACGATCAAAATGCTGACGGGTCTGCTGGCGTCGTCGGGCGGTTCGATGCGGTTGCTCGGCGTGGATCTGGCCGATCCAAAAGCCGCACGCGAAGTGAAGCGCCGCATCGGCGTCGTGCCGGAGAATCTCGCGCTCTTTGAGAACCTCACGGCCCGCGAATACCTGACCTTCATCGGCCGGATGTATGGCGTGCCGGCGGAGGTGGTGCGGCAGCGGTCGCAGGAGCTCCTGGAAGTGATGGATCTCGCGACGGCCGAGACGAAGCTCACCGTGGAGTATTCCCACGGCATGAAGAAGAAACTCTCGCTCGCGGCCGCGTTGCTGCCGAAGCCCGAGCTGTTGTTCCTCGATGAACCGTTCGAGGGCGTGGACGCCGTCGCCTCCCGGCAGATCAAGGACGTCCTCAAACGTTTCGTCGACCACGGCTCGACCGTCTTCCTCACCTCGCACGTGATGGAGATCGTGGAACGGCTTTGCACGCAGGTTGGCGTCATCGTGAAGGGCAGGTTGGTCTTCCAGGATTCGATGGAGAACCTGCGGGCGGCGGGCGGTTCGCTGGAGGACCGGTTCATCGCGCTGGTCGGCTCCGACCATATGGAGACGCAGAAGCTGAACTGGCTGGAGGGTGCCGCGTGAACAAGGAGCAGTTCCTCGCGCTGCTCTGGCTGCGCTGGCGGCTGTGGGCGAACCGGTGGCGCAAGAGCTCCGGCTTCGGCAAGGTTCTTTCCATCATCCTGCTGACCATGGCGGTGATGCTGGTCGTCGGGGTGTTTGTCGGGGGCGCCGCGTTGGGCTGGTTCGGATTGGGCCAGGCAAAGCCGGTCATCTACTTCGTCGTGGCGGACGTCGCGATCGGGCTTTTCCTCCTCTTCTGGTTGATCGGCCTGATGACGGAGCTGCAACGGTCCGAGGTCATCGATATCGGCAAGCTGATGCATCTGCCGGTCTCGATGCCGCAGCTCTTCACGATGAACTACGTGGCCTCGCTCGTGGCGCCGACCATTGTCATCCTCCTCGTCGGGACGGCGGGACTGACCCTGGGACTGCTGCGGGACGGACCGTTGTGGCTCCTCCTAGCGTTGCCGGTGGGTGGTCTCGTGTTCGCCGTATCTGCATGGACGTATGCGTTGCGCGGATGGCTGGGAGTCCTGATGAGCAATCCCCGGCGGAAGCGTTCGATCATCGTGGGACTGACGGTCGGCATGATGCTGCTCGGACAACTGCCGAACATGCTCCTGAACAATCCATGGTCGCGGAAGAAGTTGACGGAGACCGCCCAGCAGGAGGCCAGCAAGCCGCGAAGCGGCGCGGAGTATGAGGCCCTCCTGCTGGGCCGGGTCCGCGAAGTCCACCGTTACATCCCGCCGGGCTGGGTTGGTCTTTCGGCGCTCAACCTCGCGGAAGGCTCGCCCCTGCCGGCCTTGGGAACGACCGCGGTCTTCGGCCTAGTCGGCGGCGCCGGACTTCTCGTCGCCTTTGGCCAGGCACGCCGCGCGTATGGCCGCGCCACGGCCCGGACCAGGTCGGCCGCGCCGACTGCGATCGCCGCAGTTCCCGCGATCGCCGCACCGGCGAAACGCGCCTTCAACGACCGCGATCTGCCGTTCGTCTCGTCCGAGGTCAGCGCCCTGACGCTCGCCTTCTTCCGCAGTCAGATGCGCGCGCCCGAACTGCGGATGGTTTTCGCGTCGCAGTTCATCATGATTGTGGTCTTCGGATCCATCTTCAGCCGGAGCGGCGGGATGCTGACGGAGTCCGGCCTGTTCGCGCCCATGATTCCCGGGATCATCATGCTGACGCTGTTCGGCCTGATGCAGCTTTTCGGGAACCAGTTCGGCTACGACCGCCAGGCGTTCCGGTGCCTCGTGCTTCTGCCGGCGCCACGACGCTCGGTCCTGTTGGCGAAGAACCTCGCCGTCGTCCCGGCGAGCGCGGTGTTGATCGCCGTGTTCCTCGTCGCATTGGCGGCGTTTGGATTCCTGAATCCGCTGGAGGTCGTCGGAGGCGCGGCGCTGTGGCTCGCGGCCTATCTGCTGATGTGCGCCTATGGCAACCTTCTCTCGATCATCATCCCGTTCCGCGTGAACCCGGGCGCGATGCGCCAGACACCGCGCGATGGCAAAAAGCTGCTGCAATCCATGGCGCTCCAGTTCGCCACACCAGTCGTGCTGGGGCCGATCTGGCTGCCGCTGGCGGCCTACTACATCGGCGGGAAAGGCCCGTGGGCCATCGGCGCCGCAGGGCTCCTGATCGTGGCCGTGGTGTGCGTGGCGGCTTTGGTCTATTGGCTCACGTTGGCGCCGTTGGCCCGGCTGCTTGAGACCCGCGAGCGCGCGATCCTCGAGGAAGTGACGCGGGAAGTGGAGTGACGGGCGTCACTGTTTCGCCGCCGCGACGAGCGCGAACAGACCAACGAGCGCGGCGATGCCTAGGACGAGGAAGAAGATTTTCCAGAAGCTGTAGGGGCGGTCGCCCGCAATCTGCCCCGTCTGTCCATTGACGAGGACCTGGTAACTCTTGCTGCCATAGACGTAGGAGACCAGCCACACCGGCACGAGCACGTGCTTGAAGGTCATGTCGCTGTAGGTCGCGTCGACATTGAGATTGCGGTGGGTGTCGCCGGGAACGTCACGGGCGCACATGGCGCGGACCTGCGCGTCCATCTCGTCGCGCGAAGTCTGCGCGGCCGAAGTCAGATCCACCTGGTATTGCTCGACGACCCAGCCCGCGAGGTAGCCGGCGTCGTAGGGGATAAGTTCCTTGGTGGGAAACGGCTCGATCTTCTCCAGCAGCGTGGGATGCGTGCCCCTGGTTCCGGCGACGAGGTTGTCGTCGAAGAAGTGGTTCAACGAACCGCTGCTCCACTGCCAGCGGATCCGCTGCACTTGGCGCGTCTGGCGGTTGCCCTGCGAATCGGTGTAGCTCTCGGTCTCGTAGTAGTAGTAGCCGGACTCGGCCGTCCAGTCGGCGTGAACCTTGGCATCGAAGGTCCAATAGGGCAGGTAAACACCCTTGAGGGTGTCGGTCAGGGCGCGGGACTTGAGGGCGCTCGGGGCGAACCAACGGTTGCCATACCACGCACGGATCTGGTCGCGCACCGCCGAGTCGGCCAGCTTAAAGGGCAGCAGGCTTTCCGGACGGATGACGGCCTTGGTCTGCTCGTAGGGCACCAGCTGGGCCGAGCCGCAGAAATCGCAGTTCTGCGCGACGCGGTTCGGCTCGAAGGACGAGATGGCCTGGCAGCTCTGGCACTTTACCGAGACGCGCTCGGTGTTAAGTCCGCGCTGGTCGTCGGGCACGGAACGCATGGCCGCGACGAGATCGTGCTCCACGATCTCTCCGTCCGTCGTGAGCTGGGCGGGTGAGACGGTCCCGCAGTAGGGACAGACGAGGGCCTGCTTGGCGGCGTTCCAATGCGCGTCGGCCCCGCAGGTCGGGCAGTGGTATTTGTCACGGGCGAGGATTTCGGACATGTCAGGTCATTTTACAGAGCGTTGCCATACAACCCCAGCGACCACGCCGGCGAGAATTGCTCCAACGGAAAGCAACTGAGTCGAGAAGTGCGCTGGCAGCTGCATCCAGCAAATTGCCGCCACTCCTACCCCGCCGACAAAGCAGACGACGAAGCGCCATTGATCCCACGCAGGCCCAAGCTGCGTGAGTAGGTCGAAAATCAGTTCAAGAATCGCATGCATCGAACTCATTCGGCGTTCCGCTCCCAGATCACACCCAGCACCGTCGAAGCGATCAACACTGGGGCCGCCAAAAGGACGCCAGCCATATGATTGGCGAAGCGTCCGAATATCCAGACGCTCAGCGCCAGCCCCGCAAAGAACGGCAGAAAGAAGCGCCAGTATTCGAGGAGCTCCGCGCCGTCGATCAGGTGGAACAGCAGTTCAAAGAGGAGTTCGAGCAATTCAAGCATTGGGACCCCCGCGGCTCATCAACCCTTCAGAAACTCGTCCAACGCGGTCTTCGTGATCCGATAGGCGCTGCCGATCTTCTTCGCCTTGAGGCTGCCGTCGGTGACGCTCGCCATCACGTCGGCTTCGCTCACGCCGAGCAGCTTCGCCGCATCGGCCGGGCTGAGCAGTTCAAACGCCGGGGCCGCTGCGGCCGCAGGCTGGGTGGCAGGCGCGCCGGGGAGCGGTGGCGGCGTGGCCGCGCCGGTGAGGCCGCCGTCCTTCATCAACTGCTGCGCGAGGCCGAAGCCCACCGCCAGTTCCGCAGCCGTGCCGCTGGCCCCGCCGCCACCGGGTTGGCCGAGGCCCTGCGCGAGCTGGAATTTCACGTAGTCGTTCAGGTTGCCGATCGCGCCCATGCTGGAGCGTTTGTCGATGGCCTGCTCGACCTCGGGCGGGACGGAGACGTTCTCGACCACGAAGTTCGTGATTTCGATGCCGTATTTGGCACGGGTGATCGGGTTGATGACGGGCAGGAGCGCATCGCCGAGTTCGCCGTAACGCATGGCCACGTCGAGCACGGGCACCTTGGAACTGGCCAGCGCCTCGCTGAAGACGGAGATGATCTTCGACCGCATCGTCTCCTGGAATTCATCCAGCCGGAAATGGTTGTCCGTGCCCGCGACCTCCTTCAGGAACGTGCGCGGCTCCACGATCTTGAAGTCGTAGATGCCGTAGGCCCGGGCGCGGACGATGCCGAAGTCCGGATCGCGCATCATCACCGGGTTGGCCGTGCCCCACTTGTTGCCGGTGAAGGTGCGGGTGACGACGTAGTAGACGTCCGCCTTGAACGGCACGTCGAAGGCGTATTTCCACGACTTCAGCTTGGTCAGGATCGGGATGTTCTCGGTGACGAGGGTGTGTTTGCCCGGGCCGAAGGTGTCGCCGAACTCGCCGAGGTAGACGAACTGCGCGGCCTGCGATTCGCGCACGATGAGCTGGGCGCCGCGTTTGATGGCCTTGTCTTCATCAGGCCAGCGGTAGGAAAGAGTGTCGCGCGAATCGTCGTTCCACTCGATGACTTCGAGGGCCTGACCCTTGAGGAAATTAAGGATGCTCATTTCGAAATGGTGATAAGCCCGGCCGCCACCGGTGGCGATTACAGAGTGGCCGCGAAATTCAAGGCGGCGGCGCAGCCCCGCAGCGGCCGCCCAAAACGCCGCCGGCTACTTCTCCACGATGAACGCGACGTCCAGCTTGGCGTCGCCGTGGTCATCGAGGGCGTTCTCTCCGATGCTGTAGACCACGTAGCCCTTGCCGTTGCGACTGTAGCGGAGCGGTTGGCCGGTGAAGGGATCGGCCGGGACGGCGGCGAGATGCTTCGGCACCAGTTCGTCCAGCGAGTCGGGCGCCGTGCCGCCGGATCCGAGGCGGAAGCGTTCGAGGGTGAGGGCTGTCCGGAAGCACCTTGTCCCGGCCAACATCTTCAAATCCCGCAACGCTGCCCGTTCCAGTTCCGGCATCATCATCTGTGAAATCAGAAACCGGCTCGTTCCGGGTGCCGAGATGCCGTTCCACATTGCGTTGCTGACCGCGGACAGCCGCTGCTCCGGCGGCAATCGGTGGGCTTCGATGATCGCCGTCATGCTGCGGATGTAGTGGAGGTGATCCTCAGCATCCGTCGCAAGGCCGCGGTAAGCGTAGAATTCGAACCACCGTTTGATCGACTCCGGGGCCCACCCCGACCCTGGCGCGCCTCCCGTAAGCATTCCCAACTGAATGAGGCCCGCAGTGTTGGTGGCCATTGAGAATGCCGACAATCCCCAGGATCGTTCTCCGATCATTGCACGGCTGAATCCTGTTCCGGAACTGTCCTCGACCAGCGCTTTCTCCAGGCGAGCAAGGCTGCGGTCGTCGAACGTGCCGATGGTCAGGCAGTGGGCGGCTTGCTCTTGCGTGATTTCCAGGCAGGCGGATCGGACGAGGAAGGAAATCAGCAACGGCTCGTTCTCGAGGGTCTCCGCCAGTTTCAATCCGTTGGCCAGGCGTTCGGCCGCGAGATCGGGCCTCTGGTCGGCCACGGCTAGACGAGCTTCAAGCGCCAGTATTTGGGCCGCGCTCCGCAATCTACCAAGGTGGGGCAGCGTGGTAAAAAGGCCGTTGGTAAACTCGATCGGGTAGCGGAAGGAATCCCCTTCGAGTCCCGTTTGGAGCCGGCGCAGGGCAGGCTCGCGTGCGGAAACGGCCTGTCGAACCTGTATCAACGACTCGTCCGAAAGGGTTCGCTGGCTCGTCAGTTTGAACAGATCGCTGAGGTTTTCGGAGCCGCGTTTCTCGATTTCCGACGCCATGGCAAAGGCTTGGGTGATCACGAGGGCGCCGTTCTGGGCGTCGGGCACCTTCGGATACCACGCGTCCAGTTCCTCCGGCGTGACCGGTTCGCCACGGGCGCGGATGGCGGCCAACTCGCGGGCGATCTCCTTTTCCAACCCGTGCCGCCGGATCTTCACCGCGACGATTCCGGCGACAAAGGGCAGCAGGAGAACGATGACGATCCAATGCCAGCGCTGCAGGCGGGGTCGACGGCGGGGTTCGGCTGGCTCCCTCATGCTGGAAAGGGTGGATCGTCATCGTGCCCACGGCAAGGCAAGGGGCCTCGGAGAGGCCGAATGTGACTAGCCGCAGGTGAAACCTGCGGGCCTTGCATCGGTGACAGATTCGACCCCGGACGGGGTCGAACTGCTTCAAGGTAGGGCAGTGCCTCTTGCCTGCCCAAGAAGCTCGCGTCTTGGAACCAGATGATACGGACGCATCAGGACGTCCGCCGGTGTGGGTATCCCGGTCAGCAAGGGGGCAGGCTGGAAGCCCGCCCTACCTTCAATGGCATCGTTCGACCGCGTTCGCCTGTCTGACTGGTTGGATTTCCGGTTGCCTTCGTCGCGCGGGACGTGGTTTCTGTCCGGAGAATGATCCCCGCAGCCAGCACCATCACTCCCCGTGCCCGCTACATGACCATCGCCGCCGCGTTCCTCGGCTGGATGTTCGACGGCATGGAGATGGGCATCTTCCCGCTCGTGGCCCGGCCCGCGCTCCAGCAGATGCAGGCGACGGCCGGGATCGCCGACGAGAAGTTCGTCCAATCGTGGATGGGCATCGTGACCGCGCTCTTCCTGCTCGGCGCGGCGGCTGGCGGGTTGGTCTTCGGCTGGCTCGGCGACCGCATCGGCCGGGTGAAGGCGATGACCTGGAGCATCCTGGCCTACTCGATCTTCACGGGCCTGTGCTACTTCGCGACGGCGCCGTGGCACCTGGCCGCATTACGCTTCATCGCGGCGCTGGGCATGGGCGGCGAATGGGCCCTCGGCGTGGCGCTGGTGATGGAGACGTGGCCTTCTGACAAACGCCCGCTCATGGCCGGATTGATTGGCGCGGCGGCGAACCTCGGCTACTGCCTCATCGCGATGATCGGGATCTTTTTCCCGATCTCGAACGATTCGTGGCGCTGGGTCATGATGGTGGGCGCGGCCCCGGCGGCATTGACGTTCTTGATCCGTCTGTTCGTTCCCGAGTCGGAGGCGTGGCAGGCGTCGGTCAAGAAGTCGGGCAAGTCCTCGGCCATGGAAGTGTTTTCCCCTGCGTTGTTGAAGACCACCCTGCTGGCCATCGCCTTCGCCTCGGTGGCTTTGATCGTCACGTGGGGAATCGTGCAGTGGATTCCCCTCTGGGCCGACCAGATGACCGGCGGCAAACAGCCGGCGGTCAAAGCATGGAGCCAGTTCTGGCAATCGACCGGCGCGGCCGTGGGCTGCATGTTGGCCGCGCTCATCGGCGGGGCCATCGGCCGGCGCATCACCTACTTCTTCCTCTGCCTCGCGGCGCTGGGAGTCTGCCAATGGCTCTTCCGCGGATTCAGCGAGGTGACCACCGGGTTTTTTGTCGCCGTCTTCTTCACGGGCGTCACCACGGCATCATTCTACGGCTGGTTGCCGCTGTATCTGCCGGAGATTTTCCCGACCCGCATCCGTGCGACCGGACAAGGACTGGCCTTCAACTTCGGCCGCATCCTCGCCGCCGCCGGGGCGTGGCAGATGCCGGCGCTGATGGGCTTCTTCAAGGAGAAGTTCCCCGGGGTGAACACCTACGCCGCCGCCGGCGAGACCATCGCCTTCGTGTATGTCTTGGGCATGATCCTGATCTGGTTCGCTCCGGAGACGAAGGGGCGGGCGTTGCCGGAATAACCAAGCGATGCCAGATGCCAGATGCCGGACACGGCGCCGATCTGCGCGAGGGCCAAATCCGGTATCTGGCATCCGGGATCCGGTATCCGTTTTCCCCCTCCAGTCTCGCGCATTGATTCCCATCTCCGGAGTCCCTTAACTCGGCCCGCTCATGAGCAAACAGAAAGCCTACGCCGCCGCTGGCGTCGACATCGACCTCGGCAACCAAGTCAAAAGCACGCTGCCCGCGCTGCTCGCCTCCACCCATCGCCGTGAAGTCCTCGGCAAGGTCGGCGGCTTCGGCGGCCTTTTCGCGCTCGATGTGAAGAAGCACAAGCAGCCCATCCTCGTCAGCTCCGTCGACGGCGTCGGCACCAAGCTCAAGATCGCCTTCGCCATGGACCGCCACGACACCATCGGCGAGGACCTGGTGAACCACTGCGTGAACGACATCGCGGTGCTCGGCGCGGAACCGCTCTTCTTCCTCGACTACCTGGGCACCGGCAAGCTGGAGCCCCACGTCTTCAAGGAGATCATCAAGGGCTTCGTCCGCGGCTGCGCGAAGAACGGCTGCGCGCTCGTCGGCGGCGAGACCGCCCAGATGCCCGGTTTCTACCAGGCCGGCGAATACGACGTCAGCGGCACCATCGTCGGCGTCGTGGACAAGACCCGGATGCTCAACGGCCAGAAGACGGTCAAACGCGACGACGTCATCATCGGCATCGAATCCAGCGGCCTCCACACCAACGGCTATTCGCTCGGCCGGAAGATTTTCTTCGACCAGTTGAAGCTGAAACCCACCAGCAAGGTGGCGGAACTCGGCACCACCATCGGCGAGGCGCTGCTCGCGACGCACGTCACCTACGGCCCGCTCGTGCAGAAGCTGGTGAAGAAGTTCAACAAGGTCGGCCAGCCCGATGCCGTGAAATCCTTCGCCCACATCACCGGCGGCGGTTTCGTGGACAACATCCCGCGCGTGCTGCCGGCGAAGCTCGACGCCGTGGTCTACAAGGGAACATGGGACATGCTCCCGATCTTCCAGATCATCCGCGAGAAGGGCGGGGTCGATGAAGCCGAGTTGTATCAGGTCTTCAACATGGGCATCGGCATGGTGGCCATCGTCACGCAGGACGAGACCGAAGCCGTGCTCAAGCTCATCCGGGCCGAGAAGCACAAGGCCTGGATCATCGGCGAGATCACCAAGGGCACGGGCGTCTGCCGGGTGGAATAGAGCGTTCGTCCACTGCTCATCATCGGGTCAGCTGGGGCCATCACCCCGGCTTCTACCTTTGCAATGGTGTAGTCGGACCTCCGCATCCGTGGAACTCTGCCTACCCCAATGAAAACTCAGGACACGCTCGTTCCACCGTCCGCCACTTCCACCGGATTCCTGCGCACGGCCATGCTGGCCACGTCGGGCGGGTTGGGCCTGATGCTCGCCTCGCTGGCGTCCGTTGAAAACGTCGACGGAAGCTTCCGCTTCGTCTGGAGCGGCTGGGTCGTCGCCGCGTTCGCCGTGGGTGTGGGCCTGGGCATGTTCTACTGGCAGGCGGCGTTTCAACTGGGCTCCGACGCTTCCGATTCGGCGGCCACGGTCAAACGGATGAAGACGTTCAAGGTCGTCTCGGCGGTCCTGATCTTCGCGGCGGTCTTCGCTTTTCTTTACCCGATGAAGTTCGTCCGGCCTGAGAAGCGGGCCGACGTCCGCTCCGGCCTCATCATGGTCCCGTTCTTCGTCATCCCCGTCGTCAGCATGTGGTATTTCGTGAAGCGCTACATCGACGCCGACGCCGCCAAGTCCGAAGCCGAAGAAGCGGACCGGCAATGACCGGTCTTGAGGTGGGGCGGCGATGTGCAGGATGTCGCTTTCGCCCGGGTTGAGCCCGGAGAATTTGGCCTCGTCGATGTCGATGTCGAAGCCCAGCACACGGCGGCCGCGTCCGGCGAAGAGCAGCACTAGCGGCAGGGTCACGTAGCCGAGGTCGATGCTGCCGACGGTTTCCTAGTCGGGGCTCACCATGCGGCGAGGCTGGAAGAGAAACGTCAGCGTGGCGACTGTGCTTCGCTCCGCGCAGGAACGAGTTCACGCAGGACTTCAAATGGCTTGATGGCGGCGAGGCATAAGGCCGTTCCCGCCGAGGTGCAGTCCGGCTGGATGGCTCCGGCGCGGTCGCAGCGGCATTCGCGGCAGATGTGGCGATGGCCTTCTCCGCGCGGCGCCCACTGGAGCCGGCCGGTGTAGTCGCGGAAGATCGTCGAGGTCGGCACGCCGAGGGCGAAGGCGAGATGCGTGACTCCGGAATCCGTTCCCAAATGCAGCCGGCACCGCGCCAGCAATGCGGCCAGTTGCGGCACGGAGATGCCTCCCGCGAAAATCTTCAGCCTCGGATCGGCGACGAGGGCGGCGAGTTCCTTGAGCCGGGAAACCTCTCGCGGGTGGCTGCTGCCTGTGGCGACCAACGACGCGGCCGAATCAGCCAAAAGCTCTTTGGCCAAGGTTGCCCAATGCGCGATCGGCCATTCCTTGAAAGGACTGCTGGCATTCACGGAGAGATGGATCGAACCCGCCGGAACCGTCTTCTCCGCCCATTCCGCCGCGTCGGACGGAACCGCGAGGCCGAACCTTGCCGGCTCCAGTTTGCAGCCGATGGAGCTGAGGACTTGGCGGCGTTGTTCGTAGATCGGCAGATCAGAATCGACCTTCGGCGTCCACGTCGGGATCAACCACCGGCTCCAGAAATGCCAGCGCCCCCCCGGATGGCCGAGTCGCCATATCGCGCCGGTCAACGCGGTCAGGAAAACCGTCCGGTCGGCCCCGCTGAAGTTGATCGCGAGGTCGAACTTCTGCCGGCGCAACTCGCGGATGATCCCCCAGTGCCGCCACCACGGCGGGCTCTGTCCGCCGAGCGGAAATCCCCAGGCCCGGGTCACGCAGGGAACCATCTTCAGCACCTCGGCTCCGAGCGTGGCGGAGAGCGTGTGGATCTCGGCGGCGGGATGGTGCCGCTTCAATTCCCACAGCGCGGGGACGAGATGCACCGAGTCGCCGAGGAACCCCAGGTCCACGACAATGAGTTTGCGGGCGTCTCGCGTCGCGTTGTAGAAGCTGGACCATTCGCCGATCATCCGGGCCGTTCGTAGCCTTCTGGTGTTCTCGATACGATGAAAAAGCTGCCCGTCTCCGTCTGCCTGATCTCCGGTGCCGAAGCGCACCGGATCGGCCGGGCATTGGCCTCGGTCGAAGGCTGGGTGGCGGAGATCGTCGTCGTGCTGAACGAGGAAGTGGCCGACGGCACGGAGGAGCTCTGCCGCCAGCACGGAGCCATCGTGCACCGTCATCGCTGGCTCGGCTTCCGCGAACAGAAGAACCTCGTGGGCGACCACGCCACGCAGCCGTGGATCCTCCAGCTCGACGCCGACGAGGAAGTCGCGCCGGAACTCCGCGCGGAACTGGAAGCCTTTTTCAACGGCGACCAAGATCGCTTCACCGGTGCTTCCTTCCCGCGCAAAGTCTGGTTCCTCGGACGCTGGATCACCCACGGCGACTGGTATCCCGATCGTGTGCTGAGGCTTTATCGCAAGGACTCGGGTCGCTGGGGCGGAACCGAGGAACACTGCTACGTGGAGTTGAAAGGCGCGGAGAAGAAGCTCGCCGCCGACCTGCTGCACTACAGCAATCCGACGATCACCGGCTTTCTGCTGAAGTTCCCCTACTTCGCGGACCTCTACCTGAAGCGCCAGCTCGCTGCCGGAACCAAATGGTCCGCGCCCGCCGTGGTGGTGCGGTCGCTCTGGCGGTTCTTCCGTGCCTACGTCTTCAAGCTCGGTTTCCTCGACGGCTATCCCGGCTTCTTCATCGCCTTTTCCACGGCCTACTCGACGCTCTTCCGCCACACGCGCCTCTACGAGACCCAGCAGCCGACGCTTCCGCCATGTCCCAGCCGAAACTCTCGCTGATCATCAGCACCTACAACCGGCCCGACGTGCTGGCCAAGTGCTTTGCGGGCGTCGACCTCCAGTCGCAGGCTCCGCACGAGGTCCTGATCGCCGATGATGGTTCCAAAGCACCGACCCGCGCACTCGTCGAAACCTGGGCCAAGACACGGAGCTTCCCCGTGAAACACGTCTGGCATGAGGACGACGGCTTCCGGAAGACGATCATCCTGAACAAGGCCGTGGCGGCGGCTTCCGGCGACTACCTCGTCTTCACCGACGGCGACTGCGTGCCTCATCGGCGCTTCGTCGAAGACCATCTCGCCGTCGCTGAACGCGGCTTCTGGGTGCAGGCCCGGCGCTGTTTCGTGGAGGAGAAGTTCGTCCCGCAATTCGCCGCCGGCCACACGCCCGTGCTGCGCTGGATGCTCTCCGGCCGGATCACGGGAGCGGCCAAGGGTCTTCGCCTGCCCTTTCCCGTCGTCAAGCGCGACACCGCCCAGCGCGGCATCATCGGCTGCAACATGGCCGCGTGGCGGGACGACGTCGTCGCGGTCAACGGCTTCGACGAGGAATACTCCGGCTGGGGCATCGGCGAGGATTCCGACCTAGGCACGCGGCTCTACCACCTTGGAAGGGCGCGCAAGTTTGTCTACGCTCACGCCATCGTGTTTCACCTGAACCATCCCATGGCCCCGCGCGACCACGTCGGCGCGAGCCTCGCCCGGCTGGACGAAACCATCCGCTCCAAGCGCCTCCGCTGCGCGCGCGGCATCGACCAATACCTCGCCGCATCGAAATGAGCGCACCCAAGCAGGAAGACGAACTCGTCTGGGAATACTTCGGCCGAAAGGACAGCGGGTTCTTCGTCGACGTCGGCGCAAACGATCCGAAGACCTATTCGCAGACGTGGCTGCTGGAATCGAAGGGCTGGAAAGGACTGCTGGTGGAACCGCTCGGACGTTTGGCTGACAAGCTCCGCGCGGCGCGTCCGGCCAGCCGTGTTTTCCAGGTTGCCTGCGGTGGACCGGGGCACGCGGAGACGGCGGAATTCCACGAGGCCGAGGCCGACGGGCATTCATCGCTCGCTCCGAACCTTGTCGATCCCGGCATCCGCTACGTGCGGATGGAAACCGTCCCTGTGCTGACGATGGACGAACTCCTGGCCGAAGCCGGCAGTCCCGAGATCGACTTCATCTCCATTGACGTCGAAGGCACCCAGTTCGATGTCCTGCGGGGCTTCACCCTCCAGAAACACCGGCCGAAGCTGCTCTTCGTCGAGGATCATCTGACCGACTGGAAAACCCATTTCCTCATCCGCAGCCAGGGTTACCGGCTGGTGAAGCGCACCGGTAACAACAACTGGTATGTGCCCGAAGGCACGCCGGGTCCGGCGACCACCTTCGGCGAACGCCTCAAGCTCTGGCGCAAGGTCTGGCCCGGCACTCCCATGCGGCGGCTCAAGGCCGTCTGGGACAGGTTCCGCACCGCCCGCCGCCCGGCATGAGCCTGCGCGCGCTCCATCTCAACTCCCTCCTGACCGGTGGCGGCACGGACGACCAGTGCGCCCGGCTGGCCGAGGGGTTGGCCGCCTTCGGCGTCGAAGCCTCTGTGGCCGGGCCCGACGGCCGGGAATTCTCCCGCATCTTGCGTGAACGCGGCGTGCCTTTTGTTGCGACTCCCCGGGAAGGCCCGGCCAAGCTCCGCTTCATCCTCGCCGCCGCCAAAGAGCTTCGCCGGGGCAAGCACCAGATTGTTCATGGCCATCATGGTCGCGACATCTGGCCGACGATCCTCGCCGCGCGGCTTTCGGGAACGCGGCCGAAAATTGTCCTGACCCGCCACATGGCCAAGAGCCCGAGTTCCTGGCCAAGCCGGAAGTTTCTTTTGGGGCGATGCGACGTGTTGATCGCCGTCTCGGAGTTCACGGCGGAAGTGCTTCGGAAAGGCCACTACGAACCGGCTTCCCCCAATCCCGAACGCCATTTGCGTCCCCCGCTGCTGGGCGATCACGGCAAGATCCGCGTGATCCATGGCGGCATCGACGACGCCTGGTTTGTTCCGCTGGCGGACGAACATCCTGGGGTGGTCTCGCTTCGACGTGAGTGGCAGGTGGGGCCGGACGAATTCGTCTTCGCTGTCGTGGGCGGCTATTCGCTGCCGCGAGGCAAAGGACAGCGCGAGTTCCTCGAAGCCGCCGCGCGGATCAGTTCGCAGATTCCCAAGGCACGCTTCCTGATCGTCGGTCGCGGCAACATGGCCGATCTGCTTCGCGACGACATTCGCCGACTGGGTTTGGAAGGGTGCGCGGCGCTCACGCCCTACTGCACCGACATGTCGGCCGCGATGAACGCGATCCACTGCATGGTCCATCCGCAGGTCGGCACGGAAGCGTTCGGCCTTGTTGTCTGCGAGGCCCACGCCTGCGGACGCAGCGTCATCGCCTCGGATCTCGACGGCATTCCCGAAGCCTTCGCGGCCGGTGGCGCAGGACGGCTGGTTCCGGCCGAGTCGGTGGATGCTCTCGCCAACGCCATGCTGGAAGTGGCGAAGGAACGGCGTCCCACATGGGAACAACGGCTGGAAATGCACTCAAAGGTCGCATCGCGGTTCTCGCTCGCCGGCATGAGCAGAAAAGTCGCCGAGCTTTATCGCAGCCTCGTCCCGGCTTCAGCGGGGTGATGCGAGCGGACTCAGCACATCGCTGTTGAGGAAACGGATACCGACCTCGGGATAGAAGTGGACCGGGTCCGTCTTGTAGTAGTTGGTCCGGGCCGAGTAGGCGCTGTGGGTCAGGTCGACAGCCTTGGGAAACACTTCCTTCACCGCCTTCGTTGCTTGCGCCCATTCATCACCGGCCTGGCCGGAAGAAAGCGCCGGCCAGAGATCTTCATGAACCGGGCTCAGGTAGGCCACCAAGGTTGCGCCGCGTTGCCGGACAAGGGTGTCGATGGCGCGCAGTTCCTCGACGCGTTTCGGGTCGAAGCGGAAGCCGGCCAGCCGTCCCCGCTGTATTTTCAACTGGCTCTGCTGCCACGGCAGGTCGTCCACGTCCCGCTGGCCTTTCCATTCTTCCGAAGCCGTGGTTCCGTCTGGGAGGTAGCTCCGAGGCTTTCCGGCGAGGCCGCTACCGATCGTCTTGGCGGAATACTCCAGCGCCTTGAGGCTGCCGAGGTAGCTGCCAAGGACGCGCGGCCCGGGAGCGGCGAACGCCTCCGTGGGAATACGGTCCGACTCGGGGCCAAGCGTGTAGGGATCGAGATTGAGGACGACGAGCTTCTGGCCGTGGAGACGCCGTTCGAGCAAAAGCCGGATCTCGCCGAGGCTCGCGCCCTCGAAGGCCCCGTTGAAGAATTTGGCTTCCTTCAACTCAGCCGCCGGCAGCATGGCCGTCCGGCTGTTGCCGAGCAGGAGGGCGTCGTGAGGAAAGCGGGCCGCCTCGGTCAGTTTGAACTCGCGCGACGCGGAGATGAAGACGCCCAGGCGATTCAGGCCGAAACGATTCCACGGATCGACCGCGAGCCCGATGGCGACGGTGACGGCGACGAATCCCAGCGCGATTCCGCAGAAGAGGCGCAGGAATTTCAGGCTATCGGCCGGGGTCTTCATCGCGTTCAAAACTGCCAGTAGAGGAACTCGCTGACGTTGGACAGGCTCAAGACGCACGCGGCGAAGAGCAGCGCGAGCAGGCAGGCCCAGAACGTGTTCGGCCGCCATTCGAGCCGTCGCCACCAAGCGGGCGTGTTCTGTTCGGAAGCCGATTGGAAAACCATGCGCTGCGAGTTCGGCAGCCAACGGACGACGGCGATCAACAGCCCGGCGTAGATCCAATAGCGCGGCTTCACCAGCGGCGGACCGCCCGGCCCGTCGCCGAAGGAGAACAGCTTGGCGTAGATCCTTCCGGCCGTTTCCAGGTTGTCGGCGCGGAAGAGAACCCAAGCCAGCATGACGAAGACGAACGTGCCGGCCCATCCCGCCCACTTCGGCAGGCGAACCCGTTCGCCCATCGTTTTCCGCCAGACATGGTTCACGGCGAGCATCAGGCCATGGGCCGCGCCCCAGACGACGAAGGTCCATTTCGCCCCGTGCCACAGGCCCGCGATGGTCATGACGGCGGCGAGGTTGAAGCAGGTCCGGAACGCCCCTGCGCGGCTTCCGCCGAACGGAATGAAGAGGTAGTCGCGGATGAAATTGGAGAGGGTGATGTGCCAGCGCCGCCAGAAGTCGCTTAACGACGTGGCCGAGTAGGGCGAGTTGAAGTTGAACGGCAGCGTCACCCCGAACATCCGGCCGAGGCCGATGGCCATGTCGGAATAGCCGGAGAAGTCGAAGTAGAGCTGGAAGGTGTAGGCCAACAGACCCAGCCACGCGTCGGCCGTCAAAAAGTCCGCTCCGCTCGCGGCGGCATTGAAAACACGGCCGACCGATCCGGACAGGCTGTCGGCGATCAGGACCTTCTTGGCCAATCCCAGGGTGAACAGGGCAACGCCCTCGGCGAGGCTGTCGGCGGTGCAGCCCCGGCTCTCCTGGTTGCGGAACTGCGGGAGGAGTTCCGAGTGGTGGACGATGGGCCCGGCGATGAGCTGCGGGAAGAAACTGACGAACAGGCAGTAGTCGGCGAAGGAGCAGCCGCGCGTCAGGCCGCGATACGAATCCACCAGGTAGCCGACCTTCTGGAAGGTGTAGAAGGAGATGCCGAGCGGCAGGACTACCCGGAGCAGCGGCCAGTCCGTGCCCAGCAGCGCGTTGGCGTTGGCCACGAAGAAATCGGCATACTTGAAGTAGCCTAGCACTCCGAGGTTGATCACCAGACCGACCGTGAGCAGCAGTTTCCGGGACCACGGCGCCAGCGATTCGCGGCCCACCAGCCGGCCGAAGAAGAAGTTGAAGGCCATCGACGCCACCAGTAGCAGCAGGAACTGCGGTCCCCCGAGGCCGTAGAAAACCAGCGATGCCAGCAGCAGAAGGAACTTTCCCGGGGTGGCGCCGGCCTTCCGCGCGGTCACATGCCAGAGCAGCAGGACGACGGGCAGGAAGACGAAGATGAACTCGTAGGAGTTGAACAGCACCGGGCCGGAGCTTCCGGTGGGCGGGGAGGCGAACTCAATTTCATTCCTCGTGCAAACCGGTGCGCGACGGCGAAACCGTTTGAAAAGGGTTTCTCCGCCTCCGTAGCATGAAGTCCACGCTCGCAGTCATCGACCGGCCCGGCCGGTCCCGGCCGGAAGCCGATGCCGGGCATGGAACATTCATGAGCCAGCCCGACATCACCGAATCCGCCCTCGCCGAGTTTCTCAGGCGGACATTCCGCGCCTACCGGAACCTCCCGCTCAGCCCCGGCCACGCCCTGCTGCGGCGGCTCTTCCGCGCGGTCATCGCACGCCACCAGCGCATCCACATGAGGAACGGCATCCGGCTCGTGGTCGATTTGGACAGCGTCGTCCAGCACACGATCTTTTGGATGGATGGGGACATGGAACCCCAGTTGGAGTGGGCCGTCCGCGAGTTCCTGCCGGCCGGCGGCACCTGCGTCGACTGCGGGGCCAACTGCGGCTACATCGGGCTTTTCTCCCGGCGCATGCGGAGCGCCCGCGTCGTCTTCGTGGAACCCCATCCCGTCCTCGCGGCCACCGTCCGACGCAACATCGCCGTCAACGGCTGGGAAGCCCATTGCGCCGTGGTCGAGGCGGCCGCTTCCGACAAGGAAGGCTCGGCCCAACTCTTCGAAAGCCCCGACTACGACGGCGAACATTCGCTGCTCCAGGACTGGGCCGGCAACCGCAAGCAGGTCCGCGGCGTGGACGTGAGGCTGACGACCCTGCCGAAGATCTTCGCCGAACAGGGCCTTGGCCGGATCGACCTGCTCAAGGTCGACACGGAAGGCCACGACGTCTCCGTGCTGCGCGGATTGGGAGCGGAACTGCGGCCGGACCGCATCCGCGTGCTCTACACCGAACTCGGACGCAACCGTGACGAAGGCATCCGCCTGCTCCAGGCGGCCGGTTACGAGGGCTACGCCTATCTTCCGCGTCGCGGCAAAGAACTCCGCCGTCTGATCGACGGCTACCGCGAGGACCGGCCGCTGATGCTGTTCACCCCGCTGGCCCAGGCCACGGACGCCCACGCCGAAACCCTCTGGCTGCCGAAGGGCGGTCCCGAAGTCGCCCACATGGCCGCCTTGGCCAAACTTGCCGCTTCGTAGCTGGCCAACGTCCCCGCAGCAGAGGCGTCCTTGCGTCGCGTCGCGGGGCTCGAATAGCTTCCTGCATCAACATGGCGGACAAACCCACCATCCTAAACGTCGGCTGCGGTCCGGTGAAGATTCCCGGCTCCATCGGCGTGGATTTCGACCCGAAAAGCACGGCGGACGTGATCCACGACCTCGATGCCTACCCTTGGCCTTTCGCGGACCAGTCGTTCGACCGCATCGTCTGCGCGCATGTCCTCGAGCACCTGCAACTGCCCTACAAGGCCATGCAGGAGCTGACCCGCATCGCGCGGCCCGGCTGCCTCGTCGAGATCGCCACGCCGCACTATTCGTCGCCGGATTCGTGGGGCGACATCACCCACTACATGCACTACAGCATGAAAACGTGGGAACCCTACTACCAGCGCAAGGACGGCAAGGAGACCTTCGACCTCGTTTCCAAACGGCTGACCTTCAGCCGCGGACTTCCGTCGCTCGTCGGCCGCGCCATCGCCGCCGTGTTCGGGCTCGCCTTCTACGAGAAGTATTGCTGCTTCGTCTTCCGCGCCGGGAATATGGAATTCGTCCTCCGCCGCAAAGGCTGAACCCGCGTGAGCACCTCGGCCAACACGCTTCCCGACCGCTGGGACGGATACGACGAATGGGTTCGCCAGTCCGACCAGGTCTGGGAGTTCTTCGGACGCCGCAAGGAAGGTTTCTTCATCGAGGTCGGGGCCAACGACCCCGAGATCGGTTCGCAGACCTTCCACCTGGAACAGCAGGGCTGGAGCGGAATCCTCGTCGAACCGCAGTCCGCCCTGGTCGCCCAGCTCAAGGCCCGCCGGCCCGGGTCACGCGTTGTCCACGCCGCCTGCACTTCGCCGGAAAAGTCCGGGCAAGGCGTCATCCATCTTCCCAAGAACGCCTACCACGGCTTCGCCACGACCGACCCCACGGCCGAGGAGGAGGACGTCGAATTCGACCGTCAGGAACCCATCTCGCTGGTGACGCTCGATTCCATCGTGCAGGAGGCCGGGACGCCCCGGGTGGACCTGTTGTCCATCGACACACAGGGCACGGAACTCGACGTCCTGATGGGCTTCGACCTCCGCAAACACCGGCCTCGCCTCATCCTGCTGGAAGACCACGTCACCGCGCTCGACAAGCACCGCCACCTTCGTTCGCAGGGCTACAAACTCGTCCGCCGCACCGAGCTGAACAACTGGTATATCCCCGACGAGGCCCAGCCGCCGAAGCTCGATCCAGGCGAGAAGCTGAAGCTCTTCAGGAAGGTGTTCCTCGGAATGCCGTTCCGGAAACTCCGCGCCTGGCGCCATCGCCGCCGCCGTCTGGCCAAGTAGCGCCGCCGGCGTTCCACAGCTAATCCTCGCCTCCCGCAACGACGCAGGACCATAGTTCCCAATCAGATGAAGGAACTGTTCTCCAGACTTCTGCAGCTCGTCCGCCCCTACCGGCAGCGCCTCATCCTGGGCATCCTGTTCGGCGTCGTGGCCGGGCTGATGAGCCCGTTGCTGATGGTCGCGGTGAAGCTGGCCTTCAACCTGATCTTCCCCGGTGAAGGAGCCTCGCTGGCCGACGAGATCAAGAATCCCTTTCTCCAGGATCTAGCCCGACGAGCTGAGGAATGGCTGCCCGAGTCTGGCGGCTCCGGCGGAGGCATGGTTGTCGTGGCCATCGCCGCGATCCCACTCGTCATGCTGGTGCGGGGCATCGCGACCTACCTGAACAGCTACTTCCTCAACTGGGCGGCCATGCGCGCGATCAACGACCTGCGCGTCCGGCTGTTCAACCATTTCCACACCCTTTCCCAGGATTTCTTCACCCGCACGAGCACGGGCGAACTTGTCTCCCGCATCTACAACGACACCTACCAGATCCACGCGGCCCTGAGCGGCTCCATCAGCGTCATCATCACGAAGCCCATCGAGATCATCGCCCTGGCGACCTACCTCATCAGCCAGCAGCCCCAGCTGACGTTGATTTCACTGACCGTGCTTCCACTCTGCATCATCCCCATCACCATCTTCAGCCGGAAAGTCCGCAAGAGCAGCGAGGGTGTTCATACGGAGACGGCCAAGCTTGGCAACGTCATGCAGGAAGCCTTCACCGCCAGCCGCGTGGTCAAGGCCTACAACCTCGAAGCCACCGTCGGGGAACAGTTCCGCCGCGCCACCAGCCGCTACTTCGGCTACTGGATGCGCACAATTCGCGGCATGGACCTGCCGGGCCCGTTGATCGAGTTCTTCGGAGCGGTCGGCGTGTCCATCATCCTCTTGATGATCTCGCGAGAAACGAAGGCGCCGATGAAGTCCGGCGACTTCATCTCCTTCGTCGGTTCACTCTTCTTCCTCTACCAGCCGATCAAGCAGCTCTCGCGCATGCACGCGGAACTCCAACGCGCCCGCACCGCCAGCGACCGCGTGTTCGAGATGCTCGCGCTGAAACCCACGGTGGCCGATCCCGTGTCCCCCAAGCCGTTGAAGGCCGCCGGGGCCGACATCGTGTTCGACCACGTCGGCTTCAGCTATGGGGAGAAGACGGCGCTGGTGGATTTCAATCTGACCATCCGCGCCGGACAGGTTGTCGCGCTCGTGGGCCAGAGCGGTTCCGGCAAGACCACCGTCACCAACCTCCTCCTGCGTTTCATCGACCCGGCCACGGGAGGCGTCCGCATCGGAGGAACGGATCTTCGGGAAACGCGACAGAAGGATCTCCGCTCCCAGATCGCCATCGTCACGCAGGAAGTCGTCCTCTTCAACGAGACCATCCGGCAGAACATCGCCTATGGCCGGCCCGGCGCGACGGCGGCGGAAATCGAGCAGGCCGCCAAGCTGGCCCACGCCCACGAGTTCATCATCGAGAAGCCCGAAGGCTATGAGACCATCGTCGGCGAGAAGGGTGTGACGCTCTCCGGCGGCCAGCGGCAGCGCATCGCCATCGCCCGCGCCATCCTGCGCGACGCGCCGATCCTCGTGCTCGACGAGGCCACCAGCGCCCTCGACAACGAATCCGAACGCGCCGTCCAGGCCGCGTTCGACACGATGATGCAGGGCCGCACCACGCTGGTCATTGCCCACCGGCTTTCCACCATCCAACACGCAGACTTGATCGTCGTCATGGACCAAGGCCGCATCGTCGAGACTGGCCGCCACGCCGAGCTGCTCGCGCTCAACGGGGTCTATCGCCGCCTGCACGACCTGTCCTTCCAGCAACCCGTCGCAAGCTGAAAGCTTGGCGGCGGCGATGGTTCGGGGATGCTTCGCCCATGCGCTTCACCAATGCCCGCCTCATCCTGCCCGACGCGATCCTCCGCGGAACCGTCGAAGTTCAGGACGGCAAGATCACCGGCGTCTCCACCAAACCCACGAAGGGGAAGCAACGCGGCGACATCGATCTCAAGGGCGGGTTCCTTTCGCCCGGCTTCGTCGACCTGCACATCCACGGCGCCGTGCGTCGCGACATGATGGAGGCCACTGAGGAGGCGTTCCGCGAGATCACGGCATTCCATCTCGGCGGCGGCACCACCTCGCTGACGCTGACCACGCTGACCGCGCCCGAGCCCGACATCCTCCGCGTGCTCGATGCGGTCAAGCCGTTCCACAACCAGTCTCTCGGCGGCGCGCGCATCGTGGGCGTGCATGTGGAAGGCCCCTTCATCTCCAAAGCCCGGGCCGGCGCGCAGGACCCGGCGTTCATCCGCCCGCCGACGCGGCGCGAATGGAGCCGCTACCTGGCCTACGGAAACCTCGTCACCCAGTTCACTCTCGCGCCCGAGGAACCCGGCGCGTTGGAACTGATCCGCGCGCTCCGTAAACGCGGCATCATCGCCAGCGGCGGCCACACCGACGCGTTGGAACCGGCGCTCGTTCTCGCGCTCAAGGCCGGCTTGAACCAAGCCACGCACACCTTCAACGCCATGAGCACCGTCGTGCGCAAAGGGCCGTATCGCAGTGCGGGCATGATCGAATTCGCCCTAGCGAATCCGGAGATCATCTGCGAGCTGATCGGCGACGGCGTGCATGTGCCGGCGACGATGATGCGGATGCTCTTCAACGCGAAGGGCCGCGACGGCGTCTGCCTCATCACCGACGCGACGGCCGGTGCTGGACTCAAGCCGGGAACCAAGTTCCAGCTCGGAGCCATCAAGGCGCAGGTCACGCCTGAGACGGCGGTGCTGGAGAACAACACCGGCCTCGCCGGTAGCACGTTGACCATGATCGAAGCCGTCCGTCGTTCCGTGGAACTCGCCGGCCTGCCTTTGGTGGACGCGGTGCGGATGGCCTCGCTCAATCCGGCCCGCCAACTCGGCCGCGCCGCTGAATTCGGTTCCATCGAAGCGGGCAAACGTGCGGACCTCGTGTGGTTCAATGATCGTTTCCAGGTGCAGGGAGCTTGGCTGGATGGAGAGCTGCGGCTTTTGCGATAAGGTGTGGCGAGAGAAGGAAGCGATTAGATCCGCGAAGGACGCCAAGGGACGCGAAGGCAGGTAGGGCGACGGCTCCGGCCGAGCCGCCTTGGGGCCTTCAACTCCCGAGAAGAATTCTCGCGGGAAGCTCGAAGTGATCGGAGGCCGAATGGCATTGCCGCCGTGGCCGGAGATGTCCCAGAGAACTTTAGGGCGGCTCGGCGGGAGGTGTTGCCACACGGGCATCGCCCTACCTTTGGTTTGGCTTCGCCGGGAGCGCGCGGTCGATTCGGCGAATGACAGCCGGCAGGCCTTTCGGATGGAGGCTGTGTTCCCAGATTCGTAGGACTTTCCAGCCGGCTTGGCGCAGGCCGCGGTGGACGCGGCGGTCGCGGGTTTGGTTGGCGGTGATCTTCTTCCGCCAGAAGGCGCGGTTGTCCTTGGGTCGCGTGCCGTGGATCGGGCAGCCGTGCCAGAAGCAGCCGTCGACGAAGAGGACGACGCGTTCTTTTCTGAAAACAAAGTCGGGCCGGACGGCGGTGCGGCGGCGGGAAGTGGCCTGATGCTTTGGCGGCTTCTTGGTTTCCAGCTTCAGCGAGACGTGGCGACGCCAGCCGGTGACGCCTTCGCGGCGGAGCAGGCGGGCGAGGGTGAGTTCGGTGCGTTCGTTGCCGCGCGAACGGATGCGCGACATGAGTTCGGAGCGCGCGGCCTTGCTCAGGACATCGGCCATGGCGACGGCTTCAGGCGGCGAAGACGCGTTTCAGATACTCCAGGCTCTTCGTGGCGATGGCGTCGGCGCCTTCCTCGAACTTGAAGACCTCGACGGACACGGTGCCGTCGTAGCGCGCGTCGCGCAGGGCGGCAACGATGGGCGCGTAGTCGACGTCGCCGAAGCCGGGGCCCTTGAGGTTGCGGTCGTTGGCATGGAAGTAGGCGAACTGGCCGGCGGAATCGCGGATGATCTGCGGGATGGGCTTGGCCTCGGAGCACATGGCCTTTACGTCGATGATGACACTCATGGCGGGGCTGTTGAACTGGCGGGCGAAACGGATGCCTTCGGCGGCGGTGTTGACGAAGTTCGTCTCCACGGGGGAAAGCGGCTCGAAGCAGAGGACCACGCCGCGTTGTTCGGCTTCCTTGACTGCGTCACGGAAGCTGTCGGTGGCCCAATCCCACGCCTGCTGTTCGCTGACGCCGGGGAGGATGTTCCGCTGTTTGGGCGAACCGACGATGATGCGGTCGCCGCCGAGATCGGCACAGCAGCGGACGAGTTCGACGAAGTAGTTGGCCGTGCGGCGGCGGGTGGATTCGTCGGTGTGGTTGAGATACAGGCCCTCGGTCTGCACGAGCACCCAGTGCAGGCCGGAGATGGCGATGCCGCTGCGTTGGGCGAGGTCGCGGATCTCCTGACGGCGCGCGGCGGAGAGGTCGGTGACGTGCTTGGCCACGGTAAAGGGCGCGATCTCGACGGCGTCGTAGCCGGTGCGGCCGATGTGGGCGAAGGCGTCTTCCAACGACCAGCCCTGGTAGATCTCGTTGCAGATGGCGAAGCGCATGGAACGAGCGTCGCGCAGGGGTTGAGCGGAAGGCAAGACGCCGGACGAATGTCGAATTCAGGAGGCCAGAGGCCGAAGCGCGAAATTGCTGGCCGGGGTGGAAGGGTCTGGCGCACGGTTTCATCGCAGTATGGTCGCTTTCCTCAAAACTCTCCTGTCGTTCACGCGGCCCTACCGCGGACGGCTGATTCTCGGGTTGTTCTTCGGGCTCTGCGTGGCGCTGGCTTCGGCGGCGTTGATGATCTGGGTCAAGGAGGTGATGGACGTGGTCTTCGCGGCCGGCGAGCAGACGAACGCCTTGGCGGCGGCGTCCGCGATGCCGGAGTTTCTCCGGAGCGCCGCCGAGTGGGCGCTCTCGCTGATCAAGTCGGTTCCATCGCCATCCAGTTCCGCCGGCGTGGTGCTGATGATCCTGGTGATTCCAGTGTTGATGTTCTTCCAGGTGGTTTCGGCCTACCTGAACTTCTACCTGCTCCAGTGGGTGGCGATCCGCTCCGTTTGCGACATCCGCGTCCGGCTATTCGACAAGCTGCAACGCCTGTCGGTCGGCTTCTACCATTCGACGAACACGGGCGAACTCATCTCGCGCATCAGCAACGACACCTATTCGTTGACCAAGGCCATCACGGGAATCCTGCCGGTCATCGTCGTGGGGCCGGCCACGGTCATCGCCCTGGTCGCCGTATTGTTGGCCAAGCAGCCGAAGCTCACGCTCATTTCGCTCGTCGTGCTGCCCTTGTGCGTCGCGCCCGTCGCGATCTACGGACGCAAGGTCCGCAAATCGACCAAGAAGTTGCAGGAGAACTTCGCCGAGTTGACCGAGTTGATGCAGGAGACGTTCTCCGGCCATCGCATGGTCAAGGCCTACAATTTGGAGGAGACGATGCTGGCGCGCTTCAAGGCGTCGACGGGTCGGTTCATCAGCCACTACATGCGCATCGTGCGGTCGCTGGAAGTGCCTGGATCGCTGGTCGAGGTCATGGGCGCGGTCGGCGTGGCCTTGGTGCTCATCTACGTCGCGCTGGTGGACAAGAAGACGCCGGGGGATTTCATGCAATTCGTCCTCGCGATCGTTGCACTTTACAAGCCGATCAAGGAACTCAGCCGCCTTCCCGGCCAGTTGGAACAAGCCCGCGCCTCCAGTGAACGTGTCTTCGAACTGATGGCGCTGGGCGAGGATCTGCCGGAGCCCGCGTCGCCCAAGGCGCTCAAGGCGGCCGGGGCCGAGATCCGTTTCGAAAAGCTCTCGTTCAGCTATCCGTCGAAGCCCGCGTTGATCGACTTCGACCTGACGATCCGGCCGGGCCAGAAGATCGCGCTCGTCGGCAAGAGCGGTTCCGGCAAGACCACCGTCAGCAGCCTGCTGCTGCGTTTCTACGATCCGCAGCAGGGTGCGATCACCATCGGTGGAGTCGATCTGCGGGACGTTTCCACGAAGTCGCTGCGGGAACAGATCGCGGTGGTGAGCCAGGACATCGTGCTCTTCAACGACACGATCTCCGGCAACATCGCCCTGGGCCGGCCGGGTGCGACTCGGGAGGACATCGAAGCCGCGGCCAGGGCGGCCTTCGCCCACGACTTCATCATGGAGAAGCCGCAGGGCTACGACACGCCGGTCGGTGAGCGTGGATCCCAGCTTTCCGGCGGCCAACGCCAACGCGTCGCCATCGCCCGGGCTATCCTGCGGAACGCGCCGATCCTCATCCTCGACGAGGCCACCAGCGCGCTCGATACGGAGTCCGAACGCGCCGTGCAGGCGGCGCTCGAGGTGTTGATGCGCGGCCGGACGACGCTCTGCATCGCCCACCGCCTGTCGACCATCGTGAACGCCGACCTGATCGTCGTGATGGACGAAGGGCGGATCGTGGAATCCGGCAGGCATTCCGAGCTCCTCGCGCTGAACGGCACCTACCGCCGCCTGCACGACCTGCAGTTCAACGCCTGACGACTTCCGGCAGCCAATCATTGCCGCGCACCAAGCCGCTCGACTAGCGTCCGCCCCCGGATGCCGACGTTGTTGGAAAAAATCAGGGCCAGCGCCGCCGAAAGGCTGATGCTCCCGCCTGGTCGACTGCCGTTTCAGGAACTGCCCCGCTACAGGAATTTCCTGAAGGTGGAGACGGCGCGCCTCAAGATCGTCCATCGGGCCGGTGGAGACGGGCGCATCGTCTGCAACGCCCGCGCGACCCTGATCGACGAGCTGATCCGCCACATCCTCGAAGGCGTCCTCGTTTCGAGCCCCGAGATCCCCAGCCGCAAGGTTCCCGGCTTCACGCTCGTGGCCATCGGCGGATACGGCCGAGCCGAGCTGAATCCGTTCAGCGACATCGACATCATGTTCCTCCACGACGGCTCGCTCGTGAAGAAGGGGCAGCCGGCGCCGGAGATGACCGCCGTGGTGGACGGCCTGCTCTACACGCTCTGGGACATCGGCATGAAGGTCGGACACAGCGTGCGTTCCGTGGCGGACGCGGTCGAAGTGGCGAACAAGGACATGCAGTCGAAGACGTCGTTGATCGAGTCGCGCCTGGTGTTCGGAAACGAAAAGCTTTTCAAGGAATTCAAGAAGCAGACGGTCGCGAAATGCGTGGAGGGCTATGAGGCGGAATACAGCCAGATGCGTCTCGAAGACCAGGCCACGCGGCGGGCCAAGCACGGCAACTTCCCCTTCATGCAGGAGCCGAACATCAAGAACGGCTGCGGCGGCCTGCGAGACTACCAGAACCTCGTGTGGATGACCTTCTTCCGGCACCGGACACGGTCCCTCGAAGACCTGGAGAAGAAGGAGATGATCAGCGAGCTCGAGCGCAAGCAGCTGTCGGCGGCCTACGATTTCCTGCTGCGCACGCGCAACGAACTGCACTACCAGGCCGCAAAGTCGAGCGACGTGCTGGTGCGTCAGCTGCAACCGGCCGTGGCGCTCGGGCTGGGCTATTCGGACCGTTCGCCGAACCGCCGCCTGGAGGCGTTCATGCGCGACTACTACCTCGCGGTGCGGTCGATCGACCACATCACGCGCGGGTTGGAGCAACGCCTCGCGCTGAACCCGGCCAAGGGCCTGCTGCCGAAGTTCCGCAGCCTGCTCGAGCAACGCCGCCGTTTGCAGCGGGAGCAGTTGGTCGACGGCTTCAAGTTCCTCGACGGCGAGATCTACGCGGGATCCAACCGCATCTTCATCGACCAGCCCCGCCGGATGATGCGGGCGTTTCTCCATGCCCAACAGCGCGGCCTGCGGCTGAGTCCCGAGCTGGTCCAGCTCATCCGGAATTCGCTGTCGCTGGTGGAACGCAGCTTTCTTGCCGACCAGGGCGTGCGCGACACGTTCCTCGAGATCCTGAACCAGCGCGGCAACGTCGCGCCCGTCCTCCGCATGATGCACGAGGTGGGATTCATCGGAAAATTCCTGCCCGAGTTCGGCAAGCTCACCTGCCTCGTCCAGCACGAGTTCTACCACCAGTATGCCGCGGACGAGCACACGCTCGTGTGCCTGCAGAAGCTCGACCAGGTGTGGGAGGCGAAGGACGCGCCCTACAAGAACTACACCGAAATCCTGAACCTCGTGGAGAAGCCCTGGATCCTCTACCTCGCGCTGCTCCTGCACGATTCAGGCAAGGCCTACCACACGGGCAAGCACGAGCTCGTCGGCGGCGAACTCGCCATCAAGGTGGGCCGTCGGCTCGGCCTCGACGGCGAAACCACACACCGTCTCCGGCTCATCATCGAGCAGCACCTTCTGCTCGTGCAGGTTTCCCAGCGTCGCGATCTCGAGGACCAGACCGTGATCCGCCAAGTCGCCGACCAGGTGCAGAACGCGGACAACCTGGAGATGCTCACGCTTCATACCTTCGCCGACTCGATGGGCACGAGCGACCAGCTCTGGAGCAGCTTCAAGGACTCGCTCCTCTGGACCCTTTATCGCCGGACCCACCAGATGCTCGTCGAGGGGACCGACTTCATCCGGGCCGAAGCGCGCCAGCGCGACATGCTCCAGAACGAGGTGCGTTCCCTGGTTCCGCGCACGTTCCAGGAGGACGAGCTGGAGGCGCATTTCCGGAATCTTCCCCGCTACTACTACGTCATCCAGTCACCGCAGGAGATCGCGTCACACCTGGGGCTTGTGCACCGCTTCATGCACCACCAGCTCGACGAGGTGGACCAGGCCCTGTCGCCCGTCGTCGCCTGGCGGAACGAACCGGACCGCGGCTTCACCACGATGCAGATCTGCACCTGGGACCGCGCCGGACTCTTCAGCAAGATCTGCGGCGCCCTGACCGCTTCGGGCCTGAACATCTTGGGCGCGGAGATCTTTTCCCGGACCGACGGCATCGTGCTGGACGAGTTTTTCGTGACCGACGCCAAGGCTGGGGTGCTGGCCAAGAAGGAGGAACGCGAGCGCTTCGAGGAGCTGATCACCAAGACGCTGAACAGCGAGGACGTCGACCTGCACGAGATCATCATGAAGCAGAAGCTTCCGCGCTCGCCCTTCCGCAAGCAGGCGCTGGAAAAGATGCCGACGGTCATCCGCTTCGACAACCACACCTCCGAGACCAAGACCATCATCGACATCGAGACCGAGGACCGGATCCGGCTGCTTTACTTCATCAGCCAGACCCTCAACGCCCTCGATCTGGACATCACCCTCGCGAAGATCTGCACGGAGAAGGGCGCCGCCATCGACAGCTTCTACGTCACGGAACGCGACGGCCGGAAGCTGGAGACGAAGGAACGACAGGCCGAGGTGGAGAAGAAGCTGAAAACCTCCCTCGCCCGGCTCGGAAGTTGAGTGACGGCGCTGAAGGGACAATCCCGAGAACCAAAAGACCGGGCAGGCTCGTTGAATTAGTTTTGAGCGGCGGACCGAGGTTTGGTGGAGGTAATTTTTGGTTCCTACCCGGCCTCAAGGTTCTTGGGATTGCAGTCGACGCTCGCGCGCCGGCTTGAGGGTTCGCAGACCCCATGCCAGTTAGATTGCCCGGCTCCCGCGTCGAAAAGATGACGGCCGGGAAACAATCTGGCCAATTCGAGTCACTCATTCCTGAGAAGCGGCAGCAGGCGGTTCAAATCGCCGCATTCAAGCCGCATGATTGCCTGCGAAGAAACCGCCTCCTAAGCTCACCTCGTGACCGACGCCTACCGTCAGCTTCTCGACAGCACGATCCATCATCTGGAGTCGCTGAAGGCGCGTGGTTCGAGCTTTGTCGGCGTCGAAGCCGACACGTTCGCCAGCCTTTCCGGCCCGCTCGCGGCGGCGGTTCCGGCCGTTCCATCGGTGAAGCCGGCGGTCGTTTCTTTGGGTGCCCGCCCCGAATTCACCAAGCCCCGGCTTGTCGCCGCACCGGCTGTCACGCCGATGGCCTCTCCCGCCGTCTCCGCAGCGGCCTCCATTTTGGGGGTCGTGCCCGAGTCGCTCGACGAAGCGATGGCGCAACTACGGGAGAAAGCGTCGGGCTGCGTGCGTTGCCCGAATCTCGCCGCCGCGAGGAAGTCCGTGGTCTTCGGCGTGGGCGACATCCGCGCCCGGCTCATGTTCATCGGCGAAGCACCCGGGGCCGATGAAGATGCACAGGCTGAACCGTTCGTCGGTCCGGCCGGCCAGCTCCTGACCAAGATCATCGCGGCGATGGGTCTGAGCCGCCAGACGGTCTACATCGCGAACCTCCTCAAGTGCCGCCCCGATACCCCGGGCGAAACGGGCGGCAACCGCAAGCCGACTCTGGACGAGATGAAGACGTGTTCGCCCTATGTCCTCGCGCAGATCGAGCTGATCAAACCCAAGGTCATCGTCGCGCTGGGCGGCACTGCCGTGGAGGGATTGCTCGGCAACTTCACCGGCATCATGAAGCTGCGCGGAAGCTGGCAGACGTTCCGGGGAATTCCGGTGATGCCCACCCATCACCCGGACTTTCTCCTCCAGGCGTTGAGCGAGAAACGGAAAGTCTGGGAAGACATGCTCAAAGTCCTCGAACGCCTCAGCCTGCCGGTCACAGAAAAGCAGCGCGGGTTCTTCCTACCCAAGGAGTGATTCCGCGGCGGACTAGAGCTCCGACCGCAGCGGTTTCAGGTCCGGATCCTCCTTCGCCATCTTCCGCAGCGCGTCTTTTCCGATGGTGCGACGCGCTTCACTCAGCCAGAAGCGCGCTTCCTCCAGCCGGCCCAACTGGCAAGTGTAGCAGGCAAGGTTGTAGGGGATGGTGCCTTCGTCGGGAAACTCGGCGGCAACCGCCGAAAGCGCATCGAAGGCCTCCCCCGTCCGCTTCATCTCATGCAGCGTGTAGGACTGGTTGATCCAGCCTTTCGCCTCGTCCGGCGCGACGTGGACCTGGGCCCGGGAAGCAACGAGCGCCGACTCCCAGTCCTTGGCGAGGGCATGGACCTTCCAGCGCACGTCCAGCACCTGCGGATGTCCCAGCAACGCCCGCGGAAGCCGGTCCAGTTCCGCGTGGGCGTCGTGGTGGAGGCCCAGTTCCGCCCAGCCGATGGCGGCGTTCAGGCGGTGGGCGTCGGGGGGGTCGATGGGCGGCATTTCCACGGCCCAAGATTCGACAACGCGGTGCGATGTTGCAAAGCCTGTTCTGTGGCGGAACATCGGATCGCCATGGCATGGAAATCCGCCTTCACCATAACCGGCCGCCGGGCCATCCCGCTGGCTGTTGCCCTGATTGTCCTAGGTGGGTTCTCGGCCGCCGCCGCCGCCGGAGCGACGACGAATGCACCGCTCCGGACTTTGTCCGAGCTGGTGGCCAAACTGAGTTCGCAGGCCACCCAGCCGCATCTCCGGCAGGCCGCGCTAGGGGTGAAGATCGTGGCGCTCGATTCGGGCCGGGTAATTTTTGAGCACGAACCTTTCGCGCTCCGCAAACCGGCGTCGAACAACAAGCTCTTCACCGGCGCGCTGGCCTTGGACCGCTTCGGCTCTGATTTCCGCATCCGCACGTCCGTCTTTGCTGCGGGATTGCCCGATGCGGACGGCGTGGTTGCGGGAGACGTCGTCATCTATGGCCGGGGCGATTTCTCCATGGCGGCCCGCTTCAACGACGGGGACTACTCCAAGGCGCTCGTCCCAATGCTCGACGCTTTTGCCAAGGCGGGTGTGAAGCGGATCACCGGCGCGTTGATCGGCGACGACAGCTTCTTTCGCACGCCGCCCTACGGCAGTTCGTGGACGACGGACGACCTGCAATACTATTACGGTGCCGGGGTCTCCGCGCTGACGCTCCAGGACAACGTCATCGACCTCGTGGCCAAGGCCGGCGCGAACGTCGGCGATCCCCTCGTGCTCACGCTCAAGCCGGAGACCAGTTTCCTGAGCTTCAGCAACCGCGCCGTCACCGTGGCGAAAGGGGGCAAGAGCGCCGTCGAACTCTATCGGCCGCTGGGCCAGAATATCGTCTACGTCCACGGCTCGCTGCCGGTGGGAACCTCCACCAGCGACGCCGCCACGCTCTCGAACCCCGCTTTGTTCTTCGTCACCCAGCTCAAGGCGGCTCTCGCCGCGCGCGGCATCACCGTGGATCAAGCTCCGCGTTCCATGGGCAGCCTCGACCGCGATGTCGCGCCCCTGAACCCGAACTGGAAGGAGATCGCCTTCATGATGTCAAAGCCCATGGGCGAGCTGGTGAAGGGAATGATGAAACCCTCTCAAAATCTCTACGCACAGCTGCTCCTGCTGCAGGCGGGACGGAGGCGGCTGCGGGAAGATTCGCCCTTGCTGACAACCGAGAATCTAGGAGGTCAGGATTTGAGGGCTTTCTTGGCGGGCGTCGGGATAAAATCAACGGATATCCATCTGGAGGAGGGTTCCGGTCTCTCGCGAACGGCGCTGGTCACGCCGGACGCGGTCGTCGCGCTGCTGCGTCACATGGCGACGCATCCACAGTCCAAGGCGTTCATCGATGCGCTGCCCGTCGGCGGGGTGGACGGCACGTTGCGCAGCCGGTTCAAGGGCACGGCCGCCGAACGCAACCTCACGGCCAAGACAGGATCGCTTTCCTACGTCGCGTCGCTTTCCGGCTACGTCACGACAGCCGGAAAGGAGCGGGTTGCATTTTCGCTGCTCCTCAACAATTACTCCTCATGGCCGGGCAAACCCTCCGGGAGGGAGATCATCGACGGCATGGCCGTCACCCTCGCCGAGTATGCAGGCAAGCTGGAGTGAAGCGTTCATGATCGGAATCACAGTCGGGGACATCACGGGGATCGGACCGGAGGTCACCCTCAAGGCCGTCGCGACGTTGTTGAAGGAGCCGAAGACACGTTTCGCGTTGATCGGGCCGTTGGGTTTTCTGCGCACGCTCGACCGGAAACTTGAAACTAAGCTGGATCTCGTGGCCGCAGTGAACTCCGGTCCCTACGACCGCCTAGTGGTCATCGATCCGATCGGTGCGGCCATGCCGGACTCGCTTCCCGCCGGCGCTCCCGCCGGGGCCGATGCGGCGATGGCGTTTCTGTATGAAGGCGCCCGCCAGTGCCTCGGCGGCCAACTGATCGGACTGGTCACCGCCCCGGTGAACAAGGAGGCGATCATACGGGCGGGCCATCCCGCCTTCACCGGTCAGACGGAACTGCTCTCCGAGTTATGCGGCCAGAAGGACACGGCCATGATGCTTCTCGGCTGTGATGATCGGAAGCGCTGGCTCCGGGTCGCGCTGGTGACGACGCACATCCCGCTTCGTTCCGTGCCGCACGCGCTGACGGTCGACAATGTCCTCAACACGATCAGACGCGCCGCCGAATCCTGCCGATTGCTGAAACTGCCCCGCTCCCGGGTCGGAGTCTGCGGGCTCAATCCCCACGCCGGCGAGGGCGGCCACATCGGCGACGAGGAGATCCGCATCATCCGGCCCGCCGTCGAGCGTGCCCTGGCCGAGGGCTTGGACGTGGTCGGACCCATGAGTGCCGACACGTTGTTCCATGAGGCGTTCATCGGCGGATACGACGCCGTGGTGGCGATGTATCACGACCAGGGTCTGGGGCCGTTGAAGCTGATTGGATTCGAGACCGGCGTTAACTGGACGCTCGGCTTGAAGTTCATCCGCACGTCACCCGACCACGGCACAGCCTACGACATCGCGGGCAAGGGAGTGGCCAATCCGTCGAGCATGATCCATGCGATCCGGCTGGCGCTGAAGCTGGCGGAGGCCTGATCGGCGAGGCGCACCCACCAGCCGTCCGGCCGCCCGGTTTCGGGCCGCCGGACGACATGCGGTGGTGTTTTTTTGGTTTCATTGGGAAACCCTTGCCGACTGGCACTTCTACCTGTTCGAGTAGCATTGCGGGTGGCGCTGACATGTTCCGCGGTCCGACAGACCCGTCGGCGGACAGTGCTTGCCATGGAGTTGTTCAATCAAGTTGCCCTTGCCTCGTTCGGCACCATTTCGCAACCTGATGGGGTAATGCAGGTCCAGCAGTCCCACGCGGATCGGGTGCGAAAATCGTCAGCCAACGACCCGGCTCCGGTCCTCCATCCCTTCAACGAGTTCGATACCGCCCTCAAGCGGTCGCAGAACTATTTGCTCAACGTCCAGAAGCCCGAGGGCTACTGGGTCGGCGAGCTGATGGTGGATGTCACGTTGATCGCCGATCTTGTGGCCTACCACCACTGGGACCGTTCCGTGGACAACGCCTGGGAGAAGAAGGCGGTCCACCACATCTTCGAGAAGCAGCTTCCCGACGGCGGATGGAACATCTACTTCGGCGGTCCCGCCGAGGTGAACGCCACGATCAAGGCCTACCTCGCCCTCAAGCTCGCCGGCGTGGCCGCAACCGATCCCCGCATGCTCAAGGCGCGCGAAGTCGCGATGCGGCTCGGCGGTGTGCCGAGGATGAACACCTTCTCGAAGCTTTACCTCGCGCTCATCGGCCTCTTCCCATGGAAGTGGCTCCCGACCATCCCGTGCGAGGTCATGATGATCGGAAAGTGGTTCCACGTGAACTTCTGGGACATGAGCAACTGGTCGCGCGCCATGATCGTGCCGCTGGCCATCATCAACCATTTCCGTCCCACCCGCGCCGTCGCCGTCGACCTCAACGAACTGTATCCCGAGGGCTACCACGAGCGCGATCTGGCGCTCCCGCGCGATCCGCAGACGTTCACCTGGCGTAACCTTTTCCTCTCGCTCGACGGCCTCCACAAGTTTGCCGAACTGTTCGTCCGCGGAGGCATCCATCCTTTCCGCCGGCGCGCCTTGAAGAAGTGCGAGCAATGGATGCTTGAACGCTTCGAGAAGAGCGACGGTCTCGCCGCCATCTTCCCGGCCATGCTCAACGCCCTCATCGCCCTCAAGGCGCTGGGCTACGCCGACGACCATCCGCAGGTCAAACGCGCGTGGCACGAGGTGAAGAAGCTCCAGCACGAGACCGGGGACAGCGTCCGCTGCGAACCCTGCTTCTCGCCCGTCTGGGACACGGCCATCGTCACCATCTGCCTCCGTGAATCCGGCGTCGCCGCCGACCACCCGCAGATGCAGAAGGCCGCCGATTGGCTCATCGACCGCGAGATCCGGTTCAAGGGCGACTGGGTCCACAAGAACCCCGCCAAGGTCGAGCCGTCAGGCTGGGTTTTCGAGTTCAGGAACGAGTGGAACCCCGACGTCGACGACACGGCGATGGTCCTTCTCGCCCTGCGCAAGGTCGCCTTGGCCGACCGCAAGAAACGCGACGACTCCATCCGGCGCGGCTTGAACTGGATGATGGCTTTCCAGTGCAAGGACGGCGGCTGGGCGGCCTTCGACAAGGACTGCACGGAGGGCATCCTCGAAAAGGTCCCCTTCGCGGACCACAACGCCATGCTCGATCCCGAATGCGCCGACATCACCGCGCGCATCCTCGAACTCCTCGGCTACGACGGCTGGGATCTGAAACATCCACAAATCGTCGACGCGATCGACTACGTGAAACGCCAGCAGGAGAAGGACGGTTCCTGGTATGGCCGCTGGGGTGTGAACTACATCTACGGCACTTGGCAGGTCTGCCGCGGCATGGCCGCGCTCGGCATCGACATGGCCGAACCGTGGCTGGTGAAGGGCCGCGAATGGCTGGAGAGCGTCCAGCACGAGGACGGCGGCTGGGGCGAACGCTGCAACACCTACGACGATCCCGTCTTCAAGGGCCAGGGTCCGAGCACTGCATCGCAGACCGCGTGGGCCGTCATGGGCCTGCTCGCCTTCGGCGAAGCCAACCGCGAGAGCATTCGCCGCGGCATCGAATACCTTGTCCGCACCCAGAACACCGACGGTTCGTGGACCGAGGACGAAGTGACCGGCACCGGTTTCCCGAAGGTCTTCTACCTGAAATACGACATGTATCGCAACGCCTGGCCGCTCCTTGCCTTGGCCACCTACAAGAAGGTGCTCAACGGCGAGAAGATCGGCGACAAGGTGTGACGGCCGCTTCGCGGCCGCGTTCCCACCGCATCTTTCCGGCTAAGGAGCGTTCATCACGAAGATCGCTTGGTGGCGACGGAAGACCGGTCGGTTGGTCCTCTTGACTGGCGCGAAATGCTCGGACATTGATTCGAGGTTGTGACAACTCCACCGGTGGAAACTTCTCTGATCGCCCTCAAAGTCGTCTATGCCGCCAACATCCTTGTCGCCGGGTATGTCGGAGCACTCAGCCTGTTCGCGCCGCGTTTGGCGGAGCGATGGGTCTTCAGCAGATCGGCAACTCCTTCGCCATCCATGACCGTGGCCGGCGCGCTCTGGCTTGGAATCGCCGTGTTGTCCGGGTTGGGCCTGTTCCGCCCTTTGCCGTTCTGCGCGGTGCTGGTCCTGCAGTTGGTCTACAAGGGTTCATGGCTGCTGGCGGCCGCGCTGCCGGCCCTGTTGCCGCGGAGTGCCGGGCCGTTTCCATGGCCCATGGCCGGCTTCTTCCTCGTGTGGTGCGTCGTCCTGCCATTCGTAATCCCGTTCCGGCATCTCTTCGGGCCCTGATTTTCCCTCCTCATTTTCCAGGATCGCCTGGGAGAACTCCGGACGGAATAATGGGACGGCTCGGCGGCACCGCCCCTCCTCTACCGGATCATTCCGCGCTGGCGCAGCATGGCTTCCATGGCTTTGTCCATGGCGTGTTCGGCGAGGGGTTTGGTGACTTCGTCGAGCTGCTGGTTGGCTTCCTTGAGTTTCTTGGGATCGCCGGACTTGGTCTTGGAATCTTCGGTGGAGAGGACGGCTTCGACGGCGGTGAGCGCGGCTTCGAGCTGGCCCCGGTATTCCTCTTCGAGTTCGGAGGCGAATTCGGTCATGGCCTTGCGGGTGGCCATGATGTTTTCGCCGGCCTTGATCTTGGCTTCGGTCCATTGCCGGTAGCGCAGGTCGTCGAAGGCGTGCTCGAGGCTTTCCTCGACCATTTTCTGCACGTCGGCGTCGTCCACATCCACGGCGCTCGTCATCTGCACGATCTTCTGGTGGCCGGTTTTGATGTCGCGGGCGAGGACGTGGAGGATGCCGTTGGCGTCGATCTCGAACTGCACGCCGACGCGCGGCACGCCCTTGGGCGCGGGCTCGAACTCGATCTCGAAGCGGCCGAGGGACCAGTTGTGCTGGGCGCGTTCGCGTTCGCCCTGGAGCACGTGGATGAGCATGGACTTCTGGTTGTCGACGGCCGTGGTGAACATCTCGCCGGCTTTCACGGGAATGGTGGAGTTGCGATGGATGATGACGTTCATCAAACCGCCGAAGGTCTCGATGCCGAGCGAGAGCGGTGTGACGTCGAGGAGGAGGACGTTCTTGAATCCGCCGTTGAGAATCTCCGCCTGGATGGCCGCGCCGAGGGCGACGGCTTCGTCGGGATTCTGCGAGGTGTTGAGCTGCGGGCCGGAGGATTTGTGGTAGTCGGTTCCCAGCCGGAGATCGCCGCGCGTCTCCTCGAACTCGGCGCAGCCGAACCATTCGGAAACCAGCCTTCGCACAAGCGGCATGCGCGTCTGGCCACCGACGAGGATGATCTGGTCGAGGCCTTTGGCTTCGAGTTTGGCGTCGGACAGGGAGCGGAGGCAGTGGGCCTTGGAGCGTTCGATGATCGGGCGGGCAAGGCGTTCGAGTTCCTCGCGGGTGAGCGTGTGGCTGAAGCTGAAGTCGGGCGTGAGGAAGGGCAGCGAGATTTCGGTCTCGGTCTCGGAACTGAGGCGGATCTTGGCGTGTTCGGCAGCTTCGCGGAGACGGGCGAGCAGTTCAAAATTTGAAATTTGGAATTTGAAATTCTCGCCGCCCGCTTGCTGCACCTTTGCGACGAGAAAGGCGACGAGGGCGGCGTCGATGTCATCGCCGCCGAGGCGGGTGTTGCCGTTGGTGGAGAGGACTTGGAAGACGCCGTTGTCCAGTTCGAGGATCGAGAGGTCGAAGGTGCCGCCGCCGAGATCGTAGACGGCTATCTTCGACTTCTCCTTCAGCTTGTCCAAGCCGTAGGCCAAGGCGGCGGCGGTGGGCTCGTTGATGATCCGTTCGACGGTCAGCCCGGCGAGTTCGCCGGCCTTCTTGGTGGCGTTGCGCTGGGCGTCGTTGAAGTAGGCGGGGACGGTGATGACGGCGCGGGTGACGGGTTCGCCGTCGAAGTAGGCCTCGGCGTCGGCCTTGAGCTTCTTCAGCACTTCGGCGGAAACCTCCTCAGGCGTCCACAGGCGCCCGTGCATCTCGATCTGGACGGGGCCGCCTCCTTCGCCGCGGATGGGATAAGTGACGACCATCTCCTCGCGGGCGACCTCGGCGCCGCGTCGGCCCATGAAACGCTTGACCGAGTAGACCGTCTCGGCGGGCTTGATGACGCGGACGCGGTTGGCCTTGTGGCCGACGACGGGCGCGGCATCCGGTCCGGGCACGTGGACGACGCTGGGCGTGAGGCGCTGGCCTTCGGCGTCCGCGATGACGAGCGGGATGCCCGCGTCCACGGTGGCGACGAGCGAGTTGGTGGTGCCGAGGTCGATGCCGACGATTCTGCTCATGAGCGGCAGAGTGTGGCGGACGTCAGCCGGGGTCGCAAGAAGCGGCCAGCGCGATGAAGCACCCCCATGGATGGCCGAATCAGGCGGAAGTGATCAACCCTGTCGGCGGATGGACACCGCGACATGCTTGGCTTCGGGGATGATGAACTTCTTCACCTCGACGGTGACAGCCGATGCCATGAATTCACGGAGAACGATGCCGGCAATTTCCTCGACGAGGGTTTCGAGCAGTTTCCAGCTCCGGCCGTCGCCGAGCTTCAACAGGCGTTGGCTGACGGCGTAGTAGTTGATCGTGTGGGTCAGATCGTCGCCCGCAGCCGCGCGGCGGACATCGTGCTCCATGACGATTGTAAGCAGCAAACGCTGGGGATGGACGCGTTCCTCGTCGGGAACGCCGATGTGGTAGCGGACCTCGAGGTCCTGGATGGTGATGGTGTCCATGGTCGTCAGGTAGTCGGACCCGCGCTGCGGGTCCGAGCCAGCTGCAGCGCGGCTGGCCCCGCCTCGCGGGATCGGATCTCCTCCAAAAGCACGCGCGTGGGGGTGTTCAGGGGGAGCTTGAAAGCATCGTCGAGGCTCAACCAACGGAAGTCCTGCGCCTCCTCGTTGAGCCGGACCGGCTGCACGCCGTGGGCGCGGCAGGTGTAGTTGAGCAGGAGGAAATGGGCGTCGCGGTAGAACTCCTTCGAGTGGATGCAGTCGTGGACCATGACGAACCGGATCTCGTCCACGGTGAGGTTCGTCTCCTCCAGGATCTCCCGGCGCAACGCCGTTTCGCTGGCCTCGCCCCACTTGATCTTGCCGCCGGGAATGCCCCACATGCCCGACCATTTCTGGGTCTGGATCATGAGAAGCTGGCCGGCGTCGTTGAAGATGGCCGCCCCGACGGTGGAGATCGGCATGTGTCCGGAAGCGGCGCGACCATTCGTGTGAATGGCAGGAGTCAGCCGGAAGCGATGGCGTTCCAGGATGTCGCGCAGCTCGCCGAGGTGTTCGACGATCAGGTCGGGTTCGCTGGCGCGGAGTTGTTCGAGACGGTTGTAGCCGGTGAGGACGGCACACGAATGCACCCCGCCGTGGCGCGCGGTTTCGATGTCGTGCTGCATGTCCCCGATGAAGAGCGTCTCGGCGGGATGCAGGCCGTTCTCGGAAAGGATCTCCCCGATTTTCGTCCGCTTGTCGGCCACGCGGACGTAGGGCTTGTCGATGAATGGACCAAATCCGGAGTTGCGCGCCTGCACCTCGTAGTGGTCCGGATGCACCGTGCTCAGGAGAAAGGTCCGGATGCCATGGGCCCGGCAGAATTCGAGGAAGTCCCGCGCGAACGGCAGCGCCACCACGCTGTCCTGGGCGAGCTTGAAGTGCCCGTGGAACCATTCCTCGAGCTGCTCCATCGGGACGAGCGGCAGGTAGCGGTCGTAGAATCCCTTGAACGGAAGGACGAATTCCGCGCGGAACTGTTCGAGCGTGATCTCAGGAATCCCGGCCTGGACGAAGCAGTGGTTCGACGCGCGCCAGACAGCCGGCAGGTCGTCCACCAGAGTGCCCGACCAGTCGAAGATGATGTTCCGAATCACTGTCGGACAATAGGTGCGCGGAGAATGGTCTACAAGTGGCCGAACACTTTTCGAGGCATCCGGTCAGTCCGTCTCGCGTGGACGCATCATGACGACGTGATGCGGGGTCGGATTCTTGGCGATCATGTGGTGGGGAAGAACCCCGCGCCACGAGACGTTCGGATAGACCAAGGACCCGCGCCCAAGGACGCTGCCGGGATTGAGCACCGCGTTGCAGCCGACTTCCGCGCCGTCGCCGACGAGCGCCCCGAACTTCCGCAGGCCCGTGTCGAGCGGCAGTCCGTCCTTGTCCAGGAAGATGTTTCCCTTGGTCAGCTTGATGTTCGAGATCTTCACGCCGGCGCCGAGGTGGGCCCGGTGGCCGAGGATGGAATCGCCGACGTAGTTGAAGTGCGGGACGGCGGCCTCGTTGAAGAGGATCGAGTTCTTCAGCTCGCAGCAGTTCCCGACCACGCAGTCGTCGCCGATGATGACGTTCTCGCGGATGTAGGCGCCGTGCCGGATCTCGCAGTTCTTCCCGATCCAAGCCGGGCCTTTGATCATGGCGCCGTCTTCCACCACGGTGCCTTCGCCGATGTAGACCTCCTTGCCGATGTAGGCGCGGCCTTCGCACTTGTTGTTCAGTCCGGGCCGGAGGTTGAGATTGAGGTAGTCCTTCAGCCGCTTCAGCGCGTCCCACGAATACTCCAGTCCCGCGAAAAGGCGTCCGTGTTCGGTCTCCGAGAGGGTGAAGAGGTCCGCCGGTGAATACATGGCCGGAAGTTAGAAACGTGCGTTGCGATTCGGCAACGCAAACCTTGTCCGAACCCGGCTGTAAACCGGTCAGCCCGCCATCTCCGCGACCTTGGCCATGGCCGCGTCGTTCAGCTCCTGCGTGCGGGTCTCGCCCGAGGCCTCCGTGTAGCAGCGGAACTCCGGCGCATTGCCCGACGGACGGAGGTGGATGATCTCGCCGTTGGCGAAGGTCACGCGGACGCCGTCGGTGCGGTTGACGGCCTGCACACCCGAGCCACCGACCAACAATCCGAACGCCGCGACAAGCTGGGCGTGGTCCTTCGCATCGTCGCCGGTGGTGAAGCGCTCGAGGATGGCGGCGCTTTTCTCCACAGGACAATTCTTCAGCAACCCGCTCGCGGTGTAGCGCGGCGGAAGCGTGGCCACGAGCTGGGCAAGCGTTTTGCCTTCGCGCCGGGCGAGGAGCAGCAACCCGATGTGGACGATGGCCGCGTCGCGTGTGGGCAACTGCCGGAGCGTCCGGCCATCGCGGCTGACGGGGGAGTTGAGCAGGAACCCGCCGTTGGCTTCGTAGCCGACGACGCAGGTTTTGCCGCGTTTGGAAGCGTCGAGCATCGACGACACGACGAAGGGCGAACCGATCTTCGTCCGCTTCACTTCGCCGAACCATCCGCTCAGATCGACGGCGCCGTTGCAGCTGACCGGCGTGCTGACGGAATCGGCCCCGAGGAACTTCGCGCAGAGCACGCCCGCCACATCGCCACGAATCCAGCGGCCGTGTTCGTCGCTGATGAGCGGCCGGTCGCTGTCGCCGTCGGCGGAGACGATGGAGTCGAACGCATGCTCCTTCGACCATTGCGCGGCGAGCGCGACGTCCTCGGGCCGGATGGCCTCGGTATCGACCGGGATGAACGTCTCCGAGCGCCCCAGCGGCGTCACGTCGGCGCCAAGGCCCGAAAGGATCTGCACCATCACGTCGCGGGCCACGGCGGAATGCTGATACACCCCGAGCTTCAGCCCCTTCAGGCAATCCTTCGGGAAGAAATTGAGATACCGCGCCACGTAGGCTTCGACGGCGGCCGTGGCGACGGGACGCGACGGAATCGCGGCGGAGGCGAACCCACCGTTCGCATCGAACAACCCGTCCGGCAGCTCGACGACTTGGCGGGTGATCCCGGCCTCGTCCTCCTTCAGCACTTCACCGGCGCACTTGTTGAACTTGATGCCGTTCCGGTCGAAGGGAATGTGGCTGCCCGTGACCATGACGGCGGGAATGCCCTTCTCCAGTCCGAGCAACGCCAGCGCGGGCGAAGGCACCTTGCCGCAGTTGATGGCGGCGTAGCCGAGATCCTCGGCGGCCTTCATCGCGGCGTTCATGATGCGGTCCGTGCTCGGCCGGAAGTCGCCGCCGAAGGCCACTTCGCGGGCGGTGGCCGGGAGGTCGCCGCATTCGCGGAGATATTGGAGGAAGCCCTTGGTGTAGCTGTAGGCGACGAGGTCGGTCAGCTGCGTGGCGAGTCCGCGCGCGCCGCTGGTGCCGAATTTCACCCCGGTGCGCGTCATCAGTTCAGAGATCGTGGCGGTCATTGCTGGTGGAGAGAAGACGGGCGGAGCCGTTCCATCGTCAACTCAATCGGCTGGGAGGAAAGTCGCTGAAGGAGAGGAAGCGGGGACGGTTTGGCGTTCGACTCAATGGATGATCCGCGACACTGTCAGACCGACATGAGCGAAGGTGCATCCATAACTTGGACTTGGATGGTATTCCCGGCGGCATGCTTGGCCGTGAATCTGATTTGGCCGCGCTACCGCAGCGTGAAGGCCATCGGGCTCGTCTTGCTCGTTTTGACCGCCTTCCTCCACGGTTTCTCCGGACTGAATCCACTGGATCGCGCCGAAGGCCTCGTAGAACGAATCGTGACGGGCGAACAGACGGGCACGCCCCAACAAATCGTCAGCGAACTCCATCTAGGACGGGATCTCGCTCACAAAACCATGTTCGAGGTGTCGCTCGCGCTGACGCTGGCTGTTTTCTTCGCGGCGACACCGACCGGTCTTCCAACGAGCCGCCACGGGCGCGTCCGAAGGAAAACCGAAGCCGTCGACCTGTCCTTGTCCGAGCGGTCGGCCGATAAGAACTGAACCCACCTGCATTCGGTCTTCCGCCTGCTTCGCGCGTGGGTTACGACTTGGCGAATGGCGGCGTCGCGCGACATCAAAAATCTGGCCCTCGTCGGCTTCATGGGTGTGGGCAAGAGCACCGTGGGGCGGATCCTGGCCGAGCAGCTCCGGTTCGACTTCCTCGACACCGACGAGCGCATCGAACGCGAGGCCGGCCGGAACGTGCGCCAGATCTTCGCCGAGCACGGCGAGCCGGTCTTCCGGGGGATGGAACGGCGTCTCGTCCAGAGCCTCGCCGAGCGGAACCACCTGATCATCTCGACGGGCGGCGGCCTGATCGTGGATCCCGAGAACTTCGCCGACCTCCGCCAGCACGCGATGATCGTGTGCCTCTGGGCCACGCCCGAAACGATCTACGAGCGGGTCCGCTACCAGTCGCATCGTCCGCTGCTGCAGACGCCCGATCCGCTGGCCAGGATCCGCGAGATGCTCGCCCAGCGGGAGTCGGCCTACCGCCAGGCGGACGTGCTCGTGGGTGTGGAACACCGCAGCGCCCGGGAGATTGCCCAGCACATCGTGCATCAGTTCAACGCCATGCGGAAGCCGGCGGCGGAACCGGCCTGAGCCGTGAAGGAACTCATTCGCCAGAAGGCCGCCGCACTGGGCTTCGACGCCTGCTTCGTCACGGGCGCGGTCCGTCCCGACCACGCCGAAGCCTTCGAACAATGGCTGGCCGACGGGCGCAACGGCGAGATGCAGTGGCTCGCGCGCAATGCCCCGAAACGAATCGATCCCCAACTGGTTCTGCCCGGTGCCCGCAGCATCGTCTGTCTCGCCGCGAGCTACCACCGGGCAGAAGGGTCTTCGGGTGCGATCGCCCGCTATGCGCGTTTCGACGACTACCACGACGTGCTCGCCGAACGGTTGAAGGCGTTGACGGCCGTGATCGACGGCCTGGCGGGCGCTGGCGGACGCTCGCTGTGGTATGTGGACACCGGGCCGTTGCTGGAGCGCGACCTGGCCCAACGCGCTGGCCTGGGTTTCGTGGGCAAGCATACGAATCTGATCAGTCGTTCGCTCGGCAACTGGTTCCTCCTCTCCGAGATCATCACGACGCTCGCGCTCGAACCCGACGTGCCGGAGAAGAATCGTTGCGGCTCCTGCACGAAGTGCCTGACCGCCTGCCCGACGAACGCCTTGCCCGCGCCGTTCACGCTCGATGCGCGCCGCTGCATTTCCTACCTGACCATCGAGCTGAAGGGTTCCATCCCAGTCGAACTGCGCCCACTCATCGGCAACCACGTCTACGGCTGCGATGATTGTCTGGCGGCGTGTCCGTGGAACCGCTTCGCCCGCGAGGCCAGTTTGATGAAGGCGTCCACCCGCGCGGATCTGGATCAGCCGGATCTGTTGGAACTGCTCACGTTGGATGATGCCGGGTTCAAGAAACGGTTCGCCGGCTCACCCATCCTTAGGACGAAACGTCGCGGCCTGCTGCGCAACGTCTGTGTCGTGTTGGGCAATATCGGCGGCGTCGAAGCTTTGCCGGCGTTGGAGAAGGCCGCGGCCGATCCGGAGCCGTTGATCGCGGAACACGCGACGTGGGCCCTCGCCGAGATCGGAGGACGACTGGGCGGCGGCGTTCGTTAGAAAGCGTTTCCAACCCGGATTCCGAGCACCGGAGGCCTCCGCCTCCTCGCGTCCGCGGCTACTTCTTCTTGGCCTTGGGAGCAGGCGCGGGCAGTTCGAGGATCTGGCCGTCCTTCAGCAAGTGTTCGCGGAGTTTGGCGGAAGGCACGTCCTGCACGGCGATCCCCGAGTCCATGGCCATGACGGCGGCGGTGGCGGCGGATTGGCCGAGGATCATGAAGACGGGCTCCATGCGGATGCTGCCGAAGGCGATGTGGGAACTGCTGACGCAGACGGGCACGAAAAGGTTGTCGGCCTGGCCTTTCTTCGGGACGAGCGATCCATAGGCGATCTCGTAGGGGCCCATGGTGGGTGCCCCGATGTCGCCCTCGTTCTGCACATGGCCCTCGGGCGTGATGTAGCGCTGCACGTTGTGGGAATCGATGGTGTAGCTGCCCATGCCGACGGAGTGCGGTGTGGGCCGTTTCTTGAGCAGTTCGTTCTCGGTCATGACGTAGTGGCCGACCATGCGGCGCGCTTCCCGGACGTAGATCTGGTGCGGCCAGCCGCCGTTGTCCTTGAACTCATCCTTCGGCAATCCCCACTTCTGCATCGCGGCCTGGACGTCCTTCGGAATGCGCGGGTCGTTGGCGATGAAGTAGAGCCAGCCCTTCTGGTAGGTCTCGTGTTCGCGCAGGATCTCGCGGCGCCGTTCGTAGCTGGCCTCGGGGTAGTCGTAGTTGAAGCCGATGTTGTCCGAGCTGAAGGGGCCGTGGTTGTTCGAGTCGGTCTTGTGGTTCGGGATGGGATCGAACTTTCCGAACGTCTCCTTCCAGCCGGCATCGTAGACGCGGACGAGCAGTTCGTATTGTTTCGGATCATAGCCGTCGGGACGCGGGAAAGGGATGCGGTTCTCCGGCACGTCGGTCACGCAGTAGCGGTAGCAGTAGGCCTGGACCTTGGTATCGCCCGCGCCGTAGACGCCGGGATGGTTCGTGCTGATGCGCGGAAGCACGCCGCTCTTCGGGTCGCCGGGAATGACGTAGGGGCTGATCGGGCTGGTGACCGCCCCGAAGTGGTGCCGGTGATGAAGCACGCCGACCTGCACGCCGTTCCATTGCTCGCCGTAGACGGAATTGGCCTCGCGGCCGACGTGGTAATCGACTCCGGACGCGGCCATCAGGTCGCCCTCGTAGGTGGCGTCGATGAACATCTTCCCGGTGTAGGTCTTGCCGCTGAGCATCGTGATCGAGGCTATCCGGGCGCCGTTTTTCTTCACGCCCTTGGCCCGGTCCAGCCACTCGTCACGGTGCACCGGGATCTGGTTCTCCTTCACGTAATCCTCGAAGACCTTTTCGGCGACGTGCGGTTCGAAGATCCACATCGTGCGCTGCGCGCCGTCGATGGCCGGAGTCCCTTGGCCCTTGTTGCCATATTGATCCTTTTTCTGCCACGTCCACGCGATCGGCTGGTCGTAGTGGGCCCAGACGCGGTGGTAGAAGTCCCGCGACAGCCCGCCGATGACGGCCTTGTTGCCCGTGTCGGTGAATCCCAGTCCGCCCGCCGAGAGGCCGCCGAGATGTTTGTCGGGTCCGACGACGACGACGGTCTTGCCCATTTTCTTCGCCTGGACGGCCGCGATCACTCCGGCCGAGGTTCCGCCATAAACGACGACGTCGAAGTCGGCCGCGTGCAAGTGGAGCACGGGAAGAGTCGCGGCGGCGCAGGAAAGCAGGCTCGCGAGAAGGCGTCTGGAGGTCTTCATGTGGATGGCCGAGTGGAGTCGGATTCTGCCTGGGTTGAAAGCTCCTGATTGCTTCGCAAATCAAAACAGGCTGAATCTCCCGGCGTAAGCCCCGTCTGAAAATAACCTTTCAATGAAGTCCCAGCTCTCCGACGTGCAACAGTTGGTCGACCGTTTCACCCCGTCGCTCCAGGCCATCCGGACCGAAATCGCCCGTGTCATCATAGGCCAGCACTACCTTGTCGACCGGCTGCTCATCGGCCTGCTCGGCAACGGGCATGTGCTCCTCGAAGGCGTGCCTGGCCTGGCCAAGACCGCCACGGTCAACGCCCTCGCCGCCTGCCTGAACGTGAAGTTCCAGCGCATCCAGTTCACTCCCGACCTCCTGCCGAGCGACCTTGTCGGCAACCTCATCTACAACCCGAGGGACGGCGCCTACTTCACCAAGAAGGGCCCCATCTTCGCGAATATCGTCCTGGCCGATGAAATTAACCGCGCCCCCGCCAAGGTGCAGTCTGCCTTGCTGGAAGCGATGGCCGAGCGGCAGGTGACCATCGGTGAAGAAACCTTCCCGCTGCCCGCGCCGTTTCTCGTCCTTGCGACGATGAATCCGATCGAGCAGGAGGGCACCTACAACCTGCCCGAAGCGCAGGTCGACCGGTTCATGCTGAAGGTCGTCGTCACGTATCCGACCGAGACGGAGGAGAAGGAAATCCTCCGGTTGATGGCGCGCACCGGCGACAAACCGAAGCTGAAGGCCGTCGTCCAGCCCGAGGTCATCCTCGAACTGCGTGAGTTGGTCGACCTGATCCACATGGACGAGCGCGTGATCGACTACATCGTGAAGCTGGTGTTCGCGACGCGTGAGCCGAAGCGGTTCGCCCCGAAGATGGAGGGCCGGATCCGGTTCGGCGGTTCGCCCCGGGCCACGATCAACCTCGCCCTCGCGGCCAAGGCCCATGCGCTGCTCTCCGGCCGCGCCTTCGCCACGCCGGACGACGTGAAAGCCATCGCGATGGACGTCCTCCGCCACCGCATCATCACGACCTTCGAGGCCGAGGCGGACGAGGTCACGAGCGAGGCGATCGTCCAACACGTCCTCGACCAGGTGAAGGTCCCCTGAGTTCCGGTCCAGCCTCCCTGCGATGATCCCCCGCGAGTGGCTCAAGAACATCCGCCGCATCGAGCTGCGCACGTCGCGGCTCGTGGAGGACATGCTCGCCGGCCAATACCACTCGGTCTTCAAGGGCCGCGGCATGGACTTCGACGAGGTCCGGCCCTACGCCGCCGGCGACGACGTCCGCCGCATCGACTGGAATGTGACTGCCCGGACCGGCGTGACGCACATCAAGAAGTTCGTCGAGGAGCGTGAGATGACCGTGCTCCTCATGGTCGACGCCTCCGCCTCGAAGAACGTCGGTTCGCACGGCCCGAGCAAACGCGAACTCGCCGCCGAGCTCGCCGCCTTGATCGGGTTTGCCGCGGCGCGGAACAACGACAACGTCGGCCTGCTGCTTTTCACCGAGGGCGCCGAACGTTACATCCGCCCGGGCAAGGGCCGGTCGCACATTCTCCGCATCATCGGCGAAGTCCTGTCGCACGAACCCGAGCGCAAGGGCACGGACATCGCGCTGGCGCTCGCCCACGTGCGGCACGCTCTGCGACGCCGGGCGATCATTTTTGTCCTGTCGGACTTCCTCGATTCCAAGCTCCACGAGCGGCCGTTGCGCATCCTGCGTCAACGGCACGACGTGATCGCCATCCCGGTCATGGACCCGGGTGAACGTGATTTGCCGGATGTCGGCACCATTGTCTTCGAGGATTCGGAGTCCGGCGAACTTGTCGAGGTCGACAGCGCGGATCTCGAAGTCCGGGAGAGCTACGCAAAGGCGTCCTGGGCAAGGATGGAGAAACTGCGCCGCATGTTCCGGCGTTCCGGCGTGGATTCGATCGAGGTCCACACCGACCGGCCCTACCTGAAGCCCTTGCTCCAGTTCTTCGACACCCGCATCCGCCGGCAGAACCGATGAGCCACATGGAGATTTCACGAAGCACAGCAAGGTGGGTCGAGTCGCGCTGCGACTCGACGGCCAGCCGCAGCGCGGCTGGCCCCACCTGCCTGGCGTCTGCGGTTGCAGCGGCATGACCAACTACGCCACCAATCTGGTCGAAGACCTGCGCCAGCTTGAAGCGCCCCCGGAGATCCCGTGGACGGCGATCCTGGGCGCGGTGGTCCTGGCGATCATCGTTGGACTGGTGCTCGCGCGCTGGCTGGGAAGACGACGGCGTGCAATTGACGGCGGGTCCGGGACTCCGGAAGTGGACCCGTCCATCGAGGCGTTGAATGCGCTTCGCGCGTTGAGCGGCCTGATGAATCCCGGGCAGTCGCGCGAGTTCGCCATCGAAGTCACCGCGATCGTCCGGCTGTTCCTTGAACGCCGGTTTGACCTGCGTGCGCCGCAGCGGGCCACGGAGGAGTTCCTCCGCGAAGCCGCCGCCTCCAACAAACTCGATCCGTCCCAGCGCGGCCTTCTTGAGAAGTTCCTCCGCACGTGCGAGGCGATGAAGTTCGGCCGGACCGAAGGCAGCGTTGAAGATCTGACGGCGACGCACCAGGCGGCGATCCGGTTTGTCGAGGCGTCGCGTGGAATGCCCGTCCGGAAGGAGGACCGTTCGTGAAGTTCCTTCCCGGCATCGAGACCTTCCGCTTCGAGTCTCCGTGGTTGCTCCTGCTGCTGCTGCTCCTGCCGCTTTGGGCCTGGCTGCGGGGCAAGGTCGGCCGTGCGGCGGCGGTCCCGCTGGCGTCGACTTCGATCCTCAAGAGGACGGTCAAACCGCGTTTCAATTTCGGTGCGGCGATCGCGCTGATGCGCTTGGCGGCGCTGGCGTTTCTCATCGTGGCCGTGGCGCGTCCGCAGGTGGAGAAGGGCGTCGGACAGAAGGATGCGAAGGGCATCAACATGGTCCTCACGCTCGACTATTCCGGCACGATGAACAAACGCGACTTCCGGCTCGAAGGACGGGTGGGAAGCCGGATCGATGCGCTGAAGAAGGTGATGGGCGAATTCATCCGGTCGCGTCCCAGCGACAAGTTCGGCCTCGTGCGGTTCGACGCCGAAGCGGTCCTGCTCAGCCCGCTCACGCTGGACCACGACTGGCTGCTCGCCCAGATCAGCGGCGAACTGCCCGGCCGGGGCACGGCTCCCGGATCGGCCCTCGTCGTAGCCGCGGAAGCCCTGAAGACCGCCACCAACGAGACCCGCGTGATCATCATGGCCACCGATGCCGAGAACATGAACCGAGGGCCGGATCCGGAGGACGTCGCGCGTGTCATCGGCAAACTCGGCATCCGTGTCCACGTGATCCAGCTCATCGATTTCGGGGACATGAATTTCGAGAGCGGGATCACCGAAAAGATCCGGGAGACCTGCCGCCTGACCGGAGGCCAGTTGTTCCGCGTGCCGGACTATCCGAGCCTGCGCAACGTCTACGCCCAGATCGACCGCCTTGAGAAAAAGGCCTTCAGCGACGCCCGGCAGAAGAGCTTCCGGGAACTGATGGCGTGGTTCGCCGCGGTGGGGCTGGTCTTGCTCGTGGCCGAAGTGCTGCTCGCCCAACTCGTCTGGAGGAGGCTGCCATGAAGTTCGATTCGCCCCTCTGGCTCGTCGCCCTCGCGGTGCTCGCCGTCGTCTGCGCGCTGGCCTTTTGGCGCGGGGCGGTGGACCGGGAACGCCGCCTTGCGCGGCTGATCGCCCCGCGGCTCCGCGAATCCCTGATGCGTTCCGTCGACGGACTGAAGCGTCGCTTGAAGGGCGTGTTGCTCACGGTGGGAATGCTCCTGGTCGCATTCGCATTGGCCCGGCCGTTGATGCCGGAGATCGAGAGCAAGGCCCAACGCGACGGCATCGACATCGTCGTCGCGCTGGATGTCTCGCGCAGCATGCTGGCCGCGGACCTCGCGCCCAGCCGCCTGGCCGCGGTGAAGGCCGGCCTGAGCAATTTTGTGGCGCGGCTTGGCGGTGATCGTCTGGCGCTCGTGCCCTTCGCCGGTGAAGCGTATCTCGCGGTGCCCTTGACCCTCGATCACACCGCTTTCATCCGCACGCTGTCGGCCCTGACCACGGAGTCGGTGACCAAGCCCGGCTCCGATCTCGCTTCGGCCATCCGCCTCGGAATCAAGACGCTCGCCGTCACGAACCGTGTGGTCCGTCCGCCGGCGCGGGTCATTGTCCTGCTCAGCGACGGCGAGCAGCTCCAGGGCGAAGCCATCGTCGCCGCTCAGGAAGCGCGCGCCGCCGGACTTCCCATCCTGACCGTGGGCGTCGGCACGCCGCTGGGGGCGAAGGTCCCCGACGCGCGTTCCTATAGGCGCGACCTGATGCTGAAGAATGAGTTCGGGCGTGACGTGGTTTCCAAGCTCGACGAGCGCATGCTTCAGCAGGTCGCGGCCGGCAGCCTGGGCGGACGTTACGCCCTGATGGGGCCCGACGGGGCGGGACTCGAACAGCTTCGCCAATCGTCGATCGAGCCGCTGGTCGCGCGGGCGCTCACGTGGTCCGACAAGGAGTTCCGGGAGATCTTCCAGGTTCCTCTGCTGTTGTCCTTGGCGGTGCTTCTGCTAGAGATGCTGGTGAACGAACGGAGAAGAACGAAATGAACTTCCAACCGGCAGCCTCATGGCGATCCAGCGTCTCCGCTGTGGCGACGGGCTTGGTTTTCCTCTGTGCCGCAGACGCGGTCGTCGCCGCCGAATCGGTGGCGGCGTGGAAGCAATACAACGCCGCGCTCGAGGCCTATCGCGGCGGTGATTTCGCCAAGGCCGACGAAGCCTGGCAGGTGCTTTCCACCGCCGAGCTTCCGGATGCGATCGGTGGCAAGGTTTGGTTCCAGTCGGGCAACGCCGCCTTCCGCATCGGCGAGCGCACGGTAAAGGACGAACCGGAAAATGCTCTCCGCGAATGGATGCGGGCGCGGGAGGCGTTCCGGGTGGCGTCGTCCAAGGGGCCGGTGCGGACCGAGGCGAAACTCAATCTCGATCTCGTGGAGCGGAACCTCGTCCGGCTCAACTTGGATCTCGCGACAAAGCTGGAGGCTTCGACGAAAAACCAGCCGATCGACAAGACCGTCGAGCTGCTTCAAGCGGCGACGGTCTACGCGCATCAGGCCACGGACATCGCGCCGGAAAACGCGGAGGCAAAAGAGACCGTGATCCGGACCGAGAAAGGGCTCCGCGAAGCGCTCCAGAAGAAGGGCCGTGAGCTGGAGAACAAGGCCGATGAAGCGCTCAAGCGGGGCAACCAGTGGGATCGGGTCCAGGCCAAACAACATCTCGATGGAGCGCTTTCGGATTTCGAAGCCGGACTGTCCCTCGCCCCCAAGGACGGCACGCTCAACCTCGACCGCCAACGGGTGGTCGAAAAGCTGGCGAAGCTGCACATCGACAACGGATCGGCCGAGAAGAAGCGCGGCGACCAGTCGGCCAAGTGGGAACCGGACGATGCCGAGAAACATTATCGCGAGGCATTGGCGGAGTTCGACCAGTCGCTCGGCGTAAAACCCCATAACAACGGCGAAGCCGAACGCGGCCGCGAGGAAGTGCTCAAGGCCCTGGAGCAACTGGAGCTCCGCGAGGCCGATCGTCTCGCCAAGCAGGGCCGCGAGGACATTCCCCGGGCCACCGAACGGGCGGCTGAAGAACTTACCGAAGCGGTGGAGCGTTATCAGGAGGCGATGGACCTGAACCCTGAGAACGCCCAGACCCCTCCCAAGCTCGAGGCGACCAAGAAGGATCTTGCGCCGGTGATGGAAAAACTCGGCCAACTCGAACAGCAACGCGCGCAGCAGGCGGAGAAGCGTTCTCCGCAGGAAGCCGTCCAGCATCTGGAGAAGGCCGAGACCGCGTTCGACCGAGCCCAGCAGGCGGATCCCAAAAGCGAATCGGCGCAGAAGGGTGCCGGCGAGGTGCAGAAAGAGCTCGATCGCCTCCGCCAGAAAATGGGCGCGCAGGCGCAGGGCAAGGCGGGTGAGGAAGGCCAGAAGGACAAGGACGCGAAAGAGGCCAAGGCCGGAAAGGAACTGGCGGAGATGATGGAGGAGCTCAAGCGCGAGCAGGCCCAGCAGATGGACCCGGGCCGACGCCGTCAGGAGCGCTTCTCGTCCCAGCCCCCGCGGACCACGCGGCACTGGTAGGCGTTAAACCGCCTTGCAGCCGGTTCGCCGTTGCCGTCAGATGAACCCCGTCCCCACGAATTGCGTCTTACCGACGTCATACAACCCTACAATCGAGCCATGAAACGCCGTCTTTTCCTCGGATGCCTTGCCACGCTGGCAGGAGTCCTCGTCACCACGTCCGCTGTCGCCGCCCCCAAGAAGATCCTGGTCGTGTCGACCACGACGGGCTTCCGCCACAGCTCCATCGCCACGGCCGAGAAGGTCATCGCCGAAGTCGGCAAGTCCTCCGGTGTCTACGACATCGAGCTCGCCAGCGTGTTCCCGCCGAAGGATCCGGGTCGCAACGCAACCGACGAGCAGAAGGCGGCTTTCAAGGTCGAACAGATCGCCTACCAGGATAAGATCAAGGCCGTGCTGGCCGAGAAGATGAGCCCGGCCGCGTTGAAGAAGTATGACGGCATCATCTTCGCCAACACGACCGGCGACCTGCCGCTTCCGGACAAGGAAGCGTTCATCGCGTGGGTCAAGAACGGCGGCGCTTTCGTCGGCATGCACAGCGCCAGCGATACTTTCCACGGATTTCCGGCCTACATCGAGATGCTCGGCGGCGAGTTCCAGACCCACGGTGCGCAGGTTGTTGTGAGCGCCATCAACAAGGATTCGGCCCACCCGTCCACCAAGCACTTCGGCGCGACCTTCGACATCGGCGGCAAGAAGGAGGAGATGTATCTCTTCAAGAACTACCAGCAGAAGGCCGTCCGGGAACTGCTCGTCCTCGACAAGCACCCGAACACCGGCGCGGCCGGCAATTTCGGCGTCTCTTGGTGCCGTGAGTTCGGCAAGGGCAAGGTCTTCTACACTTCGCTCGGCCACAATGAATACGTCTGGGAAATGCCCGAATACCAGAAGCACATCCTCGGCGGCATCGAGTGGGCCCTCGGCCTGAAGAAGGGCAGCGGCGAACCCCAGGCGAAGTGAGCGGGGATCCGTCCCCACCAGCCATTCACTCATGAAACGACTTCTTTTCTCCACCGCTGCGGTCGCTGTCCTCGTCGGTGCCGCCTGCAACTTGTCGGCCGCGGATGAAGCGGGGTTTGTCCCGCTCTTCAACGGCAAGGACACTGCCGGCTGGAACCTGCGCCGTGCGGATGGACACAACAGTTGGACCATCGACAACGGCGTGTTGAAGAACACCGTCAACAAGGGCGAACACGGCACCGACCTGGTGACGGCCAAGAAGTTTTGGAACTTCACGGTGCGTTTTGAGTTCCAGGTTCCGGACAATTCGAACTCCGGCTTCTACCTCCGTGGTCGCCACGAGATCCAGATCCTGGGCGACTACAAGGTCGGCAAGACGGCCAAGACCGGCAACGGCGCCATCTACAATCAGACCGCCCCGTCGGAGTTCGCCTCCAAGCCTGCGGGCGAATGGCAAACCGTCGAGGCGACGATGATCGACAACAAGATCACCGTCGTGCTGAACGGAAAGAAGATCCACGACAACGTGGTCTGCGACGTCGCCACCGGCAGCGAGATCGACAAGAACGTGAAGGAACCCGGCCCGATCTTCCTCCAGGGCGATCACGGCACGGTTTGGTTCCGCAACATGCGGATCAAGGAGATCAAGTAGTCTCCGGTCCGTTTTCAGATTCAACGTGGGGCGGGGGTGCCGGACAAGGCGCCTCCGCCTCCGTCATTTTCACCTGCTTGAAACCACGCCGACTCGACGCCACGTTGGTCCAAGAGAGAGAAATGATGTTGATTTCGAGTTCATGGAGAAGCGGTCGGAGGCGATCCGGCGCGGGGTTCACCCTGATCGAGCTGCTTGTGGTGATCGGCATCATCGGGATTTTGGCCAGCATGCTCCTGCCGACGTTGGGACGCGCGAAGGAGAAAGGAAAAGCGATCCAGTGCGTCAGCAACCTCAAGCAGCTGGGGATTGGCTTCAACCTCTACGCCCAGGACAACCGTGACCGGTATCCGCTTGGTTCCTTTGTCGGCGGCCAAGATCCGGCCCCGGCGTTCACCAACATCCTTCCCTCCGCCCGCCAGCGTCCTCTTTACGGCTACGTCGGGCCGTCGGCGGTTTATCGCTGTGCGTCGGACCGCGGGCAGGCGCTGATTCCGCAGACGGATCTGGAGTTCAAGCCGACGCGTTACGAAACCGCCGGCATCAGCTACGACTACAACGATTCGCTTCCGACCGTGGTCGCGAACGGGGGATTCCTGAAAGGCGTCGACGGTGTCCTCGCCGGCAAACCCACTTCATGGGTGCCCGACACGACGCGCTACATCGTCATGTATGAGCCGCCGGCCCGCCTCTACGCCAATGCGGCTGGCGATGCCCAGTGGCAGCAATGGCATTACGGCGTCGGCTCAGGCGAGATCTCCGATCCGCGGAATGCCCGGTCCGACTTCCAGTCCGCCGTGCTGTTCGCCGATTCCCATGCGGCCATGCACAATTTCTCCCCGTCGTTGCAGGGCGACTACCTGCATCCCTACGAGGCCACACGCCAGTGGATGTGGTATAAGGCGATCGAAGCCCCGGCGCGTCCATGAATCCGACGTCAGAGCTGAAAGGCCCGGAACAAGTATCCCGGCAGGTCCGGGTGGAGGCTGTCTGGGGGATGCTGAGAAACTTGGCGCAATCCCTTTTTGCCAAGGGGGTTTCGGCCGAAAATATCCGTGCGGTTTACTCGCACCATATCCATGTGGCGTGCGAGGCCTGCAGGTCTGAGTTGAAGGAAACCGATCTCGTGGCGTTGCTCGATGCCGCGAGCGACACGCAGCGTGCCAACCCGAAGCTGGACCGGCTCCACAAGGGCTACTGTTTCAAGCCGGGCTGCGACTCCTACTTCTACCGTCTGCGATTCGAGCCGGTCGAAGGGATCGAGTGGATCCCGGCCTTGTCTGAAGCCGAGGCGTTGCCGGCGAAACTGGCCGCCGAGGAGAAATGCCAAGAGCCGTTCACTTGGGAATCGTTCGTTCGCAGCCCGAAGTTTCGGGTATCTGCTGGTTTGGTCGTTCTGGTCGGGTTGCTCGTATACAGGAACTGGTATTTCAACGGGACGCTGCCCTTCGTATCGCAGCGGTTCGAAACGGCGAATCCCCATCCTGAGTTCTCCCGCGCCGCGACTCGGCCTGTTGCGACGGCCGGGTCCATTCGGGCATCCACGCTCAATACGCTGGCTCCAGACGAGCGCGCGTCGACGAATTCACGCATCAAAGCGGCGTCGAAACCCAAGTGAACGCCTGGGTGTCGTGCCTGAGGAGTTGCCAGGCTTCTCGACCAATCACCCTCGGTATTTTCTAGGCTCATTGGAGTGGAGTGGCTCACTTTAACGACACTTTAATATGCTGCCAGAAAGCATCTTATATCTCGGATGGATGGTCTTCTTTCAGACAACCCAAAATCAGAAAAAACTGCTTGTGAAAAATTTCACGATCAGCAAACGTCTGGCCTCCGTTCTGGAAAAGTCGTGTCGCAGAGCCGTGTCCTGCTGACCTCTTCCAACGGTTTTGCGCCGATGCGTCTTATCAAACAGTTTCTGGTCACCGCCGCACTTCTGGCCGCCCCGATGGCCGGATTCGCGGCTGAAGGCGGCGAAGCGGCCGGACTACCGGCCGCCGCGCCGGTCTTCAGCGTCGGCCCGCTCCAGTTCACCAGTTCCACGGTCATCACTTGGATTGTCGCGATTGTCCTGATCGCCGTCGCGCAGATGGCGACGCGGAACATCCAGATGGTGCCGCGCGGCCTGCAGAACTTCGTCGAATGGCTCGTCGAGGGGATGTATGAGTTCTTCACGGAGATCCTCGGACCGGCGCTGGTGAAGAAGTCGTTCTGGTTCTTCTGCACGCTCTTTCTCTTCATCCTGGTCACGAACTGGTTTGGCCTGATCCCCGGCGTCGGCACGATCGGCTATGGCCATACGAACGCGCAGGGGCATTTCCACGCCAGCGAGCCCTTCCTGCGCGGCGGCAACGCCGACCTGAACATGACGCTCGCGATGTCGCTGGTCTTCTTCGTCCTGTGGATCGTCTGGTCCTTCCAGGCGCTGGGCGCCGGCGGGTTCCTGAAGCATCTTTTCAGCGGCGGCGACAACGGCAAGGGCGTCATGGCGCTGTTCATGATGGCCATCTTCCTCTTCGTCGGCGTGATCGAAGTCGTCTCCATCGCCTTCCGCCCCGTGTCGTTGAGCTTCCGTCTCTACGGCAACATCTTCGCCGGCGAGAACATCCTGGAAGCCATGATGCATCTGGGCGGGACCTGGTTTGGCTGGCTGTTGCCGCTTCCGTTCTATTTCCTCGAACTCCTCGTCGGCCTGGTGCAGGCGCTGGTGTTCGCGCTGCTGACCTCCGTGTTCACCGCGTTGATGGCCGGGGGCCATGACGAGCATTCGCACGACGACGGCCACGGCCACAAACAGCACGCGCACTGACAATTTTCGCCGCCGGACCGTGGGCAAACTGCGGGGGCGGTCGAAGTAACAAAACGAAAAGGTAAGACAATGACAATGCTACCCATGTTGGCTGAAATGACGGGAAGTCTCCACATCGGTCTCGCGGCCGTCGGCTCCGCGATCGGCGTGGGAATCATCGGCATGAAGGCCGCCGAAGCGACCGGACGCAATCCGGGTGCCGCCGGCGCCATCCGCAACCAGGCGATCATCTTCGCCGCGTTGGCGGAAGGCGTGGTCTTCTTCGCCATATTCTTGGCCAAGTAACGTTCCCGGCGCGGGGCCGCGAGGCTCCGCGCCTTCCCTTTCCGAACCGACATGAATTCGTTCCTCCTTGCAGCCGCCGCGCCTGGCAATCCGGTCGCCGACATCGCCCACCAGTTCGGCGTCACGTGGCAGTTGCTGATCTCGCAGATCATCCTCTTCGTCATCGTGGCGCTGGCGCTCAAGAAATTCGCCTACGGGCCCATTCTTGAGATGCTCGAGCTGCGCCGCACGCGCATCGCCGAGAGCCTGGCCAACGCGGACAAGATCAAGGCCGAACTCGCCACCACCCAGGCCAAGACCCGCGAGATCATCGGCCAGGCCGGTGCCCAGGCGAACAAGATCATCGAGGAGGCCCGCGCCGCCGCCGCCAAGATCGCCGAGCAGGAGACCCAGCGCGCCATCGCCGCCGCCGCCGACATCATCGCGAAAGCGAAGCAGGCCAATGACGCCGAACTCGTCCGCATGAAGGCCGACCTCCGCAAGGAAGTCACCCGGCTCGTGGTCGAGGTCAGCGCCAAGGTCACCGGCGGAATTCTTTCCGTCGACCAGAAGCAGCGCCTCGCGGACGACGCCAACAAGCAGCTCGCGAACAATTGATTTCCGGAACCTGAGCCCCGATGAAGATCTCCAAACAATCCCGTCGCGACGCCAAGACGCTCTTCAGCGCCTGCCGTGTCAATGGAGTGCTGGATGAAGGTCGCGTCCGTCTCGCCGTCACGCAGGTCATCAGCCGTCAGCCCCGTGGCTACTTCGGCACGCTTCACCAGTTCAAACGCCTCGTTAAACTGGACCTCGACCGCCGTTCCGCCCGTGTGGAGAACGCCGTCGAGACGACCCCGGCGCAGGTCGAGGCCATCAAGGCCAACCTGGAACGCCAGTATGGTTCCGGCCTCAACATCTCCTTTTGGGTAAATCCCGCCCTGATCGGCGGGCTCCGCATCAAGGTCGGCAGCGACATCTACGACGGCTCGGTGGCCGGACGACTTGCGGAAATCAACAACAGCCTTTAACCCGCTAAACCGGGCGACCCCTCCAGAACTTTCAACTCCCTACTGATTCGATGAGCAACCTCCTTCAGGAAATCGAAGCCCAGATCGCCGGCGTCAAGACGTCGGTCAACAAGCAGAACGTCGGCATCGTCCGCGAAACCTCCGACGGCGTGGCCAAGATCGAGGGCCTGACCGACGCGATGCTCAACGAGATGCTCGACTTCGGCAACGGAGTCATCGGCCTCGCGTTGAACCTCGAGGAGACTGAGGTGGGCGCGATCATTCTGGGCGACTACTTGGGTGTCCGCGAAGGCACCGAGGTCCGCACCACCGGCAAGCTGCTTTCCGTGCCCGTCGGCAAGGGTCTCCTCGGCCGCGTCGTCAACACCCTCGGCCAGCCGGTCGACGGCAAGGGCGATATCGCCGCCACCGAGTTCTATCCCGTCGAGAAGATCGCTCCGGGCATCGTCAAGCGTAAGTCCGTCAGCCAGCCGCTCCAGACCGGCATCATGGCGATCGACGCGATGATCCCCATCGGCCGCGGCCAGCGCGAGCTGATCATCGGTGACCGTTCCACCGGCAAGACCACGATCGGCGTGGACGCGATGATCAACCAGGCCCGCAACAACAAGGCCGGCCGCGCCTCCGGCGACAAGAATTTCCGCCCCGTCTACAACATCTACGTGGCCGTCGGCCAGAAGCAGTCGAACATCGCCCGCGTCGTCGCCGAGTTGGAGAAGGCAGGAGCGTTGGAAGACACCATCGTCGTCGCCGCCGCCGCCGCCGACTCCGCCGCGAACCAGTATCTCGCGCCCTTTGCCGGTGCCGCAATGGGCGAATGGTTCATGGATAACGGCATGGATGCGTTGATCATCTTCGATGATCTCTCCAAGCAGGCCGTCGCCTACCGCCAGGTTTCCCTCGTCCTCAAGCGTCCGTCCGGCCGTGAAGCGTATCCCGGCGACGTGTTCTACCTGCACAGCCGTCTGCTAGAGCGAAGTGCGCGTGTCAGCGAGAAGTATGGCAACGGATCCCTTACCGCGCTCCCGATCATCGAGACGCAGGCGGGTGACGTTTCGGCCTACATCCCGACGAACGTCATCTCGATCACGGACGGCCAGATCTACCTCGAAACCGACCTGTTCTATCAGGGCGTTCGTCCCGCGATCTCCGTCGGTCTCTCCGTCTCCCGCGTCGGTTCCGCCGCGCAGATCAAGGCCATGAAGCAGGTCGCCGGCAAGATCAAGCTGGACCTCGCCCAGTATCGCGAGCTCGCGGCCTTCGCGCAGTTCGGTTCCGACCTTGATGCCAAGACGCAGGCCACGCTCGAGCGCGGCAAACGCATCGTCGAACTGTTCAAGCAGAGCCAATACAACCCGATGCCGGTCGAGATCCAGTGCTCCATTCTCTGGACCATGCAGAACGGCCTCCTCGACGATGTCGCCGTGGAGAAGGTGAAGGATTTCCAGAACAAGCTCGGCCAGTTCCTCCAGGACCGTAAGGCCTCCGTGCTCGACAAGATCCGCAACGAGAAGGCGTTCTCCGACGCCCTCGCCGCCGAACTCAAGGCCGCCGTTGTCGAGTTCAAGCAGAGCTACCGCTGATCGGTTCGGTTTCCGCCAAACAACTCTTT
>CANJSG010000001.1 GCA_947476875.1 Verrucomicrobiota bacterium | reverse complement strand
GAACCAACAACTGGTGCGGCCATGGGTTCTACCAGTTCAGTCCGGAGTTGTTCTACCAGGCCTTGTCGGCGCCCAATGGCTTTGTCGTGGAACGCATGGTCGCGCACATCGTCGGGCCCTACGGCCGCTGGTATGAGGTCGCCGATCCGGAGAAGATCCGGCAGCGGGTCGAGGTGGTTAACACGCTGCCGCTGCATCTTTGGGTAGAAGCCCGCCGCGTCGAGGTGAAGTCCATCTTCGAGGCGGCGCCCCAGCAGAGCGACTACACGCCGCGCTGGGACCCGGCGATCAAACCCGAGGTCGACTACAAACCGGATCGAAGCCCGCTTTCCAGGGTCATGCCCGGGTTGGCCCGCGTCTTCAATGTCGCGAAGAACGGCCTGACCCTGCTTCATCGGCAGAGCCTGCGGAACCGGGTGCGGTTCAAGGTTGCCAAGAAACCCTGAGACAATTTTGCGATGATAGAACAACTCAAGCCGATCGTTCAGCGGTTCTTCAACAAGCGCGGATTTGAGATCATCCGGATGAGCACGGGCCTCCGGCCGGAAGAGGCGGCCACAATCGACCTGGCCAAACCCCACACCGCCGCCAGCCTCGGCCGCAATCTCGGGATGCTCGATGCGGTCCGCTACGTCCACGAAAACGGGATCCCCGGCGCCATCGTCGAATGCGGTGTGTGGCGCGGCGGCAGCATGATGATCGCCGCCAAACTCCTGAAGGACCTCGGCGACACCTCCCGCGACCTCTATCTCTACGACACGTTCGAGGGCATGTCGGCCCCGACCGACGCCGACGTCATGTTCGACGGCACCAAGGCCGAAGCCGTGCTGGATGAAGCGGACAAGAAGGAGGGCGTCGAGAACTACTGGTGTTATGCCGGCGTCGAGTTCGTCCGCCGGAACATGGCACTCACCGGGTATCCGATGGAGCGGATGCATTTTGTGAAAGGCAAGGTCGAGGACTCGATTCCCAAGACGTTGCCGGAAAGGATCGCCCTCCTGCGGCTCGATACGGACTGGTATGAATCCACGGTCCACGAGTTGGTCCATCTCTACCCCCTGCTTGCGCCCGGCGGACCCCTGATCATCGACGATTACGGCCACTGGGAAGGCGCCAAGCGGGCCGTTGATGAATACTTTGCGAAGCTCAAACCCCGTCCGTTCCTGAGCCGGCTCGACTACACCGGCCGCCTCGCCATCAAGCCCTCGGCCTAAATGAGCTCACTTCGCAGCTTTGTCCGCCACACCGCCGCCGGCAGGTTGGCGTTGATCCCGTTCCGCCTCGGCTGGGCGTGGCTCCAAGCCCTCAAGCAGGCCGGGCGCATGGCCTCATGGGCCTTCACGTCCAAGGAGTATTACAACCACACCTACCACCTCACGCCGTTGAACCGCCGCTACCTCGCCGAGTTCACCGCCGTCGTGGCCGGCCGGCCTTGGCAGGAGATCGAAGGCTACTGCCGCGAACTGGAGGAGGACCGGACCCTGCACGACAGGCTCGTCGCCGCCACCCTGGCCTCGCCCGATCGCCACAACTCCGACACCGAGCCGCGCTACGGCCGGCGCATCGGGTGGTATGCGCTCGTCCGCGCGTTGAAGCCCAAGGTGATCGTGGAAACCGGCGTCGACCGCGGCCTCGGCACGGTGGTCATCGCCGCCGCGCTCAAGAGGAATGCGGCCGAAGGATCTCCGGGACGTGTCTACGCCACCGACATCATCGCGGACTGCGGCCATCTGTTCCTTCCGGAATACCGCGATGTTGGCGAGATCGTCCTGGGCGATTCCGTGGAGACTCTCAAGAAGTTCAGCCAACCGGTGGACCTCTTCCTCCACGACAGCGACCACCGGCCGGAATACGAGTGGGCCGAGTTCCTCGCCATCGAGCATTGCCTGCACCCGGGTTCCATCGTCCTCAGCGACAATTCGCAGCAGTCGGTCATGTTGGCCAAATTTGCCGAGAAGACCGGCCGCAAGTTTCTCTACTTCCAGGACCAGCCGGATCGTCACTGGTGGCCGGGTGATGGCATTGGTGCAGCTTTCTGACCCACTAGGGGCCAGAATTCTCCCGCTGGCCGTCGGTTCCTATTGCAGCTTCAGTGGCTGGTTCCGATCTGGAGCACATTTGTCCAGAATGCAGATTCGTCACTTGCCTCCAAACCGGCCGTTGGGTATCCCGCGTGTGCCATTAGGAGAAAAAATGTATGAAACGACTCATGGAAATCATTATCGCTGGGGTTGCGGTGTTCGGAACCGTAATTGGCGCGAGCGCCCAGCTTGCGACCTACAACCTGTCCGCGGACTATTCGACCAACCAGAACCCATCGGGTGTCTGGGCGCACGGATACCTGACGAACATCACTTCAAAGTTCGTCCAGTTCTCGAATCTTCAACGTGTCGACTATGGCAACGGTGCAGCAGAAATGCGTTGGAACCGCGTGGCCGATTCTCTCCCCGAGGTTGTTAAGTTCTACTTCAACACCGGAACTTCGGATGGAGGGCAAGGGGTCTACCCACCTGGAACCGTTCTGATCTTCGGCGGCTTCGCAAACACTTCGGCCGACTATGGAGCCATTCGTTTTACCGCCCCGACTGGAGGCGTTTACTCAGTAACTGTGGGAGTCACCAACTACTTGAACGGGGCGAGTTCCGGCGACACCGATTTCCACATCCGCATCAATGGCGGGGCTTTCCTCTCCAATGCTCTTCCGGCGACGGTCGCCACAAGTTACACTTTCACGACCAATCTTTCGGCTGGCGGGACGATCGATTTCGCTTCGGGCCGCGGCGCGGACAACAACCTATCGGGATCGGGCTTGAAGATTGGCGCGATTATTTCCGCCAACGCGGCAGCCAGCCCGAGCTACCAGCTTTCCCAACAGTTTCCAATTGCGACAAACCCCTCCAACAGGTGGACGCTGGGCTACAAATCCACCACCAATGGTGGGTTTGTTCCCTACGGTGAGCGATATTCCGCGGCAGACGGAAACTCGTTTTTCCTCGGCTGGATGAGAGTTCAGGGAAGCGAGTCCTTGGTTCGGCAGAATACCGGGCCCTCTCCCTATTCGGTGCAGGCGGTCATCCCGGTGGGAGGAGTCACCCTCAACCCCGGCCCTTCTGGAAATCCGGACAACTATGCCGTTGCCCGGTTCGTTGTTCCAAGCAACAGCAACTATCGGGTCACAGCATGGGCGAGCCCTTCGTTTCCATCCGGGCAGGGCGATACCGACTTCCATGTCATTGTGAACGGAGTCTTGGTCAAGGGGGCCTTCCTGGCGGGCTCGGCTCGGTTTGGTTACACCAATGAAGTGGCTCTTTCCACCGGCGATACGGTCGAAATCGCGTTAGGCCGGGGCGCGGACAACAGCAATTTCGCTTCATATCTGAACTCTGACCTCCTGATCGAGCCGGTGGCCGCTCCTCAGCCCCCGGTCAATCCTGACATCGCGTTCTTTCCGAACGGCGGACTCTACACCAACTCGGTCTCCGTGACCCTGTCCAACGCCCTCGGGTTCGGGCAGGTCCGCTACACGATCGACGGGTCGAGTCCGTCGGCGACGTCCCTGCTCTACGCCGGTCCGATCAATCTGACGACCAACGCGACCATCCGGGCGCAGGCCTACTTCAACGGCTTCGACATCTCGTCCGTCTACAGCCAGACCTACCTGAAGCTCTACGCCGTGGACGACGGGGTGCCCAACGCATGGCGTTTCCAGTTCTTTGGCGCCGGTTACCTCTCCGATCCCCGCGTTGGAGCCGGTCAGGACCCCGACAACGATGGCAGGACCAACATCGAGGAGTATCAGGCCGGAACAAACCCGCTGGATCCGCTCTCGGGTTTCGCCCTGAGCATCCGCACGGTGCCGCAGGTGATCTTCTCGTCCGTGCCCGGCAGGACCTACCGCATAGGCCGGAGCGAGGGAGTGACAAACATCCCCGTGACCGTCACGAACATCCTGGCAACTGCGACCGTCACCCGGTTCACCGACGCTGGCATCACCAACTCGACCAGCTTCTACACGGTGACTCCGCTGCCCTGATCGGAGCCCGAGATCCCTTCACGAAACCCCGGACGGCCTCGGCTGTCCGGGGTTTTCTTTGCCCGCGAGCCAAAGGCAGGTGGGGCGGGTCGCGCTGCGACCCGCCGGCCAGCCGCAGCGCGGCTGGCCCGACCCCGGTAAAGTGCCTCCGCCGATCCGTCGCGGCTTTGAAGGCCCACCATCAAACGCGCGAGCCATTCAGGAAGGTCGTCGACTCGGGGCCTCTGTCCGATCGGGGCAGGCTGGAAGCCCGCCCTACCACGAGCTGCGTCGCCCGACACCGACCCGGCTCACTGAAACCGCTTCTGCAGATCCATGACGAGGCGCGGAAGATATTCCGCGTAGCGGGCGGCGGGGGCCTGGACGCGTCCGGGCAGCGCGCGAATGGCGGCCGCCTGCGATGCGGCCTTGTCGCCGAGTTGATCGAGGGCGTTCAACGCCGCCATCGCGGTGAAGTAGTTGTTGCGGTCGCCATGCGCGAGTTCGACGAGGGCGGCGAGGCCCTGCTTCGCGGTCGCACCTTCGCCGAACTGCGCGAGGCCATGCGCGGCGTGGACCCGGACGATGGATTCCTGGTCCGCGAGCGCGGCCTTCAAGGCGGTCTCGGCCGGCTGGACCGCCGGTTGTCCGCGCATGGAGAGGCCGAGTGCGGCCCAGTAGCGGATCGACGGATCGGCATCCGTGAGGAGTTTGGCCAACTCCGGCGCCGCCTTCGGGTCGCGCATGGATGCGAGCTCCGCCGCGGCGACGACGCGGGCCAGGTCATACTTGGCCGGATCGTGCCCGACATCGTAGGGCGATCCGCCTTTGGCGAGTTCGAACCGCACGCCCTCCGGGATGAATCCGACGTCGCGGATGCGGACGATGTGTTCCTGCTGCGCCTTGCGGAGGGCGGCCTTGATCTCCTGATGCACGGGCGAACCGGCGAGGTTCTTCACTTCGTCGGGATCGGCTTTGAGATCGTAGAGTTCCTCGGGCGCCTTCTCCTGCCAGAACGCATCCTGCTGCGGATTGAGCCGGCCTTCGTCGTGGAGTTTTTTCCACGCGGGCGTGGTCGGAGTCTGGAACATGTAGTCGATGTGCTGGCCGTAGATCAAATGGGGAAGGTAATTGCGGATGTAGACGAAGCGTCCGTCCGTCACGCTGCGCACGAGGTCGAGCCGTTCGTCCATCCGTCCGCGGAAACCATGGAGAAACTTCGGCGCCGGTCCGATGAACTTGCCGAGGAACGCACTGCCCTGGAGCCATTCGGGCGGCTTCACGCCTGCCAGGCTGAGAAGCGTCGGAGCGAAGTCCACGAAGCTCACGAGCCGATCCGACGTTCCGCCCGCCTGGTAGTCGGCGGGACGGAGGTTTTTGAACTTTTCCGGGATGTAGACGATCAGCGGCACGTGCAGGCCCGAGTTGTAGGGCCAGCGTTTGCTGCGCGGCATACCGGAACCGTGGTCGGCGTAGTAGAAGACGATCGTGTCCTCGGCCAGCCCGGCCTCTTCCAATTCCTTCAGCCTTGCGCCCGAATCGGCATCGGCCGCGGTCACCTGGTCGTAGTATTGGGCCCAGTCCTTGCGCACCTCGGGGATGTCCGGGTGGTAGGCGGGAACTCGGACCTTGGCCGGATCGTGGACGGCGACGTGGGGTTGTTTGCGGATCTGGCTCTCGTGGCTCTTCTCCGAGTTGAAGACGGCGAGGAAGGGCGTTCCCGCCGGCCGTTTTCGCCAGTGGGCCGTCTTCGCCGATGCGTCCCAGACCTTGCCCGGGTTGGCCACGTTGTAGTCCTCCTTCGCGTTGTTCGAGCAGTAGTAGCCGGCTTCGCGCATGAGCTGCGGATACATCTTCAGGCCGGCCGGATAGCCCACCATGCTGCGCATCTGTTCCCCGCCCGTCGACGTGGCGTAGAGCCCGCTGATCAGGGTCGTCCGGGCCGGGGCACACACCGGGGCGCAGGACCAGGCCTTCGTGTAACGCAGACCGCGTTTGGCGAGCGCATCAAAGGTTGGAGTGGTGGCAAAAGCGTCGCCGTAGGAGCCGACGTGGGGCCCGTGGTCCTCGTTCACCAACCAGAGGATGTTGGGCTTCGCGCGCTCGGCGGCAGAGGCCGATGCCGCGAACAAGAGCCCGACCGCAAGGAGCGGAACCGCCGCGAAGAAAGAAGGCATGCGCATGGGAATACCCGTGGAGTAACACGGCCCTTCGCGGCCTGCCGATCCAATTCCGCTCAGCCAGGACTTGGAACCCTGACGGCCCCATCGACCATCGTCGCCACGATGGTCGCCGTGTCGCGTTGGAAGCAGATCGCGACATCGTCCTTGAGATCGGGATGCGTCAGAAGCCTGCGGCCATTGCGTGAATGGCGGATCGCTCCGACGAGATCGGCCTTGGCGCCCAGCCAGAGGTTCCGCGCGATCGCGACGGAATCCGCCACGGCGGATTCGTCGAAGAAGTCCCAGACGAGATCCGCCATCGCCCCGGCGGCGAGCGTGTCTTCGTAGGCGGCCTCCTCGTAGGTGCCGGCGCAGACGAGGAACAGCTGCCCGGGCTTCTCCGCGAGGACGGCGCGGGCTGTAGCCGCGAGGTTGGGAAACGAACCGACGAACACCCGCTTGGCTCCGGCGCAGGCCTGAAGTGCTCGGGTCCCGTTGGTCGTCGTCATGATCAGCGTGCGTCCGGCGACTTTCTCGCGGGTGAACTCGCGGGGCGAATTGCCCAGATCGAACTCCACGCCGCCGGTCAGGTCCGCACCGATGCGGAGCCCGTGCCGTTCGCCGGCGAGCAACGCATCGGGGAATCTCGCCCGCAATGCCAGCGCGTCGGGAATGTCGTTCGCCGGCAGAACCGCAGCCGCCCCATTGTCCAAAGCGACGGTCATGGATGTCGTCGCGCGCAGGATGTCGAACACGACGCACACGGCCCGCGACAGGTCGCGCTTTTGCAGCGCCATGAACTCCGCCGGACTGAACAACACTTCGCATGATTTGCCGATGGACATGTGGGGAGCGTGAAGAGGGGGAATCGTTTCGGGAAGTCGCGATCCCTGATCCCGGCATCTGGCATCTGGCATCTGGCATCTGGCATCACGCGTTTCCTCCCTTTGCACTTGCCCGCTTCGAGCTCATCCTTCCTCCATGAAGTCCGCCTACGAACTCGCGATGGAACGGCTGAACAAGTCCCAGCCCATGGCCAAGCTCAACGAACGCCAGAAGGCCGAGATCGCCGAGATCGATTCCAAATACGCCGCCAAGATCGCCGAGCGCGAGATCCTGCTGAAGGACCGCATCAGCGAGGCCGCGCAGGCCGGCGACTTCGACAAGCAGCAGGAACTTGAGGTCGAGCTCGCCCGCGAACGCAAGGCCCTGCAGACCGAGTGGGAGGAGAAGAAGGAACGCGTCCACGGCCGGAAATAGTTTCGCATCCCAGGCACTGGCGGTTCCCGTTTCGTCAGCCACCTTCCCCCATCAACGGCGCCGTCGCGTCGTCCTCGCATGAATACCATTGGCGACAGCTTTGAGCGCGTCCACCACAGTCGCCTCGGTGATCCGGCGGCCGCCGCGTTGAACCAGGTGGCCGTGCCGGACCTCTGGCAGCAGCAGGCCGTGGCCGCGTTGCGCGACGGACAGGACGTCGTCGTCCATGCGCCCACGGGCGCGGGCAAGACCCTCGTGTTTGAGCTGTGGTCGAACCACGGCAAGAACAAGGGCCAGGCCATCTACACCGTGCCGACGCGCGCGTTGGCCAACGACAAGCTCGCCGAATGGCGTGCGCGCGGCTGGAACGTCGGCATCGCCACTGGCGACCTCGCCGAGAACTTGGAAGCACCCGTCATCGTCGCGACGTTGGAGACGCAGAAGAACCGGCTCATCCGTGGCGACGGTCCCACGCTGCTCGTGGTCGACGAATATCAGATGATCGGGGACGCCGATCGCGGGCTGAACTACGAGCTGGCCATCGCGCTGGCGCCGCCGCAGACGCAGTTGCTCCTTCTCAGCGGTAGCGTGGCCAATCCCGAGCACATCGTGAAATGGCTCACACGCCTCGGCCGCCGCGCCGTGCTCGTCCGCCATGAGGAACGTCCCGTGCCGTTGGAGGAGATCGATGGCAACAGCCTGAACTACTTCGTCCCGTCCGAGATCAAGGGCTACTGGCCACGGTTCGTGGCCAAGGCCCTCGCCGAAAACCTGGGGCCGGTCCTTGTCTTCGCCCCGCAGCGCCGCGCCACGGAAGCGCTCGCGGCCGAACTCGCGCGTTATCTGCCCAACCCGAATCCGCTCCAGCTCACCGCCGAGCAGAAGCAGGTCGTCGGCGAGAAGATGGCCCGGATGCTCAAGTCGCGCGTGACCTACCACCACAGCGGCCTGAGCTACACGACGCGCGCCGGCGTGATCGAACCGTTGGCCAAGGCCGGCCAACTCCGGGTCGTCGTCGCGACGATGGGCCTCGCCGCCGGCATTAACTTCTCCCTCCGCAGCGTCGTCCTCGCGGGCGATTCCTACCGGCGCGACAACGTTGAGCACGCGATCAAGGCCGACGAAATCCTCCAGATGTTCGGCCGCGCCGGACGCCGTGGTTTGGACGAATGCGGCTACGTGCTCGTCTCGCAGAACGGCCTGCGCCTGGCCGATGGCCGGCCCGCCTGGTTGTCGCGCAGCGGCATGATCGACTGGAACGCGCTGCTCGGCCTCATGCACGCCGCGTCGGTCCTGGGGCGGCGGCCGTTCGAGGAAGCGGTGCGCGTGCAGCAGCGGCTCTACACCACCAAGCCGATCATCCTCGGCGTCGAGGAATCGCTGAAGCATCCGGACGTTCCCTGCGGCCTCCAGACCGATGCCGAACGCGCCCGCTATGTCCGCACGATGGTCCGCGAGTTCTTCAACAGTCGCGGCGAGTGGGAACGCCTCGGCCAGATGAAGGGTGTCCCGGTGAAGGACGTAAAACTGATCGAAGAAGACGCGTCCCCAGCCCGCGATGGAGCGCCCGTCTTGATCCCCGCGCTCACCTTGATGAAGGCGATCGAGAAGGTCGGCCAGGGTTTGATCGTCGTGGTGGGGGAATCTGAGGGCCGGCCGCTCTTCGGAAGGTCCAGCACCGTCGCGGATCGTCTGGCCGACGGCCGGCTCGTGCTGGCCAAGTGGGTTCGTCGCGCAACCAACTGGCAGCGCCGCGAACTGGAGCAGCAGGAGTGGGAACAAACCGTTCTGCCCGCGCTTCAGGCTCATCTCGCCGCCCAGCACACGCCCGTCGTCCGCGTCGTCGAGGAGGAGATGCGGCTCATGGTCCATCTCGATGTCGGCGATCTCCCGCTCCGCGTCGCCATCGACCGGCATGGTGTCGCGTTGTGGCGTCCGCCCGAGCGTGAAACCGTTTCCGTCAACTGCGCCCGCTGTTCCCTTGTCGAAACCTGCATGGGCCTGCCCGCCGCCAGCGGCGTTGCGCTCCTGTGGCGACGTCTCGGCCTAGTGAACGCGGGCGGCGTCCCGACACGACGCGGCCAGGTCGTCAGCTTCTTCCACCAGGGCGACGGTCTCGCGCTCGCGGCGGCGCTGGAGGAACTCGTCTATGACCTCGCCAATCTCGATGCCGGCTACCGCTTCAGCGGCGGTGAGGCGCGGTTCGACGGTCGTCTGGCCTACGCGTGTCGGCGGCTCTTCGGCAGCCAGACGATTACCGGCTACCTGGAGGACGGCATTCCGCCCAGCTACGGATTTGGCGCGGAGGAAGTGGTCCGCAGCGTCCATCGCAACCCCGACGCCAAACACGCCTTCGTAACCGAGTGGACCGGCCCCGGCGACATCGACCGCGTGATCATCGAATGGCGCAGCACGCTCCGGCAGGTCGTGCATTCGCCCGCGCTCGAATGGCCGCGCTGGAACGAGCTGAAGGCCCTGGCGAAAACCATCCTGAACGAAACCGAATCCCCCACGCTCACCGACCTGCCGAAGCTCGAGTTCAGCCAGACCCGCCGCCTGGACCACAAGCTGAATTTCCGGCGGCATTGAGGCGGGAACGGTTCCTACAAACAGAACGGTCCTACGGGCTTGAAACCGCTTCGGTTTCGTCGTCCTCAGTCTCCACAGGCGGAAGCAACGGCTTCATCTCCGTCACCACAGCGCCGTCGCAACGCCACACTTGCAGCGGTTCCAAGCGGTCCTTCTTCGCGAGGCGATACTCGGCGGGCAAGGCGCGTTTGGTGATGGAGCGTTCGGCCACGCCCGACGCGTCGCAGGCATAGACGAGCGCATTGGGTTTGTAGACGCGGGGGCGACCGATGAGCCGGGCTGCGCCTTCGGGCAGCGGGGGCCGGGGGCGACGATCAAGGACAAGATAGCTCAACGGAAGGCTCCTCAGATCAATGCCCATTTCGTCGCTGAACCGCGTCCAATCTGCGTCCATGAACACTTCGGCCGGCGGCGACGCGAAATGATGGCACCAATGCGGTTCGTTGCCCTTCGCCAACATGCCGCAGGCCTTCAAGTGGGTGCACGGCGCGATCACGTTCAAGGCGGCGGCGGATCTCGCGAGGAGTTTCTCGCGGAGGGCAATCAGGCGACGGCTCGTCTCGTGCGTGCCCGGTTCGACCCAGACGACCGCTTCGGCCGAGGACACGAGATCGAGGAGCTCATCGACCTCGCGGGCCTCGAGCTCAGTCAACACATGGCTGATCAAGAGCGTGCCGACACGGGCCGGTTGGCCGGCGCGCACGGACACTTCCGGAAACGCCGAACGCGCCCGTTGCGTCGCGAAGCTGACGGCCAGGCTCGACTGGTCGCTGAACCATACTTCCGCCAAGGACGGCGGCGGGAAGTGCGCCAGGAAACGCCGCGCCGCGATGCCGGATCCACAGCCCCAATCCAGCACCGGCCCAGACGGAGGCGACCACCCGAGGCGGGCGAGTTCGTCGAGAACGTGGTCCCACTTCCAACCGATACGGGCGGCGAAGGTGGCGTCGTAGCTGGCGAGGTCGCGCTCCGATTGCCAGTAGGCCGCCCGGCCTGCCGTGCCCGCCAGAAAGGCGGCGCGCAGGCGTTGCAATGCTTTCCAGTCGACGGCGGCAAGACTCATCGCGGAAGTGCTAAACCGGGGAAGCGAATTCATCCACGAATAACACGAAGGGGCACGAAGAAGACAAGACGGCGGCAGTCGTCCCGACTGGTAGGGCGAAGGCTCCCGCCGAGCCTTGGTAGGCCGCGCGTCCGCGCGCGGCCGGGAGGTGCTGCGATTCTGTCGTCACAAGGAACACCCACTGGCTGGGCAGGGATGCCTGGCCTACGGCAGCAGCGGCTTGCCTTTGAGCAGCCGGAGTTCCTGTTTGCGGCCGAGGAGATGGTTGCCGTCTTCCTCGGGAAGGTCGGGATCGGCTAGACGCTGGTTCACGGCGGCGATCTGGGCATCGACCCATTTGTCCCGCAACAACGGCAGCAACCCCGACTTCGTCGGAGTGCCGAAGAGGACGCCGGCCGCATCCGCGATGTGATGCGGCGTGGCCAGGGCCTCGGTGATCATCCGCTGCGTCGCGATGTCCTCCAACGCGCCGACCCACGAGGCTAACCCCGGCCATGAACTGTTCTGGTGCGCCTCCAGCCTCCGCTCCACGGCGCGGCGGACGAGCTCGTGGGTCATCCACTCCGGGGCGAGCACGCCCGCGACCTGCGCCACCACGTCTTCGTTCTCCAACAGGAGCTGCAGCAGCATGCTCTCGCCGGGCGTTGGTTTCGGATAGGCCACTTCATCGGTCGGCGGAGGCATGTCGTATTCCTCCTCCATCGGCGCCGGAGCGGCCTTCATCAGCTTCTTGAAATCCGCACGGACCGCGTCCGAGGAAACGCCCAGCTTGAGCGCGGTCTTCTGCACATATTTGTCGACGACGACGTCGTTGCCGGCTTTGGCCAGCGCCTCGGCCATCGAACGCGAGATGGTCACGCGGCCCTTGTCCGAGTTCGCATCGTTCGTCGCGGTCAGACGGTCGAGATACCAGTCGAAGAATCCCGGCGCGTGTTTGATCACTTCAGCAAAGGCCTCGCCGCCGTTCTGTTTGATGAATTCATCCGGGTCCTTGCCGTTCGGCACGGAGGCCACGCGCACGGTCAGGCCGGCGCCGAGCAACGCATCCAGCGCACGCACGGCGGCGTTCTGCCCGGCATTGTCCGCATCAAAACAAAGCACGACCTCCTCGGCGTAGCGTTTGAGGACGCGCGCGTGCTCCGGCGTGAAGGCCGTTCCCTGGGGTGCGACGACGTTGGTCACGCCGCCCATGAAACACGCGATCAGGTCGAGCTGGCCTTCGCAGACGACAGCCGTCTTTGTTTCGAGCAAGGCGCGCTTCGACTTGTTGAGTCCGAAGATCACGCGCCCCTTGCTGAAGATCGGCGTCTCGGGCGAGTTGACGTATTTCGCCGACTTTTCGTCGCCTTGAAGGATGCGTCCGCTGAAGCCGATCACGCGGTCCTGTTCGTCGCAGATGGGGAACATAAGCCGGCCGCGGAACCGGTCGTAGTGCCGGTCCGTGCCTTCCTTGCGGATGATGAGCCCGGCCTGCTCGACGAGCGCGAGGTCGAAGTCCTTGCTCTTCGCCCAGTTCACCGTGTCGTCCCAGGCCTCGGGAGCGTAGCCGATGCGGAAGAGCTGCACGGCTTCCGGCGACACGGCCCGCTTCTCGAGGTAGTCGCGGGCGATCTCGCCGCCCTGCTGGTTCAAGGCCGCCTGCCAACGTTGGCAGATCTGTTCATGGATCAGGAGCAGCGTGTCCTTGAGCGCGCGCGTCTGTTGCCGGGCCGGATCGTTGTCCATCTCCAGCGGGATGCGCGCGCGTTCCGCCAGCCGCCGCACGGCCTCGATGAAGTTCAACCCCTCGTAGTCCTGCACGAAGCGGAAGACGTCGCCGCCCTTGCCACAGCCGAAGCAGTGGAAGATCTGCTTGGCGGGAACGACGTTGAAGCTCGGGCTCTTCTCGCGGTGGAACGGGCAGAGCGCGCGGAAATTGGTCCCGGCCTTCTTGAGCGGAATGTAGCCGCCGACCACGTCGACGATGTCGCTCGCCTGACGGATCTGCTCGATGGTGTTCTCTGAAACAAGGCCGGCCACCGGGACAGTGTGACGTCACGGAAACGGCGGATCAATGGCCGTGAGGAATCCGACGCAAACAATGCCCGGAGGGCCGCGCTCCGTCATGTGGCGTCACAGCCGCACGGGCCCGGGTGAATGCCATTCGGCGATGAGGCAGATTGGCAATCTGAGCGACGGAACAATCGCCCTCGTCTGCGTGCTGTTCGCTTCTTTCATGGAAGAAAGCACCCACCGGGCGGGCCCGAGGGGTGCCACCCATCGCCCGGCCTACGACTTTTTCAGCCGCGCCACGAAGGCGCCGTCCACGCCATCGGTCATCGGGGTGAGGGCGCGTTGGTTCTCGAGCGTGAACTCCGGGTGTTTGGCGAGGAACTCCGCGACCACCTCTTCGTTCTCCTCGGACTCCAGACTGCACGTGCTGTAGACGAGGATGCCGCCGGGCCTGAGCCGGGGCGCACAACGTTCCAGGATCTGCAGCTGGTCTGTGCGGAGGCGGAGGATCTCGTCCGGCCGCACGCGCCAACGCAGCTGCACACGACGGCGAAGGACGCCGGTGTTGGAGCAGGGGGCGTCGATGAGAATGCGGTCGAAGAGTGCGCCTGCGGGCGCTTCTTGCAGCGGATCCGCCCAGACGGCGGTGATGCTGCCGAGGCCGAGCCGCATGAAGTTCTGCTTCACCGTTTCCAGGCGTCCTTGGGCGCTGTCCTCGGCGATGACTTCGCCTTTGTCCTGCATGCGTTGGGCGATGTAGGTGGCCTTGCCGCCGGGCGCGGCGCAGGCGTCGAGGATGCGTTCGCCGGGCTGGGGATCGAGTTCCGCCACGGCGAGGAGCGTGCTCGGGTCCTGCACGTAGAAGCCGCCCTTGAGGAAGCTCTGCAATTCGCTCAGCGGCGGGTGGCTGGCCAGTTCGTAGACGAGCTGGTCTTCAACCCACGGATACGACTTCGGCAACGCCTTCACGCCCTCCTCCGTCCACTGTTCCTCAAGATCCGCGGCGGTGAAATGGACGGCGTTGCGCCGGGCGAAGGTGGAGGGGGCCGTGTTGTTCCAGGCGAGGAGCACGGCCGTCTTTTCCGCACCCCAGCGCGTGAGCCAACGATCGACGAGCCATGCGGGTTGGGACCAGCCGAGAGCGGGCTGCTCGTTGCGGAGGCGGGCCAATTCTGCGCGGATGATTTCGCCATCGCGCAGGCTGGCTCGGAGGACGGCGTTGATGAATCCCGCCTGCGACACGAGGCCCATTGCCTTCGAAAGGTTGACCGTTTCGTGCACGGCTGCGTGATCGGGCACGCGGTCGAGCCAGAAGATCTGGTAGAGGCCCAGGCGGAGAAGCTCCTCCAAGGCAGCCTTCTGGGGCCGGTGCTGGGTGCGGCGGGAGATGAGCCAGTCGAGTGTGGCGCGCCACCGGACGGTGCCGAAGACCAGCTCGCGGCAGAGCCCGCGGTCATGGTCAGGCAGGTCCGCCGCCGCCAGATGCGTCTCCAGAACGTCCTCGATGAACCCACCATCGCGGGCTTCGAGGAGCGTGCGCAGGGCAATTTCTCTTGGTCTTTGTCCGATCACACGGGTATTACCTAAAGACCGGACGTTCAACGCGAGATTTGATTTTTGGCACAATGAGAGACGAATTTGAGAAACTGGCGGCAAGCGGCAAGATCAAGCCGCATCACGTGGAACCTCTTGTCGCGCTGACGGAGCAGCGTTTCTGCGTCCACAAGAGCTGGGGTTTCGGCCGCATCAGCGAGGTCGACCTGGTGTTCGCGCGCTTCACGATCGATTTCCAGGGCAAGGCCGGGCACGCGATGGATCTGAGCTTCGCGGCCGATTCCCTCAAGGCCATCGCCGCCGACCACATCCTCGCCCGTAAACTTTCCGACATCGAATCCCTCCGCCGGCTCGCCGCGCAGAACCACCTCGACCTCGTCAAACTGGTCCTCAACAGCTACGGCGGGAAGGCCACGCCCGACCAGGTCATGCAGGCGCTCGTTCCCGACGTCATCCGCGACGATTGGAAGAAATGGTGGGAAGCCGCCAAGCGCGAGATGAAGAAGGACGGCCACTTCACGCTCTCCAGCAAAAAGACCGACCCGATCACCTATACTGCCGGCGAATCGACTCTTGGCAGCCGCATCCTCGCCGATTTCAAGGCCGCGAAAGGGCTCAAGATCCGGGTGGGCGTGGTCACCGAAGCCTTGAAGAGCTTCGACGACGTCGACGGCAAAGTGGATCTCGCCACCGAGATCATCGCCTCGCTCAACGCGGACATCACCAGCCATCAGCGCACCCAACCCGCCATCGCGTTGGAAGCCATCTTCGTCCGCGACGAACTCGCTCTGGCCGCCAAGCTCAGCCCCGCCGAAGGCGAGCTTTCCGCCACCGCGCTCTGGCAACAGGACACCATCCGCGTCGCCTCCCTGTTGGAAGACATCACCGCCGCCAAGCAGCGCAAGGCCCTCCTGTCCTTCAAGGCATCCACCCCCGTCTGGTCGGAGGCGCTCCTCGGGATCCTGAACAACGTCTCCACCAAGCTGGCCGGTGAAATCGGCTACACGCTGATCGCCCATGATCGGGGCAACTACTTCAAGGCCGACCTGAACCGCCTCATCAGCCAGCACTCGGCCAGCTCCGACCTGCTGCTTTGGCTGGCCAAGGAACGCTCCGATTCCTACGCCGACATCCTCAACGCCGAGGTCTTCCGCGCCATGCTGACCGCGATCGAGCGCGACCAGTTCATGGAGAAGCGCTCCAACAAGCTCCGCGACTACATCCTCAGCGACCAGGAACTGATCGTCGACCTGATCGGCTCCTCGGACCTTGAAGTCATCAAGGACCTCACCCGTTCGCTCCAGCTTTCACCCGTGTTCGACGACATGGACAAGCGCTCGCTCCTCGGCCGCATCGTCAAGGCCTACCCGGCCATCCAGTCGCTCATCTCCGGCGAACAGACCCGTCACGACAACAGCATCCAAGTCTCTTGGACGAGCCTTGAACGCCGCAAGAACGAGTATACGACCCTTGTGCAGAAGGCGATCCCGGCAAACCGCGAGGAGATCGCCATCGCGCGCGACTACGGCGATCTCCGCGAGAACCACGAATACAAGGCGGCCAAGGAACAGCAGCGCGTCCTCATGCGGCGCAAGGCCGAGCTCGAGATCGACCTGGCCCGCGCCAAGGGATCCGACTTCGCCAACGTCAAGACCGACAGCGTGGGCCTTGGCACCAAGGTCAACGTGACGGACACGGCCAACAACCTCCCCGAAGTCTACTCGATCCTCGGCGCTTGGGACGGCGATCCGGACAAGAACCTCATCAGCTACCTCACCCCGATGGGCCAGGCCCTCCTCAACCGCAAGGCCGGCGAAGTGGTCCCCTTCGAGATCGGCGGCACGACGCGCAACCTCCGCATCGACTCGATCACCGTCGCCTGACCGACCAAGGAATCCCGGCACGATCTACAGGCCGTCGCTTGCAAGAGCGGCGGCCTGGTTCATTTTGCGTGCACATGAACCGAGTCCCCCAACAGCTGCTCTGCGCCTCCGTCCTTTCCACTCTGGCCTTCGAGGCGGTGGCCGAAGGGCCGGGGTCCACATATGGTGGCGCCTACAGTGCCCGCTTCAGCTACAGCGCACCCGCCGATATCTCCCGAGGGACGGCAAACCTCGGCGAGATGGATGCGGTCGAGTTCAGCCTCCGCTACAGCGCGCGGTTCCAGGTCAGCGAATCCTACTCCTACAGCATCGGCCTCGACTACGAACGTTGGGGCTTCGGCCTCGCTCCGGGCCTGCAGGTGCCGAACACGCTCCAGGGCGTCTCGCTCGTGTTTGGGAACCGCTGGAAATTCGCCGACAAATGGGCCGTCGCCGTGTCGGCCCGGCCCGGCCTCTACTCCGACTTCGACGAGATCACCGGCGACGACGTCAGCGTCCCGGTGTCCGTCGTGTTCAGCTATGATGTGAATCCGAAACTCCAGCTGATGTTCGGGGCCAACTTCCAGTCCGGCCGCGACATCCCCGTCCTCCCGGCGATTGGCGCCGTGTGGAAGCCGGACGACAAATGGAACGTCTCGCTCATCCTGCCGCGTCCGAGCGTCACCTATGCGTTCGACGACAAGCTGTCGGTCTTCGTCGGGGGTGAACTCACCGGTGGCGCCTACACCGTGGGCGACAACTTCGGCACGCGCGTGGGCGATCCTTCGCTCAACGGCGAACGCCTGACCTACCGTGAGATCCGCGCCGGTGGCGGAGTGCGTTATGACTTTTCGAAGGCGCTCCGGCTTGAAGTCGAGGGCGGCTGGGTCATCGACCGCCGGTTTGTCTACGACGACCGCAAACTCCAGTTCAACGGCGACGGAGCGCCCTACGTGCGGCTCGGCCTGAGCGGCTCCTACTGATCCGGCAGAGCGCCGAGGTGGCGATGCGGATGGTTAAGTCAGCGGCACCGTTGGCTTCTTCTTCAGCTCCCGTTCCCGTAGCCACGCGAAGATCACCGGCGTGACGATGAGGATATGGACGAGGCTGCTAAGGACGCCGCCGATCACGGGCGTGGCCAAGGGTTGCATGACTTCCGAACCAGCGCGACTGCTCCACATGATTGGCAACAGGCTGGCAATGGTCGTGGCCACGGTCATGACCTTGGGCCGCAGCCGGAGGCGGGCGCCGTCCTTCACGGCCTGGATGAGGTCGGCGGAGTTGAAGGCGTCGCCGCGTTCGGCCTTCTTCTTGGCCAACATCTCCTCCAGAAACACGACCATCACGACACCCGTCTGGATGGCGATACCGAAGAGCGCGATGTAGCCGACCCACACGGCCACGCTGAAGTTGTAGCCCAGCCACCATTGCAGGAAGACGCCGCCGCTGAGCGCGAACGGGACCGCGAGCAGCACGTGGGCGGCTTCGCTGAAGGACTGGTAGGTGATGTAGAGGAGGAGAAAGATGATCAGCAAAACGACGGGGATGATCAGGAGAAGCGTCTTCTCGGCGTGGAGCTGGTTTTCATACTGGCCGCTGTATTCGAGCGTCATTCCCGTGCCGATCAGGCCCGGCTCGATCTCGCGCTTGAGCCGCGCCTTCACCTCGTCGACGAAGCCGCCGAGGTCGCGGTCCTGCACGTTGGATTGGACGAAGACGCGGAGCCGCCCGTTCTCGCTGGCGATCTCGCTCGGGCCGAGAACGCGCCGGATCTCGGCCACTTGGCCGAGGGGGATCACCTGGCCGTTGGGCGCGGTCACGAGCACGTCGCCCAGCCGTTCGATGTCGTCGCGTTCGCTGCGTTCGAGCCGCACCTGGATGGGGAATCGTTCCCGGCCCTGGATCGTGGTGGAGACGTTCTTGCCGCCCATGCCCGCTTCGACGATGTCGAGCACGCCCTGCGCGGAAAGGCCGAAGCGCGCCATGGCTTCACGTTTGAGGTGGATCTCGACGTAGGGTTTTCCCTGCACGCGCGACGCCGCGACACCAAGGGCGCCGCGGACGTCGCGGACCACTTTCTCGACCTCGAAGGCCTTGGCCTGGAGCGCGGCGGGATTGTCGCCGAGGATCTTCACGCCGACCTGCGCGCGGATGCCGGTGCTGATCATGAGAATGCGGTTTTCGATAGGCTGGAGGAACCCCGGGACGTAGCCGGGCACGGTTGTCAGCTTCTGCGCCAGTTCGGCCTTGAGCATCTGGATGGTCATGCCGTCGCGCCAGGCGGGGTTGCGTTTCACGCGCCAACCATCGGCGAGGTATTCGGGCTTCAACATGATCGTCGTCTCGATCATCTCGACGGGCGCGGGGTCGGTCGCGGTCTCCGCGCGGCCGAGTTTGCCGGCGACGGACTCCACCTCGGGCGTGTCGCGGATGACGCGGTCCTGCCACGACATGATGCGCTTCACCTCGGTCAACGACGTGCTCGGCAGCAGCACCGGCATGAAGAGCAGCGACCCTTCGTTCAGCGTGGGCATGAATTCGCGGCCGAAGCCGGCGAACAGCCGCGCAGGCAGTGACGAGGGACTCAGGCCCAATGACGAAAACCAGCTCTTCGGCAGGCCCCACGCCATGGCCTGGGAAAACACGAGGATCGCTGCCGCCAGGGTCAGCACGGTCTTGCGCCGCCGCAGCGCCCAGTCGAGGACGGGCTCATAGATTTTTAGCAGGAAACGGATGATCCAGTTGCGGTCCTCGCTGTGGAACGGCCCACGCACGAGCAGCGAGCACAGCACCGGCACGATGGTCACGGCCATCAACGTGGCGCCGACGAGCGCGAAGGTCTTCGTCCACGCGAGCGGGTGGAAGAGTTTGCCTTCCTGGCCGCCCATCACGAACACGGGCACGAAAGCCAGGATCACGATGGCCATCGCGAAGAAGATCGGGCGGCCGACCTGCTGGGCGGCGGCGAGGGTGATCTGCCAGGTTTCGGCGGCGGTGAGCCGGGCAGGTGGGATTTCTCCCGCGCTGCCCTCCCCACTTTTTTCCATGCCCACTTTCTCCCTTGCCCACCTGCTCGCTTTTTCTTCCTCCGCCCGTTCGCAGTGACGGATGACGTTTTCCGTCATCACGATTCCCGCGTCGACGAGCACGCCGATGGCGATGGCGATGCCGGAAAGCGACATGATGTTCGACGAGATGCCGAAGTGGTTCATCAGGATGAACGACACCAAGATCGAGACCGGCAGCGGGATGGTGACGATGAGGATGCTGCGGAAGTGGAAGAGGAAGATGATGTGCGCCAGCGTCACGAGGATGATCTCCTCGACGAGCGCCACCCGGAGCGTGTCGATCGTCCGGCCGATGAGATCCGACCGGTCGTAGAACGATTTGATGCTCACGCCGGGCGGCAGGCTGGGGCTGATCTGCCGGATCTTTTCCTTCACCGCATCAATCACCTGCTTGGCGTTCTCGCCTGTGCGCATGACCACGATCCCGCCGACGGCTTCCTGGCCGTCCACATCGAGCGCACCCCGCCGGAAGTCGCCGCCGATCTCGATGTTGGCGATGTCGCGGAGATAGATTGGCGTGTTGTTCCGTTCGGCCACCGCGATCAATTCGATGTCCGTCGCGTTGGTGATGAGGCCGACGCCGCGCACGACGAACTCCATGCCGTTTTCTTCGATGACCTTGCCGCCCACGTTCAGGTTGGCCTGGCTCACCGCCTCCATCACGCGCTGCAAGGACACGCCGGCCGCGCGCATCTTCGTCGAGGACACTTCCACCTGATACTGCTTCACAAAGCCGCCCACGCTCGCGACCTCCGCGACCCCGGGAACGCTCTGGAGTTGGTAGCGGACGAAGTAGTCCTGCAAGGCCCGGAGCTGTCCAAGGTCATAGCCTCCCGACAACGCGAGGCTTGGATCAACGGCGAGAGAATACTGGTAGATCCAGCCGAGACCGGTGGCGTCCGGTCCGAGGAGCGGTGTCACTCCGGCCGGCATGAGGTTGCCGAGGTAGTTCAAACGCTCCAGCACACGCGACCGGGCGAAATAGTTGTCGATCTTGTCCTCGAAGATCACGGTCACGAGCGAGAAGCCGAACATGGAGTTCGCCCGCACCGTCTTCACGCCGGAGAGGCCCTGGAGGTTCACGGACAGCGGATACGTCACCTGGTCCTCGACCTCCTGCGGACTGCGGCCCGGCCAATCTGCAAAGACGATGACCTGGTTTTCGCTCAGGTCCGGAATCGCGTCGATGGGTGTGGAGCGGAGCGCCTTCACGCCCCACGCCGCCACGATCAGGGTCGCGCAAACGACGAGGAAGCGGTTCCGGAGCGACCATTCGATGATGCGGGCGATCACGGTTTCACCTCCGTTCCGCAGTCGAGCATCTCGGCGCCGAAGTAGGGATTGCGGATTGTTCCCTCGCCGAGTTGGAGCCAGAACGCGTTGGCGGGAGCGGTGGGGAACGACTTCTTCGTCATCGGACACTGGAAGATCCGCGGCGCGGAAGTTCCGCCGGTCGATCTGGTCAGCTTGGCCAGTTCGACCACGGGCGTGACGAACGCGTGGAAGCGGGCGCGGGCGGTGGCGATGTCACTGGGCGGCGACCAGTGGGCGGCTCGGTTGGCCGCGTCGATGTGCGCGGCAAGGCTTGGAATGGTTTTCAGGACGTCGGCCGCTGCGGGCACGACGGTGTGGAGAGCTGCGCTGTGGGCTTGGAAGGCGGTGAGGTCGTCTGCGGCGAGCGCGCGTGCGAGATTGTCCGCAGCTGCGAACACGCCTTGCAGGGCGCTCGTTTGTTCCGCGTTGAGGGACGCGGACGGAACGGACGGTTTGGTTTTTTCCGGCGTTCCCGCGCCCGAGTTGAGCTGCGCCTGCGCGTCGATGAGCAGGTTGCCCCGGGTCACGACCCGTTCGCCGGCGGAAACGCCGGCGAGCACTTCGACCAGGTCATCCCCCGAACGGCCGAGCGTGACGCGTCGTTGCTCGTAGGCGGCCGGGCCCTTCTCCACATAGACGATTGGAGCGCCGCCGGCGTTGAGGACGGAACTGCGCGGGATGGCCAGGACTTCGGGCGCGACCGAGGTCACGCGGGCGTCGGCCAGCAGGCGGTGGCTGATCTCGCGGCGACGCACGCCGCCGGTTTCGATGAGTGGATTGGGAATCTCCACGCGGACCTTGGTGGAGCGGGTCTTCTCGTCGAAGTTCGGGTCGATGAAGGCGACGCGGCCGGACAACGTGCGGCCGGGCAATGCGGCGGAAGTCACTTCGACCACCTGTCCCTGCCGCAGCCAACCGAGGTCGCGTTCATAGGCTTCAAGCTTGAGCCACATGGTCGTGAAGTCGGCCAGCTCGAACATCTTTTCGCCCTCCTTGACCGACTGCCCTTCGTAGACGTTTCGGGCGACGACGGTGCCGGTCATGGGGGCGAGGATTTCGAACAGGAGATTCGTTTCCGAGAAGGTGTTCGGCAGTTGCGCGACCTGCAGTGCGGAGAGTCCCAGCGCCCGTAGCCGGGCCGTGGCCGCATCCATCCCATGTCCGGTCGCGGCGTCCGCCGGCGAAAGCATGGAACGGCGGAAGGTGAGAAACTCCCGCGCTGCGTTGAGAAGCATCGGGCTGTAGATCGTGGCCAATGGCTGGCCTTCGGTCACTTCGGCGCCCTGATAGTTCACGTGGAGCCGCTCGATGCGCGCGTCGACGTAGGCCGAGAGAATGCGATGGCGCGTGTCGTCGTCGTCGATCGTGCCGGCGAAGCGCAGCGTGTGGGTCAGCGGTCGGCGAGCCGCCTCGGACGTCGCCACGTGGATCGCCTGGACGGAGTTGGTGCCCAGCGTCACGAGGCCCTGTCCGGCTCCGGAATCCAGGCCCTTATCGGCACCGAAGACGGGTGCCAGATCCATGCCGCAGATGGTGCACTTGCCGGGTTTGTCCGACTTGATCCACGGATGCATCGGCGACTGGTAGAAGAGCGGGGCGCCGGATGTGGAGGCTTGGGATGGATTCCGGATTCCAGATTCCGGATGCCAGACGCCGCGTAGGAACCAACCCGCAAGGACGGCGAGGCAAACAACGGTCAAAGAGAGGAAGAGACGTTTCATTCGAGGAAAGAATCAGGGTTTGGAGCCGGCATCCGGAGTGTGCGATCCGGCGTCGGCGGCCGGGTCGTTCAGCGCCTCGATCGCTTCGAGGTCGGCAAGTCCGCAGCAGAGGGTGATCTCGGCCAGCATCTGCCATTGCTCGGCGGTCGCGATGGCCATCATGCGCTGGCCATCGAGCCACTGTCGCCGGAGGTCGAAGAGCGGAACGAGATCGCCACTGCCCGAAACCCAGCTGCTGCGCAGGGCTTCGAGCATCTGTGTGGTCCGTGGGAGGATCCGGTCGCGGTAGGCGAGCACCTCGCGACGCGCGTTGCCGGCCAGCGTGGCGACGCGATGCGCCTCCACCGGGACGAACCGTTCGTAGTCGGCGGCATCGAACCGGGCCGCCTGGGCGTCGGCCTCGGCGCGGGCCACATCGGCCCGGTAGCGGCTGCGGTTGAACCACGGCACCGACATCGCGACGCCGAGGAGACCCTCGCGCGCTTCGCCGTTGCCGGAGAACTGGCGGAGTTCGCCGAAGATTTTCACGTCGGGTTTGCCGGCGCGTTTGGCGAGGGCGGTCTCGGCTTCCGCGGTTTCCGCGGCGCGATGAAGCAGTTTGAGCTTCGCCTCGTTGCGGAGTGTCAGCCTGCGGAAACGGTCGTTGAACCGGAGCTCGGGACCGAGGTCCGGCAGATCCAATTGCGGCCACGCGGCGGAGTCCTGGCGTCCGAGGAGGCGGTTGAGCTGGGAGCGGGATTGCCCGGCGAGCTCCTGTTCCGACGCAAGCCGTGTGGACTGGAGGTCGTGCTCGTTCTGGAGACGCAGGAGTTCGGCGGTCGTGCCCGAGCCGGTTGCGGCCCGTTGCCGGGCGAAGTCGATCAAGGAACCGAGCCAGCGCAGGTCTTCCGCCATGACGGCGACGGTCCGGTCGGCGAGGGCGGTGCGGAGCAACTGACGGACGAGTTCGAGCCGTAGCTGCTGGAACCGGTAGTCCACGCCGGCCGATGCCGCCAGGATCGAGGATTCCGCGATGCCTCGTTCCGCCGCCGCACGCCCCCACAAGGGCAGGCTCTGTGAGACTCCATAGACGAGGTCGCCGTTGTCCTCGCGCATCTGGCGTGAGGCGATGGATACGCCCAACGAGACCTCGGGATTGGCCCACGTGCGAACCCCGTCGACTCGGGATTCCGCGGCGCTGCGGCGTGCCTGGGCCGCCTTGATCGCGGGCGAATTGGTCCGGAGCTCCTCCGTGTAGGAGCCAAGAACGGCGGAGGTCAGCTTGAGGTGGTTGGTGTCGGGCGCCGCCATCGTGGTCAGGGCGAACCACGAACTGGCGGTGGCCAACATCAAACGTCGAATGACGGCCGCGCCAGGAAACAGGATGGAGTTTTTCATGGGAACAGGAGGCCGGAGGTTGCCGGCTAGGAAACAAGTCAGGAACGGGATCCGCTGTCTGGCTAAGCCAGTCGGCGGGACGACTTGGGCACGATGAAGGATGTCAACGACCGCCGCAGGGACACTTCAGGCGTGCGGGCCTGTTCTCAGATAAGGAGCAGACAGTGGCGCAGGAACAGCGGCACCGGCTGACTGGAAGAGGGCTCGGTCAGCGCCGAGCGGGAGAGGCACGGACTGTCGGGCGACAGTTCGTAGAGGACGGTCAAGGCGCTCGCAGGAATCTGCAGGCGTTCGTTGCCGGACGGTGCCGGGCTTGATTCGCGGACGGGTGTGGCGCTGCTGCTGGTCGGAGCTACGCAGCAGGCGCACCTGGCGCAGGCCGCCTTCCCGGACATGCCGCAGGCATGGTCCCCGGCCGCGGAGACGGGACGCGAGAACACGCCGTCACCGAGCATCAGCAGCAGGCTGAAGAGGATGGCAACGGCGTGGTTCATGACTTATATGGGATCGGCGGAAAGCCGACCGGAGCTTACTTCTTAGCCTTGGCTTCGGCTTCGGCGAGCTTCTTGGCGAACTTGGCCGGGTCCTTGTCGAAGTCCTTGCGGCAGGACTTGCAGCAGAGCTGGATCTCCTGGCCTTTGTATTCGAAGACAACCGGTTTTCCCATCTCGCCGAGCTTCTCGTCGGAGACGATGCAGACATCGAGTTTGTAGGGTTTTGCCTTGGCCTCGGCCTTCTTGTCAGCGGCTTGGACCGAAGTGAACCCGAGGACCAGGGCGGCGGCGGTAAGTGTCAGGATCGATTTCATGATGGGTGGATGAAGACGGTCTACAGTCGGGAATATGGACCGTGAACAGGCCTCCCGCACTCAAATATTTTTTGGCCGGCAGGGTGGCCTGATTTTGAAAATGAGAAACCCGGAGACTGTTGCCAGCCTCCGGGCCCCTATCCACTACCCAACCAACCGCACCCTCATGCGGCCGGAAATTGCTTCTCCGTAGACGGGGTTAAGACCTTGGTCGATCGGCGGCGTTCAATCCGCCAGTGGAAATCTTCCGGCGTCGGAGCGAAGCTCATGGCGTGAAGGAAATCGCGACTCCGCATTCCGTGTTCGTGGCGCTGGGCTCCAACCTCGGTGACTCCGCGTCGATCCTGGCGGAAGCCATGGAGCGACTCGGGGTATTGTCGACGGGCCGCGTCCGGCGCTCGTCGCTGTGGAGCACTTCACCGGTGGATTGCCCGCCGGGCTCGCCGCCGTTCGTCAACGCGGTGGTGGCGTTGACGCCGTTGGTCGACGAAACGCCGGAATCGTTGCTCAGCAAACTCCAGGAGATCGAACGCGAGTTCGGACGCCGGCCGAAGTCCGTTTTGAACGAACCCCGGCCATTGGACCTGGATCTGATCGCCTGGGGCAACGAAACGAGGTCGACGCCGGAGCTCACCCTGCCGCATCCGCGCGCGACCGGGCGGCAGTTCGTGCTGCGGCCACTGGCCGAGATCGCGCCGGAATTCGCCTGGCCTGGCACGGGGCAGCTGGTGGCAACGCTTCTCGCGGACCTGCGCACCGACGAAGAGATCCGGCGACTCGAGCAGCCGGGCGGCCCGGGTTTGATTCAATCCCACGAAGATCCCCCATGAAGCCGCTTCTTGGCAAAGACGGGAAACTCGCCGACCGCAAAGCCCGCGCGCGGTTGTTGGAAAAGGCCGAGAAGCTGCTCGCCGCTCCCACGAAGTGATCCGCCGGATCCCTGGCCTGCCTCGCCAGGATACGGGTCATGCCCGACCGACCCGCCTGATCACGGACCGAAGCTCCTCTGTTCAGACGACGTTCGCCGGCTTCGCCGCGCTTGGGTGTCTGGCCAAAGTTCGCAGCGCGAGGAAGAGCGCGACCAGCGTGAGCACGCCGCCGACAAGGAACGGCGCACCGGGCAGTTGGACCGGCGCACCTGGGCTGATGAAGTATCCGAAGAGCGACGTGCCGATGAGAGGGCCGAAGATGCCCGCGATGCTCGACAGGCTGGTGAGCGCGCCCTGCACCGCGCCCTGTTCGTTGTCCGCCACGTTGCGCGAGATGAGCCCCTGCGACGCCGGCCCCGCGATGCCGCCGGTGCTTCCGACCAGGAGGATCACGTAGATCATCCAACCCTCCGTCGCCAGCCCGTAGCCGAACATGCTGAAGGCCCCGAGCATCAGGCCGATGGTCAGCGCCTTCTTCTCGCCGATCGCGGGGATGATCCGCCGCGTGAGGCCGCCCTGGACCACGGCCGCCATGATGCCGACGGTCGCAAGGGACCAGCCGACTTGTCCGGGATTCCAGCCGTAGCGGTGGCCCGTGTAGAGCACCCACGTCGCGTGCAGGGAGAACTGCGAGAGGTTCAGCAGGAAGGACGTGCCGGCGAGTCCGGCGACGACGGGATAACGCCGCAAGGCCGCGAGCGATCCGATCGGATTGGCCCGGCGCCATGAAAAGTTCCGCCGGTTCTCCTTCGCCAAGGATTCCGGCAGGACGAAGTAGCCGTAGAGCCAGTTGGCCATGGTCAGTCCGGCCGCGACGAGAAACGGCAGCCGCAGATCCTTGCTCCCGAGGAATCCCCCGAGCGCCGGCCCGGCGATGAACCCGAGGCCGAACGCGGCGCCGATGATGCCGAAGTTGGCCGCGCGTTTCTCCGGCGGGCTCACATCGGCGATGTAGGCGCTGGCGGCGGTGATGTTGGCCCCGGTGATCCCGGCGACGATGCGGCCGACGTAGAACAACGAAAGGGTCGGCGCGAAGGCCAGCAGGATGTAGTCGAGCCCGGAGCCGAAGAGCGAACCGAGGATGACCGGGCGGCGACCGTAACGATCCGAGAGGCTCCCGAGGATCGGTGCGAAGACGAACTGCATGGCGGCGTAGAGCGCGGAAAGAATGCCGACGGTGTGGGCCGCCGCCGCCACGTCGCCGCCTTGGAGTTTCTCCACCAGCTTGGGCAGGATCGGGATGATCAGCCCGATCCCGAGGATATCGAGGAACAGGGTGAAGAAGATGAAGATCAGGGCCGGCTTCCGCTCACGCATCGTCCGGATAGCGTGGCAGACGGCCAAACGGGAATCCAGTGCCGCACGCAACCAAAACCGCCGGGATGGGATGCCGCTTCCGATTCGCCTTTCGCGGCGACCTCGATCCGCTGGACGGATTTGTTCAGGCCCGCCAAGAGGAAGACGCCGAGGCGGCCCGAGACTGCGCCGGGTCGCCGAAACAGCAGCGCCGATTCACATCGGCGGCTGCGTGGTTGGGTGGTGGGTAGGGCGATGGCTCCGGCCGAGCCGCGTCATCAGGCTGCGTTGTTGAAGCAGGCAGCAGCCGCAATTTGGAGCATCCCCGTCTTCCCGCGAGAAGCCTGCCTTGCGTCCATAAAACCCAAGGCGGATCGGCGGGAGCCTTCGCCCTACCAGCCCCACGCCTCGTTTCCTTCCGGCTTGGTCGCCGGCGTCTGTGGTTGATCTCTTCGCGTTCCTTGACGCGCTTCGCGGCTGAAACGAGTCCACGAAAAAGGCCCGGACTCGCGTCCGGGCCTTTGCAATTCGAATGATCGGCCGCAGCGGGCTACTTGATGTTCGCTCGGTCGACGACGGCCTTGAGTTCGGCGGCGAGGCGGGCGAGTTCCTGGGCGGCGACGAGGGTGTTGGCGGCCGCCTGGTTGTGCTTTACCGCCGTTTGAATGATGTCCCGGACGAGGTCGAGAGTGACGGGACTCTTGGCCCGGCTGGTGTAGATTAGTTGGACAAGTTTCATGTTGGCTCCGGAGCGGGATGTGGTCGGTGTGAGATTGTGGGCCTTTCTAGGAATCGACCGGCCAACAGTCCGACTTGAGCGAGGCCTGCCGAATCTAGCGGGACCCGCCCTTGCAAAACTGATACGCATACATACTATCTGTCGCAATGAAGCCTCAAGACCCCGGAAGGGTGGAGGGGTGCAACCGGAGAAACGTATGAAGTCGAACTATGACGTGGTGGTGATCGGGGCCGGACCTTCCGGCAGTTCCGCAGCGGCCCTGCTCGCGGAAAAGGGGCACAAGGTCCTCCTGCTCGAGCGGGAGAAGTTCCCGCGCTACCACATCGGGGAGTCGCTCCTGCCGTTCAATTTCTTCCCCCTCCAACGCCTCGGTTTGGACAAGCGCCTGCGCAAGTCGCACTTCATGAAGAAGCATTCCGTCCAATTCGTCGGGCAGAACGGACGCGCTTCGCAGCCTTTCTACTTCAACACCCGTTACAACGAGGACATCTCCCAGACCTGGCAGGTGCTGCGCTCGGAGTTCGACCTGATGCTGATGGAGACGGCCAAGGAGAAGGGCGCGGAAGTCTGGGAGGAATTCACCGTGACCGACCTGCTCATGGACGGCGAAGCCGTCGTGGGTGTGAAGGGCCGGGACAGCGGCGGAGTGGAGCACGAGATCCACGCCAAGATGACGCTCGACTGCTCGGGCAAAGAGTCGTTCTCCGCCGTGAAATTCAACTGGCGCCGCAAGGATCCGAAGCTGAACAAGGTCGCCGTCTGGACCTACTACAAGGGCGCCAAACGCGATTCCGGGATCGCCGAGGGCGGCACCACCGTGGCCTTCCTGCCGGACAAGGGCTGGTTCTGGTATATCCCGCAGCACAACGACATGGTCAGCGTGGGCGTCGTGGCCGAGGGCAAATACCTGGCGCGCGACGGCGTGAAGGATCCCGGGGAGATGTTCCACCGCGAGGTCGGGAACAACGCCTGGATCAAGGAATACCTGTCCCAAGGCACCTGCACCGGCGAGTTCTGGATCACGAGCGAATACACCTTCCGCTCCGAATTCTGCGGCCGGGACGGCCTGCTGCTGCTGGGCGACGCCTTCGGCTTCCTTGATCCCGTCTTCTCCTCCGGCGTGATGCTCGCGCTCAAGAGCGGCATGCTCAGCGCGGACGCCGTGCATGAAGCCCTCGTGGCCGGCGACGTCTCGGCCCAGCGTTTCACCGGCTACAGCGACACGATGCGGCAGGGGATCGAGAACATGCGGAAGCTGATCTACGCCTTCTACGACCCGGCCATCACCTTCCGCGACGTGACGGACAAGTATCCCGAGATGAAGGACCAGATCACCGACGCGCTCTCCGGCGACGTGAACAAGGACTTCACCGAACTCTTCAGCCGTTTCGCCGAAGTGACGGAAGTGCCGGCGGAAATGCCCTACGGCGCGCCCAAGATCTCCACCCCTAGAGCCGTGGCGGCCTGACCGGAACAGGCACGTTGCGAAGAAGCCGGGTGTGGGCCAGCTTCCCGCCCAGTCACGATGAACCTCGTCCAGATCACACCCGGAGCCGGCGGCATGTTCTGCGGCGGCTGCTTCCGCGACAACGCCCTCGTCACGGAACTGCGCCGCCAGGGCCACCAGACCCTGATGGTCCCGCTCTATCTGCCGCTCACCCTCGACGAGGCGGACCAGACGGTCGGGACGCCCACGTTCTTCAGCGGCATCAACGTCTACTTCGAGCAGAAGTCCGCGTGGTATCGGCGCGCGCCCAAGTGGCTGCACAAGATCTTCACCTCGCCCGCGCTGTTGAAGATCGCCGGCAAACACGCCGGCAAGACCCGCCCGGAGGATGTCGGCGAGATCGCCATCTCGATGATCCTCGGCGAGGAAGGCCACCAGGCCCGCGAACTGGAAGACCTCGTCGCCTGGCTGAAAACGCAGCCCAAGCCGGATGTCGTGTGCCTGTCGAACGCCCTTCTGGCCGGATTCGCGCGTCGGCTCCGCCAAGAGCTGAAGTGCCCCATCGCCTGTGTCCTCCAAGGCGAGGACACGTTTCTCGATTCCATGCCCGAGCTGCTGCGCACCCGGGCTTGGAACGCCATGCGGGACCGCGCGCGCGACTGCGACTACTTCGTCGCGCCCACCCGCTACTTCGGCGATCTGATGGCCAAACGCCTCGGCCTCCGCGCCGACCGCGTCCATGTCGTCGCCAACGGCATCAAGCTGGACGGCTATGGCGACGTCGCCACAGCGCGCGGCGAATCGCTGAAGAGTCCGCCCGTCCTCGGCTACTTCGCCCGCATGTGCCAGCAGAAGGGGCTCGACGGGGCCGTGAGCACGTTCCTCGAACTGAAGAAACGCCTCGGAGCGCGCACGCTGAAACTCCACGTCGGCGGTGGTTGCGGGCCGGGTGACATGGCGTTCGTCGCCCAACAAAAGGAACGGCTGCGGCACGCGGGAGTTCTGGGTGACGTCGAGTGGTTCCCGAACGTGGATCGCGAGGCCAAACTCGCCTTTTTCGCGGGTTGCGACGTGTTCTGCACGCCCGCGCTCTACGGAGAAGCCTTCGGCCTCTACGTCATCGAAGCCATGGCTTCCGGCCTGCCCGTCGTCCAACCGCGCCACGCCGGGTTTCCGGAACTCGTGGAGCCCGGCGGCGGCGGAATCCTCGTCGAGCCGGGCAATATCCCGGCCACGGCCGACGCGATTGAATCGCTTCTGGTGGACTCGGCGCGTGCGCGAAGCCTCGGTCGTTCCGCGGCGGCGGCGGCCCAGTCGATCTTCTCGGTGGAACGGATGGCCCGTTCATTCGTGGAAGTGGCGTCCAACCACGTCCGCCACGTCGGCGCGCGCTGATTCCAACCACTCGCTCCGCGGCGTTCACCGGCGCAATCCGGGCCGTATCGCCCCATGGTGGGGCACTCAACGCCTTGGAATCGAACCACAGGGTTCTCAAGAGCAAGAAAAGGCTCGAAGCAGGGCAAGCTCCCGCTCAAGAACCGTTGGCGTGTGACGATCCCTCTCAGACCGGACCGGCTATTTTGAAACGATCAGTTTCAAGCGGACCCGGGCACGATATGGACCGAGCCGAATCATACATCTCGCGGGTGACCCACCTGCCGCCCGCGCCCACGTTGCTCAACGAACTTCTCGGGCTCTTCCGGGATCCCGACCGCGACATCGACCGCGTGGTCGAACTCCTGAGCCACGATCCCTCGCTCACCGCCGAGATCCTGAGGAAGTGCAATGGGGCCTTCTTCGGCGGCGCGCCCGCTTCGGACATGTTCGAAGCCGTCTCCCGCATCGGATTCTACGAGGTCTATTGCATGGTCGTCGCCCTCTTCGGCGCCAAGACAAAGGCCATGCCGGGAGTCGGCAACGCGATCGACTCGGCCAAGCTATGGAAACACACCGTGTTCACGGCCGTGGCCGCGTCGACTCTCGCGATCAAGACAGACCATCCCCAGGGTTCCGCCTTCACCGCCGGACTCCTGCACGACATCGGCAAGCTCGTCATCGCATCGGCTGATCGCTACCGATACGGCGAACTGCTGGAGAAGGCCAACCAGGCGGGAACTCCCCACTGGCAGGCGGAGCAAAGCGCCATTGGAACCAACCACGCCGCGATCGGAGGCCTGTTGTTGGAGCGATGGAATCTCCCGTCCGAGGTCTACTCGGCCGTCCGGCATCATCACGATCCGAGCCTCGCCGGAGAGCATGCGAAGATGGCCGCGATCATCCACCTCGCGGACTGGATCGCGCACGGATTTGAAGGGGACAAACCGCTTCCCCTGACCGCCTCGGCAGGCCGGGCCTTTCTCTCCCTTGGCCTTGGGCCGGCCGATCTTCCGAAGCTGAACGCCGCGACCGTCAAGGCGCTCGAACGCGTGAAGGGCCTATTGGAGCTGTAACGCCCCGGTCAGTGCTTGGATTCAGCCGGACCGGCCGGAGCCACGGGCTGGTCGCCTTCACCCAGCCGCCGGTGGAGCAGCTCCAGGGTCATCAACTGGCATTGGAGCGCGAGTGCGGGATCATGGCGGGGGCCTTCGTCGCGCAGGAAGGCGTGCTGTCCGTTGAACTCGTGCCAGGTGAAGTTCACGTTCAGTTCGCAGAGCGCGTTGTAGATTTTCTTCCGTCCTTCCAACGGCACGTGCGGGTCCTGCCGGCCCCAGAACATCAGCAACTCGCCCTTGATGTCCTTGGCGCAGGCCAGCGTGTCGTCGCCGGTCTTGCTGAGGGAACCCTTGTGGATGTCGGTGGCGTAGAAGCAGACGGCTGCGAGCACGTCGGGATTCTTCGCCGCCGCACGGAAACTCAGGTGGCCGCCGATGCAGATGCCCACGACACCGAGCTTGCCGGTGCAGTTGGGATGCGCCTTGAGGAAATCGAGGCTGGCGCGCGAATCGCCGTCGAGGCCGCGAAGTTCCTTTTCCAGTTTCAACGCATTGCCGCGATCGGCGCCGGCCTGGTCGTAGGCGAGGATGCGGCCGGCGGGTTCAAACTCGTGCCAGATCTCCGGCACGACCACGACATAACCATGCCCCGCGAGAAACGCCGCCGTGCGCCGGATCGGCTGGGTCGCCTGGAAGATCTCGGAGTAGAGCACCACGCCGGGATATTTGCCCGGCGCCTGCGGCCGGAAGAGGTGGACCCGCATCGGACCCGTGGGCGTGGAGAGTTCGGCCATCTCGCTGTCTTTGATCGTCATGGTGGAGCGAGCGTAGCGAGCGAGCCTGCGTTGAGAAGCGTGATGAGGGGAAGCGGATCCCTGATCCCTGATCCCTGATTGGTTGATTCGGTTATCCGGCATCCGCCGTTGCTTCCTCCCTTCACCTTTCACGTCCGGCCCCCCACCTTTCGCCCCGTGCCGCGTGTCATCCTCCATCTCGACATGGACGCCTTCTACGCGTCCGTGGAGCAGCGGGACAACCCGGCGTTGCGCGGCCAGCCGGTCATCGTCGGCTCGTCGCCGCAGCAACGTGGCGTTGTCTGCGCGGCGAGCTATGAGGCGCGGAAGTTCGGCGTCCGTTCGGCCATGCCCAGCTCGACGGCGGGAAAGCTGTGTCCCCATGGCGTGTTCATCCGGCCGCGCATGGAGGCCTATCGCGCCGAGTCGCACGAGATCATGGCGCTCGTCCAGAAGTTCGCCGGGGGTTTGATCCAGCAGGTGTCCGTCGACGAGGCCTACGTGGACGTCACCGACCGGTTTGCCGGCGCCGGCGACGCGGATTCGATGTTGCGCCGGGCGCTGCCGCTGGCCCGCGAGATGAAGGCGACTATCCAGCAGCAGCGCCGTCTGACTGCCAGCATCGGCGTCGCGCCGAACAAGCTCCTCGCCAAGCTGGCCAGCGATTTCCAGAAGCCCGACGGCCTCACGCTCGTCCTCGAATCGGAGAAGGTCGCCTTCCTCCGCCCGTTGCCCGTGCGCGCCATCCACGGCATCGGCAAGGTGACGGAAGCCGAGCTTGTCCGCGTCGGGTTGAAGACCGTCGCAGATCTTCAGGATTACCCGGGCGATCTGCGGAGCGTGGTCGGTTCGTGGGGCCCGCAGCTCAAACGCTACGCCGTAGGCGACGACGACCGGCCGCTTGATCTCGGCGACGAGGTGAAGAGCATCAGCGCGGAGAACACCTTCCACCACGACACCGACGATCGTCCGACCTTGCGCGCCTGCCTCCGCGAACAGGCCGACGACATCGCCGGAAAACTCCAGCGCCGCCGCCTCGCCGCTCACACCATTCAGGTCAAGGTGCGCTACGGGGACTTCAGCACGTTGACACGCCAGATCTCCGTCGAGGACCCGATGACGGAAGCCCGGGAGATCTACCGCCTCGGCTGCTGGCTCCTCGGCCGCGAACGACTGGTGAACCGCCCGCTCCGCCTCCTCGGTCTCGGCGTCAGCGGCCTGACGGAAGGAGAGCTGCGGCAGTTGGTGTTGAAGCTGTGAAGGAGGCATCTCGGACGAAACCCTGACATCCGAAGGGAGGGCATGCGGCGAGTGACCTTCGTGAGCAGAGCCGTTAAGAAGAACTCCCACCGCGACGGGGCAATAAAATCAAAAAGACGACCCCGAATACGCTCAAGAGGGCAAGCGCCCCGTAGTTTCGAGAGTATCCTTTCTTCTCCGAATAGGCGGCACAGCCGATGAGCAGAAGAATTGTGCCGGTCATTCCCAGCCATGTATTCGCGTTAGCTGGGTTTGAACTGCGCCTTCCCAGATACCCGAACCCAATCTGAAGAACCAGTCCGGCGACAATCGCCAACCATATCCAAACTGTTCGCTTGTTCATTCTGAAAAATTGGCCACCTCGTTCACCAGATAGCTATTCGAATCCAGATCATTACTGCCCCGCCGGCACCGGCTTCCTCAGCCGGTAGAACCGGTTCTCCGCCCCGGCGGGCAGCGTGAGGCTGGTGTGGCCGAAGAGGGTGAGCGCAGGCGTCCACGCCCCCGAAGTCAGATTCGTCGAGGACTCGATGATGTCCCCGTCCTCGGCCCCGGGCCACGTCAGCTTCAGGCTGTTGCCCTGCCATTGCGTCTGCAGCCTGCCCCCGCTCGAAAATCTCATCAGCGGACGAATGAGATCCTGAAAGAATCGCAGGTCCTTTCCACCGTCGGCCACCCGCGCGACCAACCGGCCTTCCCGGTCGAAGACGAACGTGGTGGGAAATGCGAGGATGGTGGAGGACGGCAAGGTCTGGAGCGGCGCGAGTTTCGCCTCCACTTCCGGGGTCAGCTCGGCCATCGGGAAGTTGATGTGCTGCGACTCGACGATTCCCCGGACCTCGTAGAGTTGGGTCGTCTTGTAGAGACCGACGACCTGGAATCCGAGGGCGTGGAGGTTGGTCTGAAGGTTGACGAAGCCGGGCATCTCCTCGATGCAGCCGGCGCAGGTCACCGACCAGAAGTCGACGAGCAGGACCTTGTTCCGGTAGTCGCTGGACTGGATCGTGTTTCCATCGATGTCACTGAGGGCCCAGCCGGGCACATACGGAATGCCGGCCTTGGCGACGGTCAGAACGATACTCCCCGACTCGCCCTGAAAGCCGTCCACGGCGATGCGATAAGTCTCACCGCCAATCGCCCGGAACAGCACCCGGCTGGTCTTCTTTCCCACTTCATCGTCGCTGCTGATGACGGACACGAGCCCGCTGACCGAGGACCCGGTGTAGATGCCCAGCAGCGTGTCGAAGCTGCTCCCGGCCGTGGAGATCGAGACGCTGCCGTTGACCGTGGCGGTCCAGGTCCACCACACGGAACGTCCGGAAGGGCTTTCGGCATGGAACGGTTCACCCGGCTCGAAGGTGGCCCCGACGTTGGACGCGCTCAAAACCACGTTGGTCTCCAGCGCCCCGTCGATGACGACGGCGTTGGCAAAATTGTCGTTCGCCGGGCCCGGATCCGCCTGCGCCATGAGCGGCAGTAGCAACCCCGCCAGCAACCGCAGGGCCAGTGCGGCTCGAGTGAATGCGACTGCGACTCGCGAAGGCATGGGTAACTTCTACCGCGACTTTTTTCCGACGCCATCTGCAATCCACCCAAAAATTCACGGCCTGCGATCACCGGCGTGGATCCAATCAGCCTGAGTCATTTCCCCACCCCGCCGGAAAGCACTTCCCAACCGAACCGCATGATCATCGCGCCCACGACGAAGAGGAAGAACCAGCGGATAAAGCGATTCCCCTTGAGGATCGCGAGACGCGTTCCGACGAGCGATCCGAGCACGTTGCACGCGCCCATCGGCAGGGCGTAGGCGTAGAGGATGTGGTCCGTCGCGGCGAAGTAGAGCACGGCGGAAAGGTTGGTCGCGAAGTTGACCACCTTGGCGCTGGCCGACGCGTTGAGGAAATCCAAGCCGAACCAGCCGATGAAGATAAAGATCAGGAAACTGCCCGTGCCCGGCCCGAAGAACCCGTCATAAAATCCGATCACCATTCCCGTCAGCACACCCCAGAGCAGTTCGCGGTTCGCGGAGAACTTCGGCCGATGTTCCCCGCCGAGGTTCTTGTTCCAGTAGGTGTAGAGCGCCACCGCCATGAGCAGGACGAGGATGACCGGTTTGAAGGCGTCTGTCTTGAAGCCGGTCACCGCCCGCGCGCCAAGGAACGAAAAGATAAACGCCGCAATCGTGGCCGGCAGGATGGTCGCCCACCGGATTGGAACCCGTCGCGCATACTGCACCACGGCGATCGTCGTGCCGCAGAGGGAGGAGAGTTTGTTCGTGCCGAAGACCGTTGCGACCTGCGTGGCGACATCCTTGGGCAGCAGGACGAACAACGCCGGGAGCTGGATCAACCCGCCGCCACCGACCAGCGAATCCACCAGCCCGGCGAGAAAGGCGAATCCACAAAGCCAGACAAGTTCCACGGGCGAAGACTGCGGACCAGCCGGGCCGAAGTGAAGAGCGGGATCGCGCGGCCGGGCGTGCGCGCCCAGGTAGGGCGACGGCTCCGGCCGAGCCGCCTTGTGGCTTGCGAAGACCGGGCAGGCTATTCCGGGGAGCCCATCAGCGGCGGCGGTTGTCCTGCATGGCCGCCGTGGCGGACCTTGGTTCGAGAAAGTTTCGAGGCGGCTTGGCGGGAGCCTGCGCCCTGCCTCCCCCGACTTCATCCCTCGTCACGGGCACGTTCGGGATGCGTGCACGGCCTGCAGACACGCCCTAGTTGCCCAAGGCCGGTTCAGCGTTGTCTCGACGAAGTTTTCCACCAAGCCACACCATCAATCCAAACCCGGCGAAGACGGTGAACAGGATGCCCAACCGGGTGCCGAAGGAGGCCTCATTCTCGACCGATGCGGTCAGGCGGATGTCGAGGTCGGCCGAGGTGTCGACCTGCACGGTGCGGCTGAAGGTCAGAAGCCGGCCCTGTTGCGGGATCGCAGCGCGGATCGCGGCGGGCGCGGGCACGGCGGCGTCCTGCTGCTGGATGATGCGTTCGGCGAGTTTCATGAGCGAGGCGTTGTCGTCGGCCGTGTTGGCGTCGATGAGCTGCTTCGCCTGCTGCTGGGTGTAGGCCACGGTGTTCTGGCTGCGGAGCTGCTGGAGGTTCCCTTTTGTCGAAGCGGCTTCACCGCCGGCGGCGGATTGCCGCACGTTCAAGCCGATCAAGGCCTGCTGGAGCTTCAGGTTGTGCAGCTGGACGCGGGCGTCCTCGTTGAAGGCGTTGTCGTGCTGGCTCAGTCCGAAGGCGTTCTGGAAGGCCCAGCGCGCCTGGCCGGCGTCGCCGCGTTCAAGGAGCGTGTTGCCGAGCGTCAGCATCTGTTCGGCGGCCTTGGTCTTCTCCTTGTTCAGGCTCACCTCGTTCGCGAGATAAGACTGCACGTCGACGGACACGGGCGCGACGGCGCGGACATTGTCCTGCAGCTGGAGCGAGCCGGCCCACTTGGTCACTTTCCAACGGTCGTTCAGGTAGACCTGCCACGAGATGTTTTCGAGCGGCAGATCGAACTTCGGCCCGAGCAACGCGAGGTTCACCGAACCCGAGCCGCCTTTGCCGATGCGGCTGGAGTAGAAGAATTCGACGGTCGTGGGTTTGTCGGCGCGCGACTGCTGTTCGAGCGGGATCAGGATTTTGTCCTGGTCGCGCCAAGGCCAGACGCCGTTCTGGTTGACGAAGGCGAACCAGAAGCGCGCCTCGGCCGGAAGCGTGAGGTTGAGCAGGCGCTTGTCGCCGGGCACGAGGTCGAGACGGACCTGGGTGAGCATGACGCCGTCATCGGAGACGACGCTGGTGAGTTTCACGGAACTGACGCGGGCCGGGAGAAGTTTGGTGGCTTCACGGCGGTCCAACTGCATCGCAAACTGGAAGGCGGGTTCGACCAGGCGATAGGTGAAGTTCGCCGCGGTGTCGGGGATGTCCTGCAACAACGTGCGCGGGATGCCCTGCCATTCGGTCGGCTGCAAAGCCGCGGGCAGCGCACCGATGCGGAGCTGCAGGCGTCCGCTGGACTGCACGGTCACGAAGCCGCGTTGGAGGTTGGCCTCATCGGCCTGGATGCCGATGGCCAGCGCGTTGGTCGAGGCTTCGGCGAGCGGCGTCTGCCAGGTGGCCTGGAGCAGATACTTCCCGATGATGCGGCGATGCAGCTTCACTTCCCAGGTCTGGAGGCCGTTGGTGACCGAGCCGGCGACGGGCAGGAAGTCCGCGACTTGTTCGCCCCGGAACCGCACGCCTTCGGCATTGGCCGGGACGCGGATGTGGAGGGCCTTCAAGCCGGTGTTTTCGATCTGATACTGGAGGTTCGCCGTGGCCTTGAGCTGGGCTTCGGTGACGGTCAGGTGCTGTAGGCCGGTGACCTGCACCCAGGCGTCGACCTGTTCGACGTCGAGCGCGAGCGCCCAGTCGGGCTGGAGCAGGCGGAAGGCGAGCACACCCTTCTGCCGGATGCCGGACTTCTGCGGGTCAAGCTGGGTGACACCGTCGCGCGTGGCCACCTGCAGGCGCATCCCCTGTTCCGGAACGATGACGAGTTGGCCGCGTTGTTTGCCGGCTTCGCGAAAGGTCAGCCGGGGCACCGCCACGTTCTTCGCGGACTTCGTGCCGGGTCCGGCAAGGTTCACCGCGAACTGCGTCTGGCCTTCGGTGCGGCCCTTGAGATGAAGCGTGATGATCCTTCCTTCGGCGGACTTCAGCTCCGTCCAATGGCTGAGCGCGCCGCCGCTGATCGACTCGACGTCGAGTCCGGCCGGCAGGGCGAAGCTGACGCGGAAGATGCCGGCGCGGGTGATGGTCAACGCAGCGTTGACCGCGAGCAGCGACCGGTCGTCGCCGAGCGAAAGGGTCTCTTGGGTTTCGACACGCACGTCGGGTTCCACGGCCGAGGCCTTCACGGTCAAGGTGCCCTTGGCGTCCGCGTGGCGGAACGCGCGGCGCAGCGTGAGTCCGGCGATCTGGCTGCGCAGCGGCTGGAGCACGGAGACCGGGAAATCCTCGAGGTTGATCGCGGAGAGCGATTCGGTCGTCACATTGTCGAGCTGCACTTCGGAGCCCGTGGCGACGCCGACGGATCCCAGTTGGCCGGCCGCACCCACGACGCCGAGCAGTCCGGCCTTCTGCTCGAAGGGAAGCGGCCCCGTCGCGACCTGTGAGCGGACGACCAGCGTGAACGGCTTCGACTGCTGCGGGCTGAGCGTGACGCGCAGTTTCCGCGTATCGGGATCGAAGCGCCAAAGCGAAACGATGTTCGGGATGAAGCCCAGCCGGTTGGCGGACTCTGGCGGCACCGGGGTCACGACGTCCGTGATGGTCGCGCCCATGGGCACGTCGAAAACAAGTTCACCGAGTTCGCCTTGGGCGGGACGGATCTGGACCTGATGCACGCCTTCGATCACACCGCCGACGGGTGCATAGAGCTGGAAGACTTCGGCGTAGAACACGGGCTTCTCCTTGCGCACGTCGCGGCTCCGGGGCTTCCAGGAGATCCATGAACGGGTCACCGGCTCGAGCACGAGCGTGGCGACGGTGGTGTTCGTTCCGCCGGTGCTGCGCACGACGGACACGGCGTTGGTCGCGCCCACATCGACGTCCATCTCCGGCAACGTGACGCTGATCCGGTTGACCAGGCCATGCGGGGTCGCCAACTCGAATCCGCTCTCTCCGGCGCGTTGACCGACCTGGAGCTGATACTGCAATTCGATCTCGGATGGGCCGTCCGCAAGGGCAACAAGCTGGTGGGTGCGTTTGCCGCTGAGGATCGTCTGGACATGGCGCACGGAGTTCGACGGGAACACGATCTTCGTGAGCACCCCGGGGTCGAGCAGGATGGGCAGCATCTGGCCTTGCCCGGCCGTCCACCGGATTTTCGCGGTGACAAGGGCGAACTTCTCGTCGATCCGCACTTCCTGGATCACCGAGTCGGCGATGGCGCCTTCACGGCTGCGGATCGACGAAACGCCGGTAGGGCGAAGGCTCCCGCCGAGCCGCCTTGTGGTGTTGGCAGAACCTTCGGGCCCATCGAGGGAAGCCGAACCGGTGCCGCTGGAACCGTCAACTTGACGGAGGCTTTTAGGCGGCTCGGCGGGAGCCTTCGCCCTACCGGCCGGCGCGGCCTGGGCCGATCCGGCCAGCGGCGTCACGCCTAGCAGCAGGAGCAGGCTGACTATGGTGGCCGTGGCGGACGAAGCCGGATCGTCGTTGCGCGGCGGCGCCGGGGGCACGTTGAAGAGGGCCCGGCCGGCCGGCACGACCAGGTGGATGAGCAGGAAAAGGGCGACAAGAAGGAAGAACGTTCCCGAGCTGTTCGACAGGCGCAGGACGGCCCACGCCATGCACGTCCATCCCAACATCACGAGCAGCCGCTTGGAGTCATCGCGGCCGCCAAGGAACGCGTAACCCCAGACGAACAAAGCGAGGACCACCGGCCACGCACGGCCGATGAACGAGTCACCGCTGGCGTCGTTGGCCACGTTGGCGACCTCGATGGTCAACGCGCTTCCGCCCTGCTGCACGGGCGCGAGGAGCGTGATGGAGTCGGACATCGTGATGCGCTGGCTGGAAGCCCTCTCGGCGAGGTCGACCAAGACCACGGCCGCGAGGAGAACTCCGACCGCCCCGACGACGGCACCACCCAAATGCCGGACACCGAAGCGATGGGAGCCGTTCCCCGACGCCCATTTCCAGGCCCACAACCCAAAGAGAAGAACCCCGCCGGCAAGACCCAGCTTCAGCCAGGCATCGCCCGAGTGGCTGAAGATCCGCGCCAACGCGGCGAAGCCCGAGACATCCGGCAAGCCGCCGACCGGCGCGAGCGAGCCGCTGCGATAGACGAGCTTCTGTCCGGCATCGGGTTCCAGGTTCCAATCGGCCAGCAGCACCGGCGCCGAGACGATGGGCGCGGCGGCGGTCACCCGGGCCGGATTCTTGGAACGGGTCGCGAGCTTGAGATCCAGAGTCTGCACGGTGTTCGGATCCCCGCGCTGCGGCAGCGGAATGAGGTCGGACGCACCGTCCTTGACCGGCACGACGGTCGCGCCGTTGACCGTGACCGACCAAAGCTTCGTGTCGGCGGGAAGGGTCAGCTTGAGATGCGGATTGCCGCGGTTCTTCACGAAATAACGCGCGTCGGTGATGACGTCGCCATCCTTCGAGATGCGGGTGGTCAACGCGGCGCGGTCGACGACCAGGCTGAGGGTCTCGCCCTGGACCAACGGACTCAACGTGAGCTGCAGGTTGAACGGCCGCGAGGCGTAGCGGTAGGCCTTGAGGATCGGCGCGTCGAAGAACAGGCGGTATTCGGCGGGCACTTCCGCGGTCTCCAGTTCGAGCAGGTTGGACGACACGTTGGAGGGCTTCACCTGGAACTGATACGCGCTGACCACGAGCGTGTGGCCCTGTTCGTTCTGGGCATCGACGGGCCGCGCACCGGTGAAGGTCAACGTGTCGCCCTGGGCCTTGAACGGACGCTCGTAGCTCGCGAGCAGGGTGTAGGCGCCGGAGACGGGCGTGTTCATCGTGACGAGGTAGCCGTTGGTGGTCTTCTGCCAGTTGCTCCGGAGGTCCTTCCCGGTGAACTCGACGTTGAAGTATTCGTCGGACAGCGAGACGAGAAACTGCGACACGGGCGCGCCCGAAATGAAGAAGTTCATCGTGCTGCTGCCATAGGCGATGCCTTCGCCGATGGAGAAGAGGTGGAACACGTCCGCCTGGATCGACTGCGGGAGACGCTCGACGCGCAGGGCCGCTTCCCAGTTCGGTTCCGCCAGCCGGAACGCCGCCTGGATGCCCGCGACCTTCTTCGGGAAGAACGCCGTGGCGATGTCGCTCAGACCCACCGTGCGATCGGGTGTCAGGCGGAAACCGGCGTCCGCCGATACGGCGATGTGGCCGCGCGTGGACTTCGCCTTCAGCACTTCGACGCGTGGCGGGGACCAGTTCGTCTGGCCGAGCGCGCCGTTGCGTTCCAGGCGCAGTTGGATGACCTGGCGATCCGCGATCGGAGAGCCGTAGACGAGGCGCAGTTCGGCATCGGGCTGGTCGGCCGGTTCGCGGACGAAGTAGTCGCTCAGGCCGGAGGCGGTGACCCGCGCGATGGCGAAACCCTTCGGGATCCGCAGCAGCACTTCGCGCAGCGGCGCCTCACGGATGTCCAACTCGAACTCCCCGTCGATCGCCAGCTCGGTCTCGCCGAGATGATACGCAAGGAGCTGTGACACGCTCAGCTCAGGCAGGACATTGTCCGCCTGGATCCGCAGCGCGAAATCGGTGCTGGAGAAACGGAACGCGAACCGCTGGCCGGACTTCGCGCCCAGCCAAACCTTGGTCGCCGCCGTTTCGGGAAACTGCTCGGGCGAGATCTGCGACAGGCCGGTGGACTTCACGACCTCGAGTCTGACTGCGCCTTCGTTGACGACGCGGATGTGTCCGGCGAAACGCGTCGCGCCTTCGGGTTTGAGGCGCATCGTCTCGACCGACTGCGGCAACGCGCCCAGCTCGGTCTGCATCTGCACCTGGAGCGAGAACGCGTCCTTCTGCGGCTGGTTGAACTGCACGACCAGCATGCGGTCCTGCGTCTGCGGCACCGGCTCGACCTTCCACGAAAGAACATTCGGGCCCTGCACGGCCGTGACGTTGCCCGCGCCGGAAAGCATGAGGACGATGCGGCTAAGCTCGCCCTGCATGACCTTGCCTTCGATGAGCGCATTCTGGCGGACAAGCCCGGCGCCGACGCTCACCTGCGCCAGCATTTCGGCCGCGTAGAAAAGTTTTCCCTCCGCTTCGGGCCGCGATTCCTTCCAAGCCAAACGCACCGTGCCGTCGGGCGGGAGGAAGCTGCGGAACTCGGCGCCGGAACGTTCCGGCCGCGCGGCGTTGCCGAAGGCGAACTGCGTGTCCGGCGCGAGCCCGCGCAACGTGACCGGCTGGAGCGGCGAGGAAGCCACGCGGAAGTCGACGCTGTTCCAGCCATTCGCCGGTTTCACCGCCGCGTGGAACCGCAGGCGCACCGCGTAGTCGCCGGGTTTGTCGAAGACGGTCATGAAGTTTCCGTTCACGAACCGCAGCCGCCAATCGGGGTGGCGATCGAGTTCGTTCAGCGCCACCGCACCGGCCAGCAGGGTGAACGAGGCGCCGCGCGGGTTGTTCACGCGGACCGTCGCGGAATAAATGAACGACGCGGCGCCTCCGGCAAGATCGCCCTCCAGCTTGAAGTCGCGCACCACCGCGCTCCGCGCCTCGGGATCGGTCGTGGTGACGTTCAGCGGGATGCTGTAGCTCGCGCCCTGCAGGCGGAAGGCGAGCGGCTCCAGATCATCGGCCTTGTTCGTGCCCCGGAGGGTTTCGGGAAGGAACTTGGCGTCGATCGGCACAAGGCCGGTCGGGTTGATCGGTTCGGCCGCCAGGTCGGCCGCGACATCGACCTTGAGGAACCCCTGCGCCAAGGCGGACTGCGGCGACGAGAAGGTGAGGGGCTTCACCGGGTTGGCCCACGTCCGAAGATCGCGTTCGGCGGTGATCGTGACCGCGAGCTGCGTGATCGGCTTATCAGCCCGCTTGGGCCGGAGGACGAGCGTGCGCACGCCGTTTGTTTCCTGCCGGACGCCCCAGTCCTGCAGAGCGGATCCAGTCACGCTGCGGATGTCTCCTTCGCCGCCGAGGACGAGCGTGAGTTCGCGCGGATCTCCCTGGAGAACGTCAAACGTGGCCACGACGGTGTGGGCGTGTTTGTCGCGCGTGATCTGGAGCGCGTGCTGGATCGTGGTGGAATGGATCACGCGCTCGGAGGCCGCGTGGCCGAGCAGATTGGCCTCGATGGTGAGCTTGGCCTTGCCGTCTTCGGCACCGCCGTTGATCGAGATGCTCTTGGCTTCGACCTTGGTGTCGGCGGCCGACGCGCTGAGCAGCGAGACGGCGAGAACGAGCGTTCCGAAGACCAGCCGAGTAAGGATGCGTTTCATGGAAATTGCTAAAGCAGTGTGCCGCAGCCGCGCGGCGAATGTGTCTGGGGCTTGTAAGAGAAGTGTCTGGCTCCGTAGGCCGGGCGTCCTCGCCCGGCCAGGAGGTCCATCCGCGTTGCGGCCAGCCGACTGAGGCCATCCCATCGGCAAACGCCCCCGTCCGCGACGTCGCTCCCCAGGCCCGGAGGGCCGGCCTGTTTATAGAACGCCCGGCCTCACGATTGTTCCCCAAGCTCCGCAGGAGCGGCCCAAACAGGTCGCTCCTCCGGAGCTTCGTTTTGTGGGTCGCCGGGATTCTATAAACAGACGGCTCCTCTGGAGTCGGAGCAGGGAATGGGATCATCCACGAAGGGACACCAAGGGCGGAAGACTGGTAGGGTGAAGGCTCCCGCCGAGCCGCCTCGAAACCGACATTTGACCAGAACGATTCTCGCGGGAAGCCAACCCGCTTGGATGCCCGATGACGCGGCCGCCGTGGCGTGCTTGTAGTTCTGAAAACAGCAGGGCGGCTCGTCGGGAGCCTTCGCCCTACCAGCAATTCAAGGTCGTCTGCGTTCTGTATTCTCTGCCTCATCTGCGGTTCCTGCTTCGTGCTTCTTCGTGTCCTTCGTGGATGAACCTCACTGCCCCGAAATCGTCTTCGCCTGGCGGATCATCGTTTCGAGCTGCTTGGGCCGCGGATCGGCCGGACGCATCTCGGGAATGCCGCGCAGATAGCCGAGCAGCTTGTCGGGCGTGACCTCGGCCGCGAACGGACTGGCCACCAGCCATTCGCTGAAGGCGGACGCCGTCGCCGCGAGACGCAGCGTGGAACTCGCCTGATCCAACGCGGGCGCGGGCGTCGCGTAGGGCACGATCCATTCGTGCTCGCGGTAGTCGGACGTGTTCGGCACGCGGAAACGCACGCGCACGGTGGCGAGCGGGCCTTCCCCGGCCGGATTCACCTGCACGGTGTAGAGCGCGTTGCCGGCCTCGGCCGCGCCGATCTCGGCGGCGTCGACGGTGTTGTCGCGGAACTGCTCCTTCTTGAGCTGGTGTTTGGCGTAGCCGATTTGGCGATACGAGGTGACGCGGCGCGGATTCCATTCCACCTGCACCTTCACGTCGGACGCGGCCACCTTGAGCGCGCCGGCGAGCTGCCCGGCAAACTCCGTCGCGGCCGCTTCGGGCGTGTTGATGAAGCCGTAGCGGCCGTCGCCGTTGCGCGACAAGACTTCGAGCAGGTCGTCGTTGAAGCCGTCCCAGCCGATGCCGAAACAGTCGAGGGCGATGCCCTGTTTGCGCTGCGCCTCGACCTTCTGCTTGAGGGAATCGGGTTCGACTTCGCCGAGGTTGGCCGCGCCGTCGGTGATGAGGACGACGCGGTTCACGCCGCCGGAAACGAAGTGCCGCAGCGCGGTCTTGTAGGCGAGGTTCATCGCCTCCTCGAGATTGGTGCCGCCTTCGGGCGTCAAACGGCCGATGCGTTCGGCGAGGTCACCGGCCTCGACCACCGGGACGCCATCGACCCAGAGACGGGCCGTCCGGGCGAACGACACGACGCTGATGCGGTCCTCGGGCAGGAGCTGGGAACCGAGGGTGCGGATGCATTCCTGGAGGATGCGCACGCGGTCGGCGCGTTCCATCGATCCGGAGTTGTCGATCGCGAGGACGATGTTGAAGGGCTTGCCAGGCTGGCGTCCGACGGCGGCCGTCTTCACAGAGAAGCGGACGAGGTCGAGGTCATGCGCGAACGGATACCGCGCGCGTTCGGTGGCGAAGGCGATGGGAACGCCCGCCGGCGGTTCGGGGTCGCGATAGTCGAAGGCGTTGATGAACTCCTCGCTGCGGATGGTCGACACGTCCGGCATCGCGCCCTTTTCCAGGCTGGCGGCGGCGAGCTTGAAGCTGACGTCGGCGACGTTGAGCGAGAACGTGGAGAAAGCGTTCTCCGCCGTGGCCACCTCGGGCTGGGGAACGGCGGCGTTCGGCGCGGGGGTGCGGGGAGTGGCCGCATCCTCGAGTTTGGAGACCTTGGCGCGTTCCTCGACCTGTTTGAGCGCGGCCAGCTTTTGGCCTCCGGCCGCGATCTTCTTGCGCACCGCGCCCGCCGTGTCCAAGGCCGCCGCCGTGGCCGGCTTCCCGGCGACGATGACGCCCGAGTCGCCCGTTCCCGATGCGGGCAAAACGATCGAGCGCTTGAGGACGGAGCGTTCTCCGTCGGTTTCCTGAATCCGTTCGTCCACCGAAAGCTTACTGAGTCGCTTCAAAGACTCCGCCTTCGCGTCCGACTTGGCGGCGGACTCGAGAGCTCCGATCCCTTCCGGATCCCCAACGTTGCCTCCGACCTGATTCTTCGACTTCGAAAGGATAAAGTCCCCGTTGGCCCCTGCAGCCCTGAGCTCTTTCCGCCCCAGTTCGCGGCCGTTGATCGTGGGCAAGTCGAGGGTGGGGGCCGGCGCGGCGGGTTGGGCCTTGGCGTAGAGTTCTTCCGGGCCGCTTTGGGCAACCAAGCTCACCGCTTCCACTTCCTTCAGCTGCCGCACGCGGGATTCGGCATTGTCCGACAATCCACCTGAACGGGCCGGTATGGGTCGGTCCGCGAGTTCCTTGTCCACGGGCTTAGCGCCTTTCGCCGGATCGCTCGCATCGAAGAAGTAACTCCGGGCCGCAACCGGAACCCGATACGCGGCCATGGGGGCCGGAGCCGGCTGGTTGAACTCGGCGGCGGAGGCCACACCGCCGTCCGTCAACACGGGCGCAGAGGCGCCGGCTGCGGTGGCCAATCGGGACTTCAACTCGGTCCCAAAAGAGTCCTTCTGATCGACGGCCTGGAATGCCAAGACCTGCTTCTCCCTTTCTGCGGCGGGCTTCTGCTCAAACCAGGCCCTGCCCTTGGCCGCCTGTGCGGGAGCCGGTCCCGAGACCACCAACGGCGGTGCGAGTTTGGTCGTCAACCCATCCACTGCCTCGCGTGAATACGCGCGGCCTTCAAGTCCGTGTCCACCGCCGCCCCCACCGCCGCCTGCGAGTCCGCCCCCGGAGGGCTGGGCGGTTGCCAGGGTGATGCCGAAATTCGCCTTCATGCCTTCGGGTGCTTCCGAAGCCGGAGACGTGGCCGGCGGCGGAACGGCGGCCGCGTATCGGTCGGCATCGACCAAAAGATCACCCGCCGCAACGAACTTGCTCTCGCTCTGAAGGGCGACCTCGGTGCGGCCGGAGTTTCGGAACTCCCAAGTAGAACCGGCCTTTGCACCGGCAGCGTCGGCACGCCGGGAAAGTTCGGTTCGCGCCAGGCTTTCAGGCTGACTCGTCTGCCGGAAGAAGGCTTCTGCCACCGGAGCTTTGTCGAAGGCGGCCGTGGAACTGCTCTCCCAGCGAGTGTCGACCCCGAGCGCGGTGCGTTCACCACGGCTCAGGGCAGCGAAGTCATCGGCGCCCGCCTTGGCTGGTTCCGCGCTGGAAGGAAGAGCGATGGCAAAACGAGTCGCTTGTGGTTCCTGACGCGGCCTGGAATCGGCAACCGTCAGCGCGGGTGTGCCGGAAGCGTTTCCCGCGTCGGCGTAGGCGGCCGGGGCGGGTTCTTTGAGAGGCAGGTTCAGCGCGATGCCATAGCGGGTCCTGTATTGCGGATCCACCGCTTCGGATTCCAGCTCGACACCATTCTGCCCGACGCCGAGCCGGCCATTCACAACGGGTTCGCCAGCCGGATTGAGCATGGGCGGCTGGGCAGACGCCGGATCGGATCCACGGGCCGAAGAGGACTTGGCCTCGACCCCGGCGGCCCGTCCATCCAGCGGCGAACTCGCCGCGTCATACGCTAAAAGGCGGATCTCCTTGGACTCCGCCGACGTGACCACCTCCCCCATCGGCAACGGAGTCACGCCGCCGGGTGTCTTGTAGGATTTTTCACGCCCGAAGAAGAGGGCCATCCGGTCCGAGAGCGTGTCTTCCGGCTGGAGGCCCCGGTTCAACACCAGCGTCGTGACACCCGCGAGCACGGCCAGCATGGCCGCCACGGACGCGGCTTCCCGCCACGGAACGACCAGCCGTCGTTTCTTCTCGGCCACCGGCAAGGGAACCGTTTTGAACGCCGCAAAGAGACGGTTTCGTTTATCGAACGACAGGGTGAGCGGTTCCGCCGTGGGCCCCGTCTTTTCATCCGCCGCTCCGCGGGCTTCACGGACGAGGCCGATGGTGCGGGCGAGTTCGTCGTGGAGTTTTTGCAGGGCGGCGCTGGCGGCGATTTCCTGGCGCAGGTCGGCTGCGGCCGTCTTGGAGAGTTCGCCCAGGAGCAATGCCGTGATGCGGAGCTCGGGATCGTCCTGGCCGGGAGGATCGTTGGAGAATGGGTTCATGGCAGGAGTCCCGCGCGGTTGAGCTCGGCCGCGAGGGTCTTGAGCGCGTGGTGGAGGAGGTAGCCGACGTGGCCGTTGCTCAGGCCGGTTCGTCCGGCGATCTGCTGGTAGGAAAGGTCGTCGTCGAACTTCAGCCGGACGACTTCGCGGCTGCGTTCGTCCAGCGCCGAGAGGCTGAGGCGGACGAGCCCGATGCCTTCCCAACGGATGATCTGTTCGTCGGGCAGGGGTTCGGTGTCGGCGGTCTCGCGGTCGGAGGCGGTTCCATTCGGATTCGCCGCGCCCGATTCCGGCAGGGCTACGAGCTTGCCGGATTGGCGGCGATGGTTGAGGGCGAGGTTGTGCACGATGCGGTAAAGCCATCGGCGGGGCTCGCGGACCTCGGCGAACTGGGCGTGAAGTTTCATGAACGCGTCCTGGACGATGTCCTCCGCCTGGGCGCGGTCGCCGACGAGCCGCAGCGCGTAGCTGAGGAGCGGTGATTCCAGCGCGCCGAACAGCTCCTCGATCGTCTCGGATCGGGGCGGCTGACTGGTGCTGGCGGATTCTGGACTGGCCACGGTCATCGGCTTGTTCTCGGGCGGCGTCGCATCATCGCGTTCGGCGCCGGTCCGGTTTCTTTGGTCCGTTCAGCGGGGGCATCTCACCCTCTACGACACACGGACGGACGGATCCTTAGACGAAATGTTCCGGCGGATGCTCCGGAGTCCCGTTCTCCGAGCCTAGTCAGGCCCGCAACCCCCGTCCGAACGGCTCCTCGGGATGGTGGTGGACGGATGATGTGCCTTGATAGGCCGGACCGGCGGCGTGTCCAATGACCAAGTGTTCGACTTTGCCCGGGAATCCGCCCAGGATTCGGTGTAACCACCTGAGAGGTCGCCGGTCTTCCTCTCGGACCAACCACCAACCCAGAACCAGCCCCATGAAAGCACTCAGCTACCTGTCCCTCCTCGCCGCCACCTCGCTCACCGCCCTTGCCGCTGAGCCCAAGGCCGACCTTGCCGCCGCCGCCGCCAAACTTCAGGACAAGTCCAGCTATGCTTGGACCTCCACCACCGAGATCGAAGGTGGCCAGTGGACCCCGGCGCCGGTCAACGGCAAGACCGAGAAGGGTGGTTTCACCCATATCTCGACCAAAATGCAGGACAACGAGATCGAAGTGGTCATGAAGGATTCGAAGGTCGCCGTGAAGACGCCCGACGGCTGGAAGTCGTCTGCCGAACTCGAGGCCAACACCGGGGGTGGACCGAACTTTGGCCGCTTTTTCGCGAGCCAGCGCAGCGCCGGTGGTGAGGCGACCAACATCCTCGCCAAGGCCAAGGAAGTGAAGGCCGCCGACGGCAAGTTCACCGTTGAAATCAGCCCGGAAGGCGCGGCCGAACTCGCCTCGATGCGCGGCCGTCGTCAGGGTGCGCCCGCCCCCAAAAACGCGTCTGCCTCGGCCGTATTCTGGGTAAAGGACGGCGTCATCGCCAAGTATGAGCTGAAGTCCAAGGCGACCATCACCACCCAGGACGGCGAGGACCGCACGATGGCCCGCACCACCACCGTCGAGATCAAGGACGTCGGCACCGCCAAGGTCGAAGTCCCGGCCGAAGCCAAGTCCAAGCTCTGATCGATTGACCGTTTAACAGGTGGGCCGGTGCCGTTCCGGCACCGGCCCGCTTGCAAGTGGGCTCCTGCCGGCCCACTTTCTAGAAACCAGTCCCGGAACCGTTTTCAGACCCGCCCCCAAGATTTATGAAGTGGATCGTCCTCGTGATCGTGCTCGCCGCAGCCGGATTCGGCGGGTGGAAGTATTGGAGCAGCAAAAACCCGACCTCGGGGCCGGTGGAGTTCCGCTCCGCCGCCGTGGCCAAGGGCGACGTCACCCAGTCGGTCAGCGCCAACGGCCAGTTGTCCCCCATCAAGACCGTCGCCGTCGGCAGCCAGATCTCCGGGCAGATCACCAATCTCACCGTCGACTTCAATTCCACCGTCAAGGAAGGCCAGCTCCTCGCCGAGATCGATTCCGGCACCTACATGACGCGGATGAAGTCGGCCAAGGCCGATCTTGCCAACTCCCAAGCCAGCCTCGAGCTGGCGGAACTCAACTTCAAACGCTCCGAGGAACTCCTGAAGAACAGGCTCATCGCCCAGTCCGAATACGACCAGACCCGTGTCCAGCGCCAGCAGGCCAAGGCCCAGGTCCTGACCCGTGAAGCCGCCGTGGACACGGCCGAAGTCGATCTTTCCCGCGCCACGATCTACGCCCCTATCAGCGGCGTGGTAATCAGCCGCAACGTCGACATCGGCCAGACCGTCGCCGCCAGCCTCAACACCCCGACGCTGATGACCATCGCCAACGACCTTCGCAAGATGCAGATCGACGCCATGGTCTCCGAGGCCGATGTCGGCAACGTGACCGAGGGATTGAACGTGGAGTTCACGGTCGACGCCTTCCCTGGCCGGCCTTTCAAGGGAATCATCCGCCAGGTGCGCTTCGCCGCGATCACCAACCAGAACGTGGTGAACTATTCGGCCATCATCGACGTCGCCAACGACGACCTGAAGCTCCGCCCGGGCATGACGACCACCGCGACGATCATCACCGGCCAAAAGAAAGCCGTGCTCCGCGTGCCTAAGACGGCCTTCCGCGTCAAGCCACCCGAAGCATCGATCATCAAGTCCGAATCCGGAACCAACGCCACGGCGATCGCCGATGCGGCCGCCACGAACGCACCCGTCGCCCTCGGACCCGACGGCATGCCCATACCGCCCTGGACCGCGCAAGGCCGACGCCCCGAGTCTGGCGAACGCGAGAAATGGATGGCCACTCTCACGCCCGAGCAGAAGAAAGTTATGGAAGACCGGATGGCCCAGATGCGCGCCCGCTTCGCCGAAGGCGGCGGGGCAGCCGGTGCCGGTGGCGGATTTGGCGGGGGCCGCGGCGGCGGAGCGGGTGGTGCCGCCGCGGCGGTTCCTCGCCTTCGTGTCGGAGACGCTCCGGTTTCCCAGAGCCTGTATCTGCTGGTGAAGACCAACTCCCCCGACGGGAAACCCATGCAAATGGCTCGCAGGATCACCATCAAGACCGGCCTCGAGGACGCCACGAACGTGGAGGTCCTAGACGGGCTCAAGGAAGGCGATGAAGTCATCACCGGCTTGGTCGTCACCGAGACGGCAACCGCAGCCCGCCCAGCCGGCGGGGCGCCCGGCGGCATCGGTAGCCCGTTTGGCGGCGGCGGATTCCGCGGGCGTTGATCAGCCATTTACCTCCAAGCCATGTCCACGCCCATCGTCCAGCTTGAGGACTTTAAGAAGACCTACCAGTCGGGTGACATCCAGGTCCACGCCGTCCGCGGTGTGAACCTCACCGTCCAGGCCGGCGAGTTCATCGCCGTCATGGGAGCGTCCGGCTCGGGCAAGAGCACCCTGATGAACACCGTCGGCTGCCTCGACCGTCCCAGCGGCGGTCGTTTCATGCTCGACGGTGTCGACGTCAGCAAGTTGGACCGCGACCAGCTCGCCGACCTCCGCAACCAGAAGATCGGCTTTGTTTTCCAGGGATTCCATCTGCTCGCCAGAACCAGCGCCCTTGAGAACTGCGAGCTTCCGATGCTCTACGCCCGGCCTTCGAAGTCCGCTTCCGCACAAAAGGCACGGGCGATGAAGTCGCTTGAACAGGTGGGCTTGGGACAGCGCTTCGACCACACGCCCAACCAGCTCTCCGGCGGCCAGCAGCAGCGTGTCGCCATCGCCCGCGCGCTCGTCAACGATCCGAAGCTCCTCCTCGCCGACGAGCCCACCGGCAATCTGGACAGCCAGACCAGCATCGAGATCATGGGAATCTTCCAGCAGCTCAACGACGCGGGCATGACCATCATGATGGTGACCCACGAGCTTGACGTGGCCAGCTACGCCAAGCGGATGGTCGTCATGCGCGACGGCCGCATCGTCCGTGACGAACAGGTCGGCCCACGGCACAACGCCGCCGAGGAGCTGGGCAAGCTGACCCGCGAACAAGCCGCCGTGAACCTCGCACCATGATCGTCCTAAACGCCCTCAAGCTCGCCCTCCGCGCCCTCAAGCGGAACACGCTGCGTTCCCTCCTGACGATGCTCGGCATCATCATCGGCGTCGCCGCGGTCATCTCGGTCGTCAGCATCGGCAACGGCGCCAAGGCCCGCATCGAGGCGTCCATCGCCAGCATGGGCCAGAACGTCGTGCAGGTCATGTCGGGCAACTCCCGCCGCGGCGGCGTCTCCATGGGCTTCGGTTCCGCCGGCACGCTGACGAAGGAGGATTACGACGCGATCAGGAAGGACGTGAAGGGCATCGCCGGCATCAGCCCCGAGGTCCGCAACAACGCCCAGGTGGCCGTCGGCAACAAGAACGCCCGCGTCTCCGTCATGGGCGTCGGCGCCGACTATCCCACCATCCGCGCGTGGAAGTTCGCGGACGGCGACAACTTCAACGAGGGCGACGTCCAGCGCGCCGGCAAGGTCGCCCTCATCGGAAAGACCACGGCCGTCGCCCTCTTCGGCGAGGGCGAGAGCCCCGTCGGCCAGATCGTCCGCATCGGCAGCGCCCCCTTCACCATTGTCGGGCTGCTCGCGCCCAAGGGCATGAGCATGTATGGAAGCGACCAGGACGACGTCATCCTCATGCCCTACACCAGCTCGATGAAGAGGCTCGCGGGCGGCACGTCCTTCCGTTCCTTCATGGTCCAGGTCGAAGACCCGAAGAACATCGACGGCGTCCAGGCGCAGATCACCGAGCTTCTCCGAGAACGCCACCGCACCACCGAGGAGACGGACGACTTCATGACGAGGAACCAGCAGGAGATCAGCGAGGTCGCCACGGCCAGTTCGGAGACTTTGACGATCCTTCTCGGATCCGTCGCCGGCGTGTCGCTCCTCGTCGGCGGCATCGGCATCATGAACATCATGCTCGTCAGCGTGACCGAGCGCACCCGGGAGATCGGCGTCCGCCTCGCGGTCGGAGCCCGCGGCCGCGACATCCTCATGCAGTTCCTCATTGAAGCCGTCACTCTCAGCATCGTCGGAGGGCTGATCGGCGTCCTGCTTGGTTGGCTCGCATCAGAACGCCTTTCCAGCCTGATGCAGACGCCCACGTTGATCGCGACCAACTCCGTCATCATGGCCTTCTGTTCCAGCGCGCTGATCGGAATCTGCTTCGGGTTCTTCCCCGCCCTCAAGGCCTCCAACCTCGATCCGATCGAGGCCCTGCGCTACGAATAGCCGGCCGGTCGTTTGTCGGAACCGATCCGAACGGCGCGAGTCGTCCCAGGAGAACTGCGGGAAGCGGTGGGGAAGCGGGGATTGAACGGCTTCACGGTCGCAATTTCAGTTGTCGGTTTCACTACGGAAGTGCGAGCACGCGGGGAAATTTTGGCGGACGGTCCCATGTGCGGTGGCGAGGCGGAGCGCGAATCGGATCATGGGCGCTTCCAGCCTTCCAAGTGGAAAGCGGGCGTTCCTCGCAAGTTAAGGCTGACGACAGTGGTCAAGAAGTCCTGCCAGCGAAATGGTTTCAGCATGAGCGCCACCCGCTGCCAAGGAGCCGCCGCACGCTCAACCATCCCTTTAATTTTATTGGCCGCCCAGCCGGAGGCCACCAGCACCGGAAACGTCTCCTTCTCGCTCCACGACCACCGCCTTCCCAAGCAATTGAGGAACGATCCCGCCGTCGCCAACCGGCTCGTGGATCAGGCCGTTCATTTCACCCGCGCCTGCCAGAATGGATTCGGCCTCGTGGCCTGAAGAGTTCGCGCAAACGCCCGCCGGGAAAGCCATCGAGAAACTCGTGGCCGCACCTCCGGGAGGCAGGCCGTTCACGATCACTTTGTTTGGATCGATCCCGTTGCAGTTGACCGTCGATTTCTCCCTATTGAGCGCGGTCGTGGATATTTTCGGCGAGGATGGGGACGACGAAATCTTGGTGTCATGCGCGGGAAAGGCGGGCCTCGGGGAAGGGTAGTCTGATTTCTGCTTTCAAGTAAGTTCGCGGGTGAGCTTCAGGACCAGCCCGGATTGGTTCAAACGCACGCGCTCCTACAAGATCGGCCACTGCACGGTCATCGTGCCCGACCCGATCGACATTTTGATAGGCAAGCTCAACCCGCTTGAGGAAAAAGACATTGAGGCCTTCCGCAGGGTGATCGCCCGGACAGGCCATCCCACGCAGGATGAATTGATCCGGGAGCTGCGCCTTTCCGTGGATCTGTTCCGCCCTGCTTTTGCCGAGGAGCAGGCCACTGACATTACCGGGAATTGCCGTCGGCTGTGGCCTCTCATCTACGGCCGCGAGATCGACCCTAGGCTTGATGATCATCCAGCCCGCCTTGGCTGCGCGGCGGAAGGGATACGGTCTGCCCGGCACGGATTGGCTCTCCAAACTGCCTTCTCCGCCCCCATGACGGGCTAAGGAACGAAGCCGTTGGGAAAGTGGGTCCCATGCCTCAAAAGTATCTCCCCAATCTGCCTCCCCGACCCCGTGGGGACGGTCTGCCTCTGGAAAGTTGGGACCCCGGCCTTCCATGGGATTTTTTTGCGCCGCGCTCAGCCTGTCCGGGCGTCGGGCAAAACGGCAACCGATGGACCAAAGCTCAGGCGAGCCGCCTGCGCCTGCGCGTGTTCGTTGCTCAGATGCCCCAAGGCGACGCGCCAGTGTTTTTCTTCCGTGATGATCGTCGCCGGCTTCGTTCCGGTGACTGCCAGCAAGGGCAGATCAGTTCCCGCGAGATCCTCCTCGAATCTGGGAGAACGCCCGACTTGGAGCAGCCGGTTTTCGGCGCGCTCCGGCAGAAGCTTCCTGGGTCCCGTTTTGGCCTCTGCGGCGGACTCAGCAGCCAGAGGTATCCGCGAGAGCCGCTTGCGCCCCTCTTCACCCTCCACGGTAATTCGGGCCTAGTGGAAGCCATTGCGCTGTCTGGGGTCACGAATCGGGTGCTTGCGGTGGTCGAGAACCTTGGAGTAAGAGTGGCGCTGTCGTGAAGTTGTCTCGCTTTGGGTTGCAGTGCGTTTCAAAGGGCAACGCCGCAGCAAAAAGTGTAGCAGCAGCAACGAAAGGCTCTAAACGCAACCGTAAAGCCTTCAGGATTAAGGTTGCGGACGTGGCGAAATGGCAGACGCGCCAGACTTAGGATCTGGTTCCGTAAGGAGTGGAGGTTCAAGTCCTCTCGTCCGCACCAACTCTTCTCCCTTTGGATGCGACCTGCTTTCCAAGCGGGCACCTCTTTGAGAGGCAGATGTTTCGCGTTGCTCCTCCCACTAGCCCAAGCCAGCTTTCGGCAAACCAATGGGATGGAAAGCCGCACTCCGAGCAATTGAAGCTGCCGAGAAACGGCAGCAACGTGAGGCGCAGAAAACGAAGAAGGAGTTGGCGCGAAGAACAAAGGAGCAGGCCAAGCTCTCCGTGCTCGAACAGGCACGCCTTGAAGTTGAAACCCACGAAAACCTGTTGGAGGTGCTTCTCTCGGTCCACAAGGAGCAAGGTCAGGCCCAAGGAGCTTGGTGACGCGTCGGTTCCGTTCGAGTTCGATGTCCACGCAATGATCCAGAGCGAGGATGCGCCCGCGCTGGAATACCTGCTCCACACCGAGTTCGACGATCTGAGGATCAACAAGATCAACTTCCGGAAGGAATTCTTCCGTCTCCCACTTCAGAAGATCCGCGACCTGGTTTCCTCAAAAGGAATGAACGTGTCCTTCACCATGTTGGCCGAGGCCATGCAATGGAGAGAAACTCAGGCCATTGAGCGGATGTCTCCTGAAGAACGGCAGAGATACTACAAGCGCCATCATGGGGAGGATGACGGTCTCGAAGGTTGAGCAGGTTTTCTGCTTGGGCTGATTCATCTTCTCGCCTTGCCGGGCATTTCGTTGATCCCTAGAAACCTTGGCGATGTCGTCCACCGCCACTCGCGCCGGAGCCCGCAACGCCAACCGGAGCTTCGATCTCCAAGCCTACGTCGCTGAACGCACCGAACAGGTGAACGCGGCGTTGGACCGCTTTCTTCCTTCGGAAAAGACCAAGCCCGCCACCATCCACAAGGCGATGCGCTACTCGCTCTTCGCCGGCGGCAAACGCATGCGGCCTGCGCTCACGCTCGCCGCGGCCGAGGCCTGTAGCGGCGACATTGCCGAGGCCATGCCGCTGGCCTGCGCGGTCGAGTGCATCCACACCTATTCGCTGATCCACGACGACCTTCCGGCGATGGACAACGACGATTACCGGCGCGGAAAGCTGACGAACCACAAGGTCTTCGGCGAAGGCATTGCGGTGCTCGCAGGCGATGCATTGTTGACCCAGGCCTTCGAGATCGCCGCCCAGTGCAACACGTGGAAGCGCTACGACATGCGGCAGATCATCCTGGAGATCGCCAAGGCGTCGGGTTCGCTCCAGCTCATCGCCGGGCAGGTCGCGGACCTCGAAGGCGAAGGCAAGAAGCTCACCAAGCAGGAGCTGGAATACATCCACGAGCGGAAGACCTCTGCGCTGCTCTGCTGCTCCGTGCGTCTCGGCGGCATGAGCGCGAACTGCACGCCCAAGCAGTTGGAGGCGCTGACCGAGTTTGGCTACTGCGTCGGGCTGGCGTTCCAGATCATCGACGACATCCTCGACATCACCCAGACGAGCGAGCAGCTCGGCAAGACCGCCGGCAAGGACACCCAGGCGCAGAAGGCGACCTACCCGAGCGTCGTGGGCTTGGAAAAATCCAAGAAGATCGCGCAGCAGTTGACCGATCGTGCGTTCAAGAGTCTGGGTGTCTTCAAAGGCAAGGCGGTCGCGCTCGAAGCGCTCGCGGAGTATCTGTTGAAGCGGGATCGGTGAGGTTGATTGCAGGATTGCGGGTAAGGGCCGAATCGCCGACATTGAGTCCATGGAAAAGCTGCTTGCTCGCATCACGGTGAATCCAAAGCAGTGCGGGGGACGGCCCTGCATCCGGGGAATGCGTATCCGTGTCAGCGACGTTCTCGACCTCCTCGAGGCGGGACTCGGCGAGAAGGAGATCGTGGACGAGCTTCCGGACCTTGAGTTGGCCGATGTCCGCGCCTGCATCGCCTATGTCAGGCGTCGGATTGATCATCCGGTCTTGGCGTCCGTCGGCTAGTTTCCGTGGCCCTACGTCTGGTATGACCGGCCTCATCTGGCTCGATGCCCACCTTTCTCCGAGGATTGCGCGTCGAATCACTGCTGAGTTCGGTTTCGAGGCGCTGGCCTTGCGCGAACTTGGACTCAGGGATGCGGAGGATGACCATATTTTCTCCGAGGCCCGAAAGGTCGGTGCCATTTTCATGACGAAGGACTCCGACTTCGTGGCGTTGCTCGAACGGCTTGGCCCTCCGCCGCAGATCCTGCGGCAATACTTCGGACGCCGCGCTGGCTGAAATTCTCAGAAAGCACTTCCAGACGGCGATGTCTCTCATCGAGTCCGGCGAGCCGCTGGCGGAAATTGCCGGGCTCTAGAACATCGCGATTCCCGCCGCCTTGACCCGTCATGGGTCGGCGGGCCAATCATTCCCGCATGGTTCGTTCGTTTGCTTTCACCACCCAGGGCCGTCTCCACATGCGGGACATCGACATGTTCCTGATGCCGACGCTGCTGGCGGACACGAACCTCTTCCTCTGGGTGGATCTCGAGAACGCCACGCCCGAGGAGTCCAAGTTCATCCTCGAAGATGTGTTCCACTTCCATCCGCTCTCGGTCGAGGACTGCGTGATGGTCAGCCCGTCGCCGAAGGTGGAGGAGTATTCGCCGAAGGAGGACGACCGGTTTGCGCCGTATCTCTTCATGGTGATGCACGCCGTCGACTACAGCCGCAAGGACGGGGTGTTCGCGACGAGCGAGCTGAACTTCTTCCTCGGGAAAAGCTTCCTTGTGACCTTCCACGAGGCGCCGCTGCGGTCGGTGCATCTGGTCGAAGAGCGCTGCGTGAAGAGCACCCAGCACATCGCCCGCGCGCCGGACCGGGTCGCGCACAGCCTGCTGGACGCGATCGTCGAGAACTACAAGCCGGCCCTGGAGGAGCTCGCCATCGAGATCGCCGAACTCGAGCAACTCGCCCTGACCTCGCCGACGAAGGACACGTTGAACAAGATCCTCCAGGTGAAGAAGGAAGTGCTCCACCTGCGGCAGATCATCGGCCCGCAGCGCGAGGTGCTGGCACGGTTCGCCCGGGGCGAGTTCAAGATGATCCGCGGCCATCTCGTGCCGTATTACCGCAACGTCTACGACGGCCTGTTCCACATCTCCGAGCTCGCGCAGAACTACACGGATTCGCTGACCGGCATCCTGCAGGTCTATCTCAACATGTCGTCGAACGAGACCGGCGAGGTCGTCAAGCTGCTGACCCTGATCACGCTGATCACCACGCCCCTCATGATGGTGGCGACCTGGTATGGGATGAATTTCAAGGGAATGCCCGAGCTCGAGTGGAAGCACGGCTACGGAATCGCCATCGCCGTGACAGTCGCCTCGAGCCTCATCACCTACTGGTGGTTCAAACGGAAGAAATGGCTCTGAGACGATTCAAAATGACAAAGGGGCCGATGAAAAACTGTCCGGAGGATTGCGGGCCGCGTTGCCGGCATTTTGCATCTCCTCATATCAAATTTTGAATTGAACCATGGCTCCCAAGACCAGCTTCCTTGACCGCGTCCTCGGCCGGATAGGACGGCTGGATCCGCAGGGCATGCAGACGGTGCTTGAGCGGTTGGCGCGCGAGCGGGCGTTCCTCGAGATGCTGTTCAACACCATCGAGGACGGCGTCCTCGTGGTCGATGAAGCCGGGCGCATCCTCTACTTCAACGAAGGGGCTGTCCGCCTGTTGAACCTCCCGACCGACGGCGCCGATGGCGAACCGATCACCAAGTTCCTCCCGGAACTCGACTGGAAGCGGCTCAGCAAACTCGACATCAAGGGAGGCCCAAGGGTCGTCCGCCATGAATTCGAGATCTCCTATCCTGAGCCGCGGTTCGTCCGGCTTTACGCGGCGCCGCTCGACGGCGATTCCAAGGGCAGCTCCGGACTTGCTCTCATCCTGCACGACGCCACCGAAGCCCGGCAGGAGACCTTCGAGGCGATCGAGAGCGAACGCATCCAGGCCCTGACGTTGCTGGCGGCAAGCGTTGCCCACGAGATCGGCAATCCGCTCAACGCGCTCCACATCCATCTCCAGCTCATCACCCGGGAATCGAAGAAGCTCCGTCAGGCGCTGCTGCGTGGAAGCAAACCGGCTTCTTCGGCCGATGCCGCAGAGATCCTCGACAAGGTTGATGGCTACCTCGACGTCGCCAAGGGCGAGATCACCCGGCTCGACTACATCATTACGCAGTTCCTTCAAGCCATCCGCCCGACGAAGCCCAACCTCAAGCCGGCGTCGCTCAACGACGTGGTTCTGGACACCCTGAATCTTCTTCGTCCGGAGATGGAGAACCGCGGGATCACCGTCCGCGACAAATGTGCTCGGCGGCTGGATCCGGCGCCGTTGGACGTATCGCAGATCAAGCAGGCCTTGGTGAACCTGATGAAAAACGCCATGCAGGCCATGAGCAAGGATGGCGCGCTGACGTTGGCGACCGGACAAACCAACGAAGGCGTCTGGGTCAGCGTGACCGACACGGGCGGCGGCATTCCCCAGGAACAGATCAACCGCATCTTCGAGCCGTTCTACACGACGAAGACCAAGGGGACGGGGCTCGGCCTGATGATCGTCCAGCGCATTGTCCGGGAACACGGCGGCCGCATCGAGCTGGAGAGCAACGTGGGCAAGGGGACGGTCTTCCGGCTGTGGTTCCCGCTGGCCGAACGGCAGCCGAAGCTGCTGGCCGGGCCGACCTGACGGTGTGAATGGGTCCGGGATCTCGTGGTTGGAAACGCTGCCGCGCTGCTGATCTCAGATTGAACTGAGGCTCCCGGACGGTTTGTCGACTGCCAACCAGGCTCAATGGGTTGGTCGATCGGCTGGGACACTTTGGCATTCAGGTTGTGCGGGTGAGGAACGTTGTGATTGAGTTTCGCGGATGGACGCGAAGCCCATGCTTCTCATCGTTGATGACGAAAAACCCACGCGGGAAGGCCTCCGCGCGGCGTTGGAGGACCATTACGACGTCTACGTGGCCGAGGATGCGGCGGCGGCGGGCCTGCTACTGGAGCAGGAGAATTTCGACGTGATGTTGACCGACTTCCGCCTGCCGAATGAGGACGGGTTGAAGCTGATTGCCCGGGCCAAGGCTCTTTCCAAACCGCCGGTCTGCATTCTGATGACGGCTTATGGCAGCGAGGAAATCGCCGTCGAGGCCATGAAGCGGGGAGCGGACGACTATATCGCGAAGGGGCGGTTGCAGATCGACGAGTTGGAGATGCGGATCGGAAGGGCGTTGCGCCGGCAGAAGCTGGAAACGGAGAACACGGAGCTCCGCCAGCAACTGGATACGCGCTTCGGCTTGGAGAACATCATCGGCAAGACGCCGGAGATGGTGGAGATCATCGACACGATCAAGCAGGTGGCGCCGAGCCGGAGCAACGTGCTGATCCAGGGCGAAAGCGGCACCGGCAAAGAGGTCATTGCAAAGGCGATCCACCAGCTCAGTCCAAGGGCGAAGGCGTCGTTGGTGACGGTCAATTGTGCCGCGTTGCCGGCGGCCTTGCTGGAGAGCGAACTTTTCGGGCACGAGAAGGGAGCCTTCACCGGAGCCCACGAACGCCGCATTGGACGTGTCGAGCAGGCACAGGGCGGAACCCTCTTTCTCGACGAGATCGGTGAGATTGACGCGATCATCCAGGTGAAGCTGCTGCGCTTTTTGGGCGAGCGGACTTTCGAACGGGTAGGCTCGAACAAAACGTTGACCTCCGACGTGCGTCTAGTGGCTGCGACGAACAAGAAGCTGGAGGAAATGGTGAAGGCGGGGACTTTCCGGGAAGACCTCTACTGGCGCCTCAAAGTGGTGGAGATCCACATGCCGTCGCTGCGGGAACGCCAAGCGGATGTTCCGCTGCTGGCGTCGGCGTTTTTGAAGGAGTTCGCCAAGGAGAACGGCAAGAAGATCGGTGATTTCACGGTCGACGCGCTCGAAGCGATGATGCGCTACGGCTGGCCCGGCAACGTGCGCGAGCTGCGGACTTCGATCGAACATGCGGTGGTTTTCGCGAAGGCGGACCGGGTGACATTGCGCGACCTGCCGGCGTCCCTTCGGGCGCCCGCGGTGCCTTCACCGAGTGTTGCCGCGACGAGCCCCGAAGCTGGTGGACCGCCGATCGCGGAGCTTTCGGTCAAGGACGCGGAACGGCAGTTGATGATCCGTGCCTTGCAGGAGAGCGGTGGAAACCGCACGCTGGCGGCTCAAAAACTTGGCATGAGCCGGCGCACACTGCACCGGAAGCTGCACACGTATCATCTGGAAGGATTCTGACCATGGCGGGACTGCAAGAGCTGATCTACAAGCTGGAAGAGGGCGGCGGAGCCAAGTGGGTCCGGATCTCGGTGGCGCTTCTGCTGATCGTGGGTGTCGGGGCGCTGTTCAACTACCGGTGCTACCGGAATTTCGAGACGCCCGACGCGATGGACAACGCGCAACTGGCGAGGAACATCGCCCTTGGGAAGGGGTTCACGACGGGTTTCATCAAACCGTTCGACGTCTTCCTCCTGCAGGAACAGATGAAACGGCAGGGCTTGGACGAAAAGACGGTCCTGAAGGGCGCTGTTCCCGATATTTCCAACGCGCCACTTTACCCTTTGATCGTGGCAGGTTTGTTCAAGCTGCTGCCTGAGAAAATGTTTGAGATCAGTGAAACCCGGAAGGAGCCCTTCAGCACCTACCTTCCCGAGCGGGTGGTTGCGATCTTCAACCAGCTGCTATTTGCGGCAGCCGTTGGCATTGTTTTTTTGATCGCAAGGAAGCTCTTCGATGTTCAAACCGCCTGGCTTTCAGCGGCGTTCCTCGTCGGCGGCGACGTTTTCTGGCGGTTCACGGTTTCCGGGATGAATACGAGCCTGCTAATCCTGCTTTTTCTGATCCTGACCTGGCTGCTGCTGCAGATTGAGGCTGGAGTTTCATCGGAAACGAAATCGTCGCCCGGAGCGCTGGTCCTAAAATGCTTTCTCGCTGGTCTTGTGCTTGGGCTTGGAATGCTGACCCGATATTCGTTCGGGTTTTTCGTTCTTCCGGTGGTTGTGTTCCTCGTCGTTTGGGCGAGGCCAGTCCGCATCGCCGGTCCGGCAGTTGCGTTGGTTGCGATGCTGCTGGTGTTCTCGCCTTGGGCTATCCGCAACATCCGGGTCGTAGGAAATCCGTTTGGTTCGGCTCCTTATTCGGCTTTGGAAGAGACCAGCCTTTTCCCCGGCGAAACACTGCCGCGCAGTTTGGACTTCAAGGCCGTTCGAGGGACCGACGGGGCGGTTTCCGGCCTGATGGAATTTGGAGCGATCGCCAAAGAGATGGGGCGAAAACTCACCACCAATCTTAGGGGAATGGTGGAGAAGGATGTCCCGGGAATGGGAAGCTCCTGGGCGATTGCCTTCTTCCTCCCGGGCCTGCTTCTGCCTTTCATGAACCCGTCGATCGGGAGGCTTCGTTGGTTTCTTCTGATGGCGGTTCCCGTGGCCCTGTTGATCCATGCAGGCTCGAGAACCTTTCGCGTGACAGAAAATCCAGACATCAATGGGGATGCGCTCCTCATTGTCGTCGTTCCCATGATTTTGGTTTTTGGTGCGGGCTTCTTCATGGTGCTCCTTGACCAGATCATTCTACCGTTCAGGCCCCTCCGATATGTCATCCAAGGCGGCGCCGTGTGCCTATTCAGCTTGGCATTGATGTTCCATCTCATGCCGCCAAGGACGAATCCAGTGGCATACCCTCCTTACTTTCCGCCTCTTTTTGGTCAGATTGGCAAATGGATGCATCCCGAGGAAATGCTGATGTCGGATGTTCCCTGGGCCGTCGCGTGGTATGGCGATCGGCGTGCCATGTGGCTCACCTTGGATAGCAGCGAGGATTTCTACTTCGTCAATGATGCGTTGAAAACGGTGGGAATCGTTTACCTCACTCCGCGCACTCTTGATGCCCGGTTTCACTCCGGAATGTGGAAGCAGACGCGAAGTTGGGGACGGTTTGCATCGGATATTTTCTCACGTGGAGAGGTCCCGACCGGTTTTCCGCTGCGAAAGGTTCCACCCGGCTTTCTCGATTCAGGCCAGCTTTTGTTAAGCAATTGGGAGCGTTGGCGGGGGACATCTCAAAGATGACAACCGCAAGGACGCAGAATTGGAGATTCACGTTTGACACCGCAGCTCCAGACAACCTAACTACGCGCGGCCTTAAGGCTTTTTGTCTTCGGCCGATAATGGCAGGGTAAATTTGCAGATATGAAAACCATCACCACTTCAGTAGGGATTCTGGCACTTGGAGCTGTCAGCTTGCACGCCGTCTATGCTCCGGGTTTGACCACCTCGGATGCCAAGGGCTGGACTGTTTCAGCGGGCGTCCGTGGCTTCTACGACGACAACTACAACACTTCGTCCAGTGCGACCGCTCAGAGCAGTTTTGGTTTGGAGGTTACTCCCCGCATCGGATTCAACATCCCACTTGATCAGACCTTGATCCAGGGTGGATACGAGTTCTCCGGCAAATACTTCGACGATCGCGCTGCCAAACAGTGGGATCTTGCCCATCATTTCGACCTCAGCCTCGATCATTCGTTCTCTGAGCGCTATAATCTGAAGGTCAAAGAGTCATTTTCGATTTCTCAGGATCCCGAGGTGCTTAACGGCGCTGGAAACGTGCTTCGCACCTCCGGCGACAATTTCCGTAACAACGTTGACATCCTGTTTCGCGGGGACTTCTCCAAGACCTTCGGATATGACCTTGGTTACGTGAACAACCGCTACGACTTCAAGCAGTCGGGGGTTGGTAGCTATTCGGCTTTGCTGGATCGGTGGGAGCATCTGGTTTCAGGAAGCCTGATCTGGTTTGTGCAGCCGCAGACCTCCGCGCGGATTGGGTATCAGTATCGGATGGTCGACTACACCAGCAATGACGCAATTGCCACGGGTTTTGCTTCATCGCTTCGCAATAGTCGGACTCATACGGCCTTTTTGGGTTTAGACCACGATTTCAGCAGTCAGCTTCGTGTTTCTGCTCGGGCGGGCGTGTCGGCCACCGAATCTTATAACCTTAATCAGGATTCGACCGACCCCTATGTCGACTTGTCTGCAAACTATTCATATAGCGGCGCTGGTTACGTTCAGGTCGGAGTCAAGCATGCTCGTAATCAGACGGACGTGACTGGCCTCACCGGAGCTCCTACAGCGGCTCAACTTGTCTCCGCGCAGCAGTCGACGACGCTCTACGCCTCTGCAAACCACAGGATCACCGAGTTCTTCTCCGGTTCTTTGCTTGGTTTCGCTCAGGACTCGTCCTTCGATGGGGGCACGTTCAATGGCCGAAAAGAGACCTACTACTCTGTTGGTCTGACCTTGAAGTATGATTTCACCCGGAACTGGGCTGCTGAAGCGGGATATTCCCTTGATTATCTCGAGTCAGATATCGCAGCCCGCGAATTTACCCGTAATCGTGTGTTCGTAGGGGTTCGTGCTACCTACTGATACTCGAGATACAACTTGTCATTGATGAGGCTGAGAACTTAGTTTTCGGCCTCATTTCTTTTTATGGAAGCCTCCAAGAGCCCCGAGGGTGGGGAGACCAAGCTGCATTTTCTCGACTACTGGCGGATCATCCGGATTCGTAAGTTGGTGATCTTCATTGTCTTCATCCTCGTGGTGATGACATCGATCGCGGCGACTCTGCTGATGACGCCGCTCTATTCGAGTCGGGTTCGAATCTCCGTGGAGAAGGATAAAACGGACGTGGAAGGGCTTGGTTCGAAGTCGATGGCAGTCGCGGGATATGACCCGTTTTTCCTTCAGACACAGTTCGAGATCATCACCTCGCAGTCGATTCTGGATCAGGTGATCGAGGATTTGAACTTGGAGGAGTTGTGGCAAAAGGAATGGGGTGGAGGACAGCCGCTGAGCCGAGATCAAGCCCGGAAGATCCTGAGCAGCAGTCTTGACGTTCGGCTCTCACGAAACACGAGTCTGATTGAGATATGGGCGCGAAGTGAGAGCATCCAAGACGCGATGCGGATCGCTGAAAAAGTGGCTGAAATCTACCGCTTTTCGCGTGTCCGAGACAGCAAAGCAACGCGCCGACAGGGTGTGGTCGAGCTGCGAAAGCAACTTAACGAAGAAAAAACGAACCTGTTCAACGTCCAGGTGGACTTGAAGCAGATCCGGTCGACCAACAAGATCACGCTGCTCGACGAGAACACCATGCAGGGGGTTCGCAATCTCCACGCCGAGGTCGTTCGTGAAGTGAGCACGAGGCAATTGTTGGCCGAGGAGGAGTATGTCAACGCCCGGACCCAGTTGGATGAGCTTTCCAAGCGTTCCCAAGTCGGGTTGAGAGCGTCCCTTTATACGGTGGCGCCTGACCCTACGCTGCAGCGGATCACGGAGTCCTATTTGGACCACAAGTCGGCGTTGACCAAGCTTTCCCGAGAACTGGGGGTTGAGCATCCCACGGTCAAGGCGTGGAAGGATCTGATCGAAGCCGACCTCGTAGAGCTCGACAATTGTATCAAAGGCATACTGGACGGCAAGGAAGTGAGGGTTAGGACTTTATCCAGTATCTTGACGAAGGTGAACGAAAAGCTCGCCGCCGCGAAGCAGGAGATGTCCGACCAAACCTCCCTTTCGCTCCCCTACATTGAGAAAAAGAAGGAGGAAGACAGGCTTGATCGGCTGATCTCGGCTCTTGAACTTCGAGTGGTGCAGGAAAGCCTTGATCTGACGCTTTCAATGGAATCGATGGTCAAGGTGATCGATAAAGCGACAACTCCCCTGAAACCGATCCGGCCCAATATTCCTCTCAACGTGTCGCTTGGGATTGTTGTAGGATTGGTCCTTGGCGTTGGCCTTGCCTTCTTCATCGAGTATCTCGACACCTCTGTGAAGACGATCGACGACGTCGAGCGGGCTCTTCAGGCGCCAGTGCTTGCAGTCATCCCGCAAAACGTCGGAACCCTTCTGTTTGAAGGACCGGAGAGCCCTCATGCCGAGGCTTATCGGGTGCTTAGGACCAACATCCTGTTTTCAAGGAAGGATCCAACCCTCAACACCATTACCGTGGTCAGTGCCGGTGCGGGTGAAGGCAAATCTACGACGCTCTTCAATCTTGCCACCACGTTCGCCCAGAATGGGGCGCGGGTTCTCGTGGTCGACTCGGACCTGCGCCGCCCGAGCATCCACAAGATCATCAACGTCTCTAACTCGCTTGGTCTTACCAATCTTCTCCTCAACCAGAATACCTTGGAGGAAGTGATCCAGAGAACCAGCCTTGCGTCATTGGATGTCCTGCCGTCAGGCAAGCTTCCGTCCAGTTCGATGGGCATCTTGAGCTCACCCCAGATGAAAGCGCTGATCGGCGAATTGAAACGGCGCTACGACTTTGTTTTCTTCGATTCGCCTCCGATCATGGGCATCAGTGATGCCGCGATCTTGGCGAGCGAGGTCGACCTCGTGATGCAGGTCATCCAATACCGTCGCTACCCGCAGCCGATGACCATCCGCGCCAAGCAGTTGATCGAGAAGGTTGGTGGCAACCTGATCGGAATCGTGTTGAACAACATCAACATGGCGTCCGACGAAAACTACTACTACTACAGCGGCTACTACTACGACTACTACTCGAAGCACGACGACGACGACGAGCCGGACCCCAAGAGTTCCAAAAAGAAGGGATCCAAGTCCGCCAACGCGAAGCTCGAGATTAAGAGCAAATACTGAACCTTCTCTCGACTTGTATGGGACGTGAAATGATATCGAAATGGCTTGGAGCCTTGGCCGTGTTGCTGGTCCTTCTCTCAACCACCGCTTGTGAAACGACACAGGCAGGGAGTGGTTCCGCCTTGAACACCATCGGCGCAGGCTCCGCCGCGCTCCAGAACACCAATATGATTCAGAAGGGGGTGCTCTCTGTTCGACCGGGCGACAAGATCAAGGTGGAGTTTTCGGGCGTCGGCATTGAAGCGGCCGGACTGAAAACCATCGACACCGAAGTCAAAGAGGACGGCACGATCTCCTTGGAGCTGATCGGACTAGTCAAGGTTGCAGGCAAGACGCTCGGTGACATCGAAAAGGAGATCAAGGCGGCCTATGTGCCGAAGTATTTCCTGAATCTAAACGTCGTTGTGACCGGACCAGACAAGGTCTACTACGTCGGCGGCCAAGTGAAGCAGCCGGGCCGTCAGCTCTACATCGGAAAAGTGACCGTTCTCCAGGCGATCCAGACAGCGGGCGACTTTACGGACTACGCCGATAAGACGCGTGTGGTTTTGACCCGATCAGGCGGCGAAAGGCTCGTGATCGACTGCAAGAAGGCAAAACGGAATCCGAAGCTGGATGTGGAAGTGTATCCCCTGGATCGCGTCGATGTTCCCCAAGGACTCTGAACCATGGTTCAGCTGACTCCGGCTGATGCAACTTTGGCGGACACCGAACAGGTGATCCGCCGTTTTCCTTTCCGGATTGGGCGTTCGGCCGGAAACGACTGCCGGATCGAGCGGTCAGGTGTGTGGGATCAACACGCCGTGGTCGAACTTGAGCTCGGCCGTCCAACGTTGATCGCCTGCAGCAGCGGCACCCTGTTGGTGAACGGCGAAACCGCAACGCGTCACATCCTCAAAAGCGGAGACTTGGTGGTGGTTGGCTCCGTCCGTTGGTTCGTCTCGCTGACGCCGGCGAAACAAACGACGGCGGCGTTCCCGCAGGCCGCCTTCTGGTTGGCGTTTGCCGCGTTGTTTGCGGCGCAGGTCTTTGCCATCTACCGCCTGACCGATCAGTGACGGAAATGGCGGTGGCCGGTGAACGCCATCGCCATGCCGCGCTCATCGGCGGCGGCGATGACTTCGGCGTCACGAACTGAACCGCCTGGTTGGATGGCGGCCGTTGCGCCCGCTTCGGCTGCGGCGATCAGCCCATCAGCAAACGGGAAAAACGCATCGCTGCACACGACGCTGTTCCTCAGCGACAGCTTGGCTTCGCCGGCTTTCCACACGGCGATGCGGCTTGAATCCACCCGGCTCATCTGTCCGGCACCGATGCCGAGGGTCTGGCCGGCGGCGACGTAGACGATCGCGTTTGACTTCACGTGCTTCACTGCGCGCCAGCCGAAGAGCATCGCTTCGATCTCCGTCGCGGTCGGTTGGCGTTTGGTCACGATCTTCAGATCCGCTCCGGTGGTAATCCGGGTGTCGCGTTCCTGAACGAGGAACGAGTCCACTCCCACGCTGCGGACATCCGTTCCAGCGGCGAGCATCGGGAACCGCGTCATCTTCAGCAGGCGGAGGTTCTTTTTCTTCTGAAGGACGGCCAGCGCCTCGGGCGTGAAGTCGGGGGCGACGATGACTTCGCTGAAGATCTCCGCGATCGCTTCCGCGCAGGCTGCATCGAGCGGTTTGTTCACGGTGATGATGCCGCCGAACGGTGCCTGGCGATCCGTCGCGTAGGCCCGGTCCCACGCTTCGCGCAGGGTCGCGCCTTGGCCGATGCCGCAGGGGTTCGTGTGTTTGAGGATCGCCAGCGTAGGTCCGTCAGCGGCGAACTCGTTGATCAGTTGGGCCGCGGCGGTCAGGTCGAGAATGTTGTTATACGAAAGCTCCTTGCCGTGCAGTTGCGTGAAGTGTTTCTGGAATCCTCCGTAAAGCGCCGCCTTCTGGTGGGGATTCTCGCCGTAACGCAACGGCTGTGCGATCGGCGAATGGACCCGCAGCGTGGATGGAAGATCGTTCTGCGCGATGTCGAAGGCTTTCTCGAGATGCGTGGCGATGGCCGAATCGTAGGCTGCGGTGCGGGCGTAGACTTTGGCCGCCAATCTCCTACGCACCTGCAGCGATGTCTCGCCGGATTCCTGCACGAGCCGGGCGACTTCGGAATAGTCCGCCGGATCGACAACCACGGTCACGCTCTCATGGTTCTTGGCCGCGCTGCGGAGCATGGACGGACCACAGATGTCGATGTTCTCGATCGCGTCGTGCAGCTCCACGCCCGGTTTGGCGACGGTCTGCTCGAAGGGATAGAGATTCACCACCACCAGATCGATCGGGCGGATCGAGTGCTGCGCAACCGTGGCCTCGTGCGTGGCGTTGCCGCGCAGAAAGAGCAGGCCGCCGTGGATCTTCGGATGCAGCGTCTTCACGCGCCCGTCCAACATCTCCGGGAACCCCGTGTAGTCGCTCAGTTCGATCGTGGGAATTCCGGCGTCGCGCAACGCCTTGGCGGTGCCGCCGGTCGAAATGAGTTCAACCCCGGCGGCGACGAGGACTTTGGCGAAGTCGACCAGGCCGGACTTGTCGGAAACGGAAAGCAGCGCGCGTTGGATTCGGGCCATAAGAGCGGCGAAAATCCGTTTCCCGGTCCGTCACGTCAACGCGAAGTTCTTCGCGTCCGCTCGTCGCCTTCCTTGCGGCCCATCGCGGCTTCGCTTAACTCGTCGCATGGCCGCCGCATCACTTGCCGACATTGTCCGTCACTGCGACACCACGCTCCGCACGTCGGAGGTCCGCGACTACGACGGCGCGCACAACGGCCTTCAGGTCGGGAACGACGGGCGCGTGACCCGGATCGTCGCGACCGTGGACGCCTCTTCGGCGACCGTGAAGAAAGCCGTCGAAGCCGGGGCCGATCTGCTGATCGTCCATCACGGACTGTTTTGGGGTGCGACCGTTCCGTGGACCGGCAAGCGGCGGGAACTTCTCGGCCTGCTGGTGAGGCACAACCTCGCCGTCTACAGCTCCCACCTTCCACTCGACGCGCATCCCAAGCTCGGGAACAACGCGTGCCTCGCCGCGGCGCTTGGCTTAAAAAAGGGGCAGCCGTTTCTCGTCAGCAAAGGCCAGCCGATCGGCCTCAAGTTTTCCGGCAAGTGGCGTCGGTCCGAGTTGCAGCGCCGATTGGAGAAGGCGGTGGGCGGGCCGGTGAACCTGTTGCCCGGCGGATCCGAGATCATCCGCACGCTTGGCATCTGCACCGGCGGGGCCGGGAGCGAGTTGGCGCAGGTCGCCGCCGACGGCGTGGATTCGTTCATCACCGGCGAAGGACCACACTGGACGTTCTCGCTGGCCGAAGAGCTTGGCGTGAACGCGTTCTATGCCGGCCACTACGCGACGGAGACGTTTGGCGTGAAGGCTCTCGCGGCCCAACTCAGCCGCAAGTTCCGCGTGCCGTGGACCTTCATCGACCACCCGAGCGGTCTTTGACCCGGGGCATCCGGCCTGCCGCTTCAGAACGGCATGAAGCCGATGTCGAAGGCGCGATCCACGAGCCAGAGGCCTGCGACCAAGGCGATCGCCGCCGAACCCGCCTGCAACGCCACGCGGCGGTAGAAGGCCGTCGCGCGCATCAGGAAGGCGACGGGCAGGAACACGGCCACGATGGCGAGCTGACCGAGTTCGACGCCAAGGTTGAAGCCGATCAACGCCGGTAACAGCGAACCGGTGGGCAGGCCGAGTTCACCAAGCACTCCGGCGAAACCAAAGCCGTGGACCAGCCCGAACCCGAAGGCCACCATCCAGCCGCGTTCGCGGAAGAATGGTTTCAGGTTGTTGGCCGCGGCGATGATCACGCTGAGGGCGATGGTGGATTCCACGAGCCGCGAGGGCAGCCGCACCACGTCGAGAGCCGCGAGGCTGAGCGTGATCGAGTGCGCGAGCGTGAAGGCGGTCACGACCTTGAGCACGTTCATGGCGGCCGGCTTGAAGGCTTCCGTCGGTCGCCAGGTCTGGATCTGGAGGATCATCACTGCCGGCAGCAGCAGCGCGACGAGGAAGAGGATGTGGTCGTATCCCTTCCAGATATGGAGAACACCTTCTACGAGGAACTGGTCGAAGCGCGTCAAGCTGACCGGCTTCTCAAGGTCGACCGTGACGCTCGGTGACGCCTGGCTGAAGACGGCCGCCGTCGTGGTGGAGCTAGCAGTCAGTTTCAGTAGTCCGCGATGCAGCGGGTCTTCTTCCCAGAGCAAACCGTAGATCAACTTTAGCTTGGTGGCGGCCGGAGGAAGATCGCCCTTGAGATCCAACACGGCATAGCTGCCGTCGAGATGCAGGCTGACTTTGAGGCCGTCCCAGTTGAGCGGAACGGTTTGGCCGTCCGCTTCAACCCGCACGCGGGACGAAAGGTAGCCGACGACGTTGGTCTGCTTGGCCTTCAGTTCCGCCCACGTGATCGCGCCGTCGAGATTGGAGTCGAGCGCCAGGACGATTTCGAGGTCGCGAAGAGCGACTTCGCAGGTGCCCGTCACTTGGCCGTTGGCGACCGAGACCGTCAGATAGGCGTCGCTGAGTTTGTGGGCATGGGCCGTCAGCGAGGCCCACAGCGTGAGCAGCAGCGAGGCGACGAGCGATGGAAGGCGGCGACTCATGGTTTGGAGGACTGGGCCGGGGTGATCGTCGTCAACTGATCCCGCAGCGTCGAGAGGGCTTTGTCCTCCATCCTGCTCCGGGCCATCCAATCAAGCGCGGCCTTGGCTTCGGAAGGACGGCCGGCAGCGAGGGCGCATTCCAGCTGCAGCCGCGCAGCAGCGAGCCGTCCTGTCTTTCGTGGCTGGCCAAAAGGCGGATCACCTCGGCGCCTCGTTTTTGATCGAGGAGAAAATCGGAGTGGGCGCCGAGGAGGTAGGGATCGGATCCAGCAAGCGTCAACGCCTCCCGGAAGCGCGCATCCGCCTCGGCGACGCGGCCCGTTCTGGCGAAAAGTTCCGCCAGTTGGGTCGTCGCCCAGGGACGTTGATCCACGGGAACTCCGGCGCTTCGGTCGGGCAGGCTTTCAAGTTGGTGAACGGCGGAGGCCTCCTGGCCGTTTAGGCCGGCGATGGCGCCGGCGTTGCCATGGAGCAGCTCGATGATCGCGGGGAACGTGGGGTGGGTCACGTAGTCGGCGAAGTTCGCGAGGTCGTCCTCGCGGGCGTCGCCGGTGTTGTCGACGTGGATCTCGTAGAGCGCGTTGGTATCGAGCTGGAAGTAGTTCGGCCCGCCGTAGGCGTCCTGCAGCGGGATGTAGTTGGCGATGAAGGTGACGTAGTTCGTGCGGCCGGTTTCGTCGCTGTTGAAGGCGTAGAAGTCGGCCCGGCCGATCTTCGGCGTCGAGGTGATCAACGGGGCTTCGCGATGGCCGCAAGACCGTGACGGATCGGGGTTTGGAGGAGGGGGGATTGAGTTCTTCATGACTGTTGGCTGGAAGTGATTTACGGCTGTCTCCACTCGCTGCGCCGGCGGGATGCGATCGGATGCAGGGAAAATTCGCTCGCGAGTTCGCGAAGTGTTTCCCAAAATCATTCGTCCTGAAGCCGGGCCCCGCCCGACGACCATGAAAGCGAAGATCATCATCACTCCGAAGAAAGCCGTCCTCGATCCCCAGGGGAAAACCGTCCAGAGCGCCCTCGACCACATGGGCTACAAGGGCGTCACCGGCGTGCACGTTGGCAAATACATCGAGATCGATCTCGTAGCCGGCACCGACAAGGCCGCCGCGACCAAGGCGTTGAACGATGCGGCCCATAAGTTCCTCAGCAACCCCGTCATCGAGGACTACCGGCTCGAGATCGTCGACTGACCATGAACTTCGCCGTCCTCCAATTTCCCGCCTCCAACTGCGACCAGGACTGCGTCCACGCCGTCCGCGTGCTCGGCCACAATGCCGGGCTCGTCTGGCACAAGGACACCAGCCTCGGCGCCGTCGACGCCGTCATCGTTCCCGGCGGCTTCAGCTACGGCGACCACCTGCGTTGCGGCGCCATTGCGCGCTTCAGCCCCGTCATGCAGGCCGTGAAGCAGTTCGCCGACAACGGCGGTCTCGTGCTCGGCATCTGCAATGGATTCCAGATTCTCTGCGAAGCCGGCCTGCTGCCCGGTGCGCTCATCCGCAACCGCGACCTCCAGTTCCGCTGCGAGCAGGTCTATCTCAAGACCGACAACTTCGGCACCGCCTTCACCTCGAAGATCCCCGCCGGCAAGCCGTTGATGATCCCCATCGCCCACGGCGAAGGCTGCTACTTTGCCGACGGGGAGACCTTGGCCAAGCTGAAGGCCAACGGCCAGGTGCTCTGGCAATACTGCGATGCGAACGGCGCCGTGACCGAGGCGTCGAATCCGAACGGATCCATCCAGAACATCGCCGGCATCTCCAACGACCGCTTCAATGTGGCCGGCCTCATGCCGCATCCTGACCGCGCCAGCGAGGCCATCCTCGGCACGACCGATGGACGCTTCATCTTCGAGAGCATGATCGCCGCGCTTCAAGTGAAGTCCACGGCCAAGGCGGCGTGACGTTCCCGCCGATCTTTCTTCGATGAAGAAGATCAACCTGAACGACGTTCCGGAGTAGGTCGGCTGCGCTGATAAGGGCGAGTTCCACGTCGGCCATCGCGACGTTTCCTTGGCCCTTGGGGAGCAATCCAAAATCGACGGATCGAACAAAGCGGCACCTGTTCGAACTCGGGCGCTGCCGCATCCCGGCGGGAGCCGCGAACTCTCCAGTCCACTCCCATTCGGCACGGCGGGAGTTTTACGGCGTGGTCTCCGGACGCGGCTTGGTGCGCGATGACGGGGGAACGACGGAACTGGTGGCGGATGACTCCTTCTTCTTCGGCCCAGGAGAAGCGCACCAGATTTCGAACCCGAGGCCTGCCGATCTTTCGCATCACGTGATCGCCGATAATCCCGTCGGCGAAGAGCAGGTGTGGGCCGCAGCCTTGACGCGAAGTCGATGGTTGATACCGTCTTGATTGTGAATTGCGGGTATCGATTTAGCTTCGGGTTTTGGCGGGCCACTTTTGGCTCCGCCGCCTGTGCGCTTTCGAGACCGCGATGATCCCACATCCATAACGTCACCGAAGCCGCAGGTCGCCACCTGCGGTTTTTTTGCGGGTGGTGGCCGGCGCACCAAGAACCAAAACCATGATCGTCGTCCTCAAACCCAACATCTCCCGCAAGGATGAACTCGCCGTCCTGCGCGAGATCCGCAAGCTCGGCTACAAGCCCCACGTCATGCGTGGCGTGGCCCGCACCGTCATCGGTGCCATCGGCGACGAGCGGAAGAACCGGCCGCTCGAACCGCTCGCCACATGGCCGCAGGTGGAAAGCGTCACGCCCATCCAGAAGCGCTTCAAACTGGTCAGCCGTGAGGCCCACAAGACGGATTCCACCATCACGCTGCCGAACGGCGCCGTGATCGGCGGAAAGAAGGTCGTCATCATGGCGGGCCCGTGTTCGGTCGAAAGCGAGAAGCAGCTCCTGACGACGGCCCATGCCGTGGCCAAGGCTGGAGCGACTGTCCTGCGCGGTGGAGCATTCAAGCCTCGGACATCTCCCTACGAGTTCCAGGGCCTGGGTGAGAAGGGTCTTAAGATGCTGGCCAAAGCGCGGAAGGAAACCGGTCTGGCGGTCATCACCGAACTGCTGTCCGAACAGCACGCCGAGATGGTCGCGGAGTATGCGGACATCCTCCAGATCGGCGCCCGCAACGCGCAGAACTTCCAGTTGCTCATCGCGGCGGCGAAGACCGGCAAGCCCGTCATGCTCAAGCGCGGGCTTTCGATGAAGGTCGAGGAGTGGCTCCTGGCCGGTGAATACGTCCTAGCGAACGAAAATCCGGGGCTGATGTTCTGCGAACGCGGGATCCGCACCTTCGAGACCTACACCCGCAACACGCTCGATCTGTCGACGATCCCGATCATAAAGAAGGAGTCGCATTGCCCGATCGTCATCGACCCGAGCCAAGGCGCCGGTCGGAGCGACTTGGTCTTCTCCCTCTGCAAGGGAGCCATCGCAATGGGGGCGGATGCGCTGCTGATCGAGGTCCATCCCAATCCGGCCGAGGCCTGGAGCGATGCTGCCCAGCAGGTAAGCTTGGAGGGCTTCGCGCAGCTGATGGATGAACTGAAGCCATTCATCGCCGCGGTGGGAAGGGGCTGAAGCGGATCAACGACCGCGGGTCGATTCATGGCTGGACCTGCTGGTCCGGCCTTTTTTGCCCGGGAGCCTTCCCATCAGTGCAAAACAAAACCGCAGAGGAAGATCCTCCGCGGTCGAAATTGGGAACTGGGCTTGAGCCTGGAACTACTCCGGGGGCTTGGTCTTGCGCAGACCGGTCACGCGCTCCCCGTCTTTCCACGCTCCGCGCTCTTTGAGAAGCGCAACGCGCTCAAAGCGCTTCAACACGTTTCGTTTCGCACCCAATGTGGTGGATGCCCGTAGGCTTCGATGCTGTGACATATCGTTTTTGCTCCGTAAAATTGTGTTCGCCCCGAAAAACGGGAGGTGTGGTTTATCATGGGGATGGAGCAATGCAACAGGTTAAATCTTCGCGTCCTGTCGGCCGAATCGCTGGTCCAAAGGTGTTATTGCGGATCGGCTGGCGCACATGAATCGTCCGCCCCGTCGTTCTGGCGGCATCCATGCAACTCTCCACCACCATCCTCAAGCTGCACCCCAAAACGCCCTTCCGGATCGCGCGGGAAGCCCAGACGGAGGTGCGGAACGTCGTCATCAAGCTGACGGTGGACGGGGTGGCCGGCTACGGAGAGGCGTCGCCGAACAAGTTCTACAAGGAGACGGCCGATCGGGTGGTCGAGCTGATCGAGGGTTTGCGGGATCATTTTGTGGGACTGCGTGTTGATTCCGTGGCCGACATCGAGCGGGTTTGGACCGAAGTATGGCCCCGCCTCCAGCCATCGCGGGCGGCGCAGTGCGCGGTCGACATCGCTCTTTGGGACTGGTTGGCGAAAAAGAAGGGGATCTCGGTCTGCGAGTTGGCATTCGGCCGGAAGCCGGGGCCGATCGTCACTTCCTTCACGATCGGGATCTCCACTCCTGAGGAGCTGGTTCGCAAAGTCGAAGATCTCAAGGCCGTCCCTTCCATCAAGGTGAAGTCCGACGCCAAGGGGGACTTGGCTCCGCTACGTTTCATCGCGGCGAACACGGTGGCCAAGCTACGCGTGGATGCCAATTGCGCCTGGGCCGAACTGGACGCGAAGGCTCTTTCCACCGAGTTGACCAAGCTTCGAACGGAGTTCATCGAGCAGCCTTTGCCGCCCGAGAACCGTGAGCAGATGCCCGCGTTCCTCGCTCAATCCGTGCTGCCGGTGCTGGCGGATGAAAGCTGCGTCGTTCGCGAAGACGTGGAGCATATCCCGGGGCATTTCCACGGCTTCAACATCAAGCTGGTGAAGTGCGGGGGCATCACGCCGGGATTGGCCATGATGCGCCGGGGCAGGGAGCTTGGGCTGAAGATGATGGTGGGCTGCATGCTGGAGACCAGCCTCCTCATCGCGGCCGGTGTCGTCGTGGCGCAGGGAACGGACTACGCCGATCTCGATGGTTCGTGGCTGCTGGCCGATGATCCGTTCGTCGGGCTGACCTACGACAACGGCACGATCAACGTGACAGGCATGCTGGGCCTCGGTGTGGAAGCGGAGATCTGAACTGGGTTCGCCGGGGCCGACGCCCGATCCCGACGGCTGAACGAACGCCTCGCGGAGATCGGACTGCCGCCGGGAACGGTGGAGAAGATGTTCGAGTTCATCGATCTCGACGAAGGCCGTTTGAAGCCTAGCCAGAAGTGATTCTCCCATGAACCCGGGCGGAGGTTTTTCCTCATCAAGCCCGACGACCTGCCTTGGCGGTCGTCCAATCGGATGAAGATCCCGAACGCGGATTTTCTGGAGCGCGCCGGCAGCGGGAACATCGGGAACCGGGTTGCGCCATGAAGCCCGCGAGCCCGGACAGCTCATGCTGCCGGTGGAACCCGGCGAGGTGTTTCCGAAAACTCCAGCAGAGGCTCGGCTCGGGGTGGTCCGCCGATGCGAATTCGAAGTCTGGCTTGATCCATGGCCTGCATTCACGGGCCAGAACCGGAGACGGGAGGTGCGGCGCCGCCAGCGCAAACACCACGAGGCCCATGAATGAGCCTGACGGCGACCATGCCGCCGACGTATCGGCGGGCGATCCGTTCCAGGCCTCCGGCGCGCTGCCAGGCTAGGGTGGTTACCAGGCCCAACAGGGGGAAAAGCCGGCAGCGTGTAGTGGGGCAGCTTCGTCCGCACGCCGGAAAACACGGCGAACACCGGCAGCACCCCGCTGAGGAGGAACTTTTCGGCATAGCCGACAAGGTTCCCAGCTCCATGGCTTTCCAGCGCGTCGAAGGATCTCTGGAAAACATGTCGCCCCATGCCCACGGACCAGAATTCGCCCCAGGTCCGCAGCAACGCGGGCACCCCCATAATGCTCCCAGATCAGCCGCCACTGCGGTCAGCGACGACGCGAGGACCGAGGGCAATCGCGCGGCAAACTCGTTTTCCCTTAGCAGTCGATAGGCAATGATCTGGAACCAGTAGATCAAAGGCGGCTTGTCGTAGAGGGACTGGTCGTTGAACCAGGGGACGACCCAGTCGCCCCGCTGGCTCATTTCACGGGACGCTTTCGGCGAAACGCGGCTCGTCTCGGTCCATCAGCGGCAGCGCCCATGTGCCCGCCGGGTGGAACACCGCCACGCAGATGAAGAGGAGGAGCGAGCACCTCCGATGGGACGATTCGTTCTACGGGTTGGCGGAAGGGGTGCTGTTCACTTTTTCGAGAATTCCCCGGTTCACCGGGCGAAGACAACGCGATCCTAGCCGACACGGAATCGTCATCTGGTTTTAACCTTCAGGACCGGCGTTTTACTTGTTCCGGCCGTCCACCGAAGCAAGATATTTGGCCTATGTCTCCGTCTTCCGCCGGCATCGTGGCCACAGTCCAGCCTCGTCGAAAAACGAACGACATGGGCGGACGAATTCCTGTGGTTTGGCTGGGCCTGCTCGCAGCGGGATTGGCCCTGACCGTGGCCGGGGCCTTCTCTCTGGACCAACACGTCCGGAGTTTCGTGGAGCAGAACGCCACTTCCGATCAAAAGGAACTGGCCAGCCTGATCAGCAGGTATTCAGAAGGTCATTGGCTGCTGGCCGCAGGGGCCATCGGCTGGCTGTTCGTCGTGTTGGAGAAAAACCTGCCGAAACAAAGACGGTGGATCGTCGTCCTGGTCGCCACGATCATATCTGGCATCATCGTCAACGTGCCCCGCTCGCTGACCGGAAGGGCCAGGCCAAACAATCCTGTCGAGCAGGGCTGGTTCGGCCCCCGGCACCAAGGCCAATGGCTGATCGGCCAGAGTCGCTACAACTCGTTCCCCTCCGGCCACACCACTACGGCGATGGGATTCGCCGTCGCGATCCTCCTTTGTTTCCGAAGGAACGGTTGGCTTGCCGTCGCGGGAGCGTTGGCCGTGGGATGGGCCCGCATCTGGGTCTCGGCGCATCATTTTTCCGACGTGGTCGTGGGGATCCTGCTGGGCGGCTTTCTCGGATGGGCCGCGTGGCGATGGTTCGTCAACATAGGCTGGCTCGGCGACGGCCCAGGGAAAGACGATCGGATGTTTCAGCCGAGCCTCACCATTTCCACGTGATCCGGACAACAGCCGCGTTTAGGGCGGGCGCGTGCAGGCCCACGGCCCCGTCCGGTCCCAGAATAATATCTTGAGCCGGTTGCGCCGTGGGTTGGTGAAGACGAAGAGCGCGCCCGCCTTCGGATCCTCCTTCATCCGCTCCGTCACCAGCGCGTGCAGCCCGTTGAAGCCCTTCCTCATGTCGCACGGCTCCACCGCCACGAACACCTTCAGGCTCCCGGCGAAGCTCAGCATGACGCGAGGCTCCGGATCAGCTGCACGGCCAGCGGCACCTGGCCGGCATCGGTGATCCGCAGCCGCGCACCGCCCGGTAGATCCACCTCCAAGACGGACGGCGACGAAGCCGTCTTCTCCACCACCGCCTCGAGGAAACACGTTCCCGTCTTGGGCTTGCGGGCCTCCCAACCGCGCCGCCGTCGTTGGACCCAGCTTGCCAACGTCGGATACTTGATCCCGGCCAGTTCCGCGAACTTCGCCCCGCTCACCCCGCTCGGCTCGAACTCGTCCGGGATCTCATCCCGCTTCGTCTTCGGCGTCCTCACCCGCCCCAGCGCGTCCATCTTCAACAGCTTCACCGATCCCATAGACCATCCCTATGACATCTATGCCGCCGGCCTAACAGGGGGCTTCACGTCACGCCTACAGACTACTTGGGGAACAGTGCGGTTCAGATTCTTTGGCGTTGAACGCTTCCAACCCCAATTCTCCAATTGGACCGCCCGGCATCCGCACATATCGATGAACACCGGGGGCTCCATGGATTTGTCATGAGAAAAGACCCCGAGCCCCTTAAATCTCTTATGCAGAACGGTGGTGGAGACGAGGGGGATCGAACCCCTGACCTTCTCATTGCGAACGAGACGCTCTACCAACTGAGCTACGTCCCCAACCGCTGGAGAGAGGGTTAGACAGCGTGTTCACGGCCAGCAAGCCAATTCTCCTCACCACGGGCGCAACATTGCCGGCCAGTGTTCCTCGGCGCGGTTTTGACAGCGGGCCCCGCGGTGTGAAGACTCGGTTCCAATGGAAACATTTGGTCTCATCGCCGAAGCAGGCGTTCCCGCAGTGGTCTCTGGAACGATTCTTGAACAGCTCGCCATGCCCGCCGTCTGGATCAGCCTCCTCACGCTGACCCTTCTGGAGGTCGTCCTCGGCATCGACAACATCATCTTCATCTCGATCCTCAGTGGCAAACTGCCCCCGGATCAGCAGGCCAAGGCCCGTCGCATCGGGCTGATGCTTGCGCTCATCACCCGCGTGGGATTGCTCTTCTCCATCTCCTGGGTCATGAGCCTGAAGAACGAACTGTGGTCGTGGCAGCCCTTCGGTTTGCCGTTTCCGAACACCGGCAAGGACCTGATCCTTTTCATCGGCGGCCTCTTCCTGATCTTCAAAAGTGTCCGCGAGATCCACGAGAAACTCGAAGGGCACGACGGCGAAAAAAGCGATGGAATGAAGGTCTCCTTTGCGAGCGTCATCACCCAGATCCTGATCCTCGACGTCGTGTTTTCCCTCGATTCCGTCATCACTGCCGTCGGCATGGTGTCCCAGTTGTGGATCATGATCACGGCGGTGGTCGTCGCGGTGGTGGTGATGCTTGTGTTCGTCAACCAGATCAGCGACTTCGTCGACCGGCATCCCACGGTGAAGATGCTCGCGCTGAGCTTCCTCATCCTCATCGGATGCCTGCTCACGGCCGAGGGGTTCAAGCAGCACATCAACAAGGGCTACGTCTACTTCGCCATGGCTTTCGCCGTCGGCGTGGAAATGTTGAACATCCGGGTCAACACTAAGAAGGTGAAGTCCGAGGACACGGTCAAACTGCACCAGCCCTACCGCTGAACGCCGAGAGGACTCCGGTTCGTGTGTCGAGCAGGTTGGCGTCGCCCAGCCGGTCGAGTTGGGCGATGAAGCGGTCCGCCAGTCCGGCGATCTGTCCTCGTTGCTGATAGGTGATCAATCCCAGGAGCCGCCGACGGTTCCACGGACTCGGTTGGACGGTGGCCGTCGCCCAGTTCTTCCCGAGCAACGTTTCGCCACGGAAGACGAGTCTGCCGCTGTCGTGCCGGGCGATCAGGCGTTTACCGGCGCGGCGCAAGACGGAGGAATTGTCACTGCGACCGAGCACGAGGAGATTGGCTTCACCGAAATCGCTCACGGTGAGTTCCGTGTCCGGTTTCACCAGCAACTTCCCTGACCGCATGGTCCAGTCGCCGAACTCGAACCGGGCCAGCCGTTCCGCTTCGGCCCGCAGCAGGGTGGCCTCCAGGGGAATCGCCGAGGTCGTTGGGTAAGTGATGATCAGGCGCTCACCGAACAGGTCGGCGAAGGTTCCAGTGCGGCGCGGACCGGTGACAACAGGGGCCGTCTTGGTTTGTTTGTGGTCGAGCAGCCAGTCGACGAGCTCCCGCCGTCGTTCAGGTCGGAGCAGCCAGTTCCATGAATCATGTCCGTAGCCTTCGAGTTCGTCGTAGCGGACCGGCGAACCCGTTTTCCGCAACGCTGTCACCAGCGTCCGAGATCGTTCCACGGGGACCACTTCGTCGGCGTCGCCGTGAAGGCACCAGATCGGTTTGCGTTTGAGGGCCGGTATCGTTGTTGGGTCGCCACCGCCACAGATGGGAACCAGCGCCGCGAACTGAGCAGGGAACTCGGCCCCCAGTCTCCACGTGGCGAATCCGCCCATCGAAAGTCCGGCGAGGTAGATCCGTCGCCCGTCGATCCGATACGTTTCCCGAACGAGCCGCAGCGTCTCCCATAGATCCGCCTCGCCCATCCAGCGCCAATCGACGTCGCCCCGGCCCAATGGCGACAACAGCAGGATCCGATCATCGAAGCCGTGCTTTGGAATCTGGAAACATTCCCCCGGAATCATCCGTTGGTCCGCATCGCTCCCGTGCAACACGATCAGCAAGGGCCATGACTTGCGCGCCGTGTAGGCGTCTGGAACCCACAGCGCGTAGGGCTGCCGCGAGTCGTCGATCGGCGACAGGTATTCCAGGTGCCGATAGCCGGTCGGAATCTTGGAACGGGGCGCGGTTGCGGTTGAAGTGCGGCGGGGCACGGCCGCGATGTCAGCCCGGAAGCCCGGTTGCCGGCGAGAGTTTTCCCAGCCGCATCGCGTGAAAGAGATACTGCTGGGCATAGCCCGCGTGCGGTCCGAAGTAGGTGTCGGCAAAGTGACGCAGCCTGGCCGGGCGTGGTTTCCGTTTCGGAAAGTAGAGCTGGCGCAGCGCCTTCAGCACCCACACGTCGACCGGAAATGCCGTGGGGAAACCGAAGCCGAACAGCAGCGCGCAATCGGCCACCTTGCGTCCCACGCCCGGCAGGCTTTCCAGTTGTTCCCGGGCCCCGGCGAGCGGCATGGCCGTAAGCGCATCGAGGTTCAGTTCGCCGGACGCGATCCGGCGTGCGGTCGCCAGAAGATACGGCGCCCGGAAGCCCAGCTTGCAGGCGCGCAGTTCCGCTTCGGTCGCGGTGGCGATCTGCGCGGCGGATGGAAACGCATGCGCGAGGCCGTGCATCGACGGAATTGGGTCGCCGAAGCGTTCGCTCAACAACGCGATGATCTGCCGGATCTGCACGATCTGTTTGGTCGAGGAGCAGATGAACGACGCCAGGCATTCCCAAGGTTCCTGCTTCAACAGCCGCAAGCCCCGGCACGCGCCGACCGCCGAGCGGAGCGGGATGTCGTCCGGAAAACTGGCCAGCACCGCGGCGAGATCGACGTGCAGTTGCAGATGGTCTTCAAGCCACGCCCAGTCGCGCTGATCGGCTGGGCACTCGGCGGAGATCGTTTCCCCGGATTGCTTGAGGCAGACCCAGCGGCCGCTCACCACGCCTTCCCAAGCGCCACGGGCCGCCGTCCAACGAAACGCCTGGCCGCAGCCGAGCGTCGCCGCGAGGTCGTAGTCGCTGGCTTGCCATGTATGGGATCTGTGGTCGTGGGAACGCATCGCGGATCAGACCGGAGCGTTTCGTTTGGCCCCGTGGAAATCAACCGGGGCCGCCGTGTTTCGTTTTCTCCCCGGTTTCGCGGCGGGCCGTCCGGATTGCAGGCTTGAGCCGAAGCGGAGCCGGCCGGAGATTCCGCGGCGTCGATGGCCAGCAACGAACTTCCACGAATCAGCATCATCATTCCCACGCTCAATGCGGGCGCGTTGTTGGACAACTGCCTGTCGTCGATCGCCCGGCAGACTTATCCGAAGGACAAGCTGCAGGTCGTGTTGGGCGATGCGTTCAGCAAGGACAACACCCGCGGGATCGCCGCGCGTTACGGCGCGCTCGTGATCGACGACACTGGAAAGAACATGGAGGAGGGCAAGAGGGTCGCCCTCAAGCATGCGACCGGCGAATTCATCGTCTTCATCGACGCCGACAACGAGCTGACGCATCCCGACTATCTGGAACTGGCGGTGACGGCGTTGCGTGACCGGCCGAATGCGTTGGGCGTCGAAGGCTATTACCTGCCTTCGGCGAAGATGACTTCCTTCTGCCGCTACGTGACCGCGCGGCTGCACATCAGCGATCCCATCTGCTGGTTGATGGCGAGCAACCCGATGCTGGTGGCCCGTGAGGGGGAGATCGAGCGGTGGACGCTGCCCAACGGAACTTTCAGTTACCCGCTCGGCGCCAACGGATTTGTGTTCCGCCGCTCCGATCTCGAGTCCGTGAAGGCGGAGGATCATTTCCAGGACACGCACGTGGCGCTTCACATGATGAAGGCGGGCAAGCGCGAGTGGCTCCGGGTGCGGGGTCGCGGCGTGCACCACTACTACGTGCAGACTCTGAAGGGATTTCTCCAGAAACGCCGTCGGGCCACGGTCCACTTTCTCCGTGTCCAGGAAGAAAAGCCGGTGAACTGGATGCGCGAGAAGCCGCCTGTTCCCGCGTGGGCTGCGGCGTTCTACTGCGTGAGTTTTTTCGGCCCCGCGTGGCACACGCTGCGTGGACTCTTCCGCGATGGCGACGCGGCGTGGCTGTGGCACATCCCGGCAAGCGCCGCCAGTTTGCTCGGCGTGCTTTGGGGAATCCAAACCCACCGGGCTGGTCGTAAAAACCGGAACCTGATCGCCGACCTCCAGGTGGAGCAGACCCTCAAGCAGTGACCCGATCATGAGCCGGCCGACGCTTCACCTCATCACCAACGGCGTGTTCTCCACGAGCATCGCCGGCGGCGACATCCATTTCCTCAAGCTGGCCGAAGGTGCGGCCGCTGCGGGCTACGGCCTGAATTTCTTCGGCGGACACGCCTTGAAGGAAGTCGTCGAGAAGCACGGATTGCCCGGCACCGTCACGCTGACCGACGACACCAAGATGGCGAAGGTGAACCAGTCCGCGCTAGGCGGGCAGATCGCCATGTTCCGCGACTTCTTCGCGCGTTACCGGCGGACACGGAGACAGCTCGGCATCATCCGGCCGGAGGATTTTGCCTACGCGGTGAGCGACTACTGGTTCGACGTCCTCCCCGCCATCTCCAGCGCCGCTCGGCACAAGATGATGGTGCTCCACATGGAGGCCCCGACCTTCGGCCAAGTGCTGAAACGAAGCCGTCCCGACGTGGACCCAAAACGCCTCGCTTCGCTCCACTACTGGGGCAGCCAGGAATGGTCGTTGAGACGTTTCTGCAAGCAGCGGAAGAAGCACCTTTTCTATCTCCACCCGTTGATGGAGCCGCGGCTCGACGGGCTGGGTGCCGGCGAAACGGAGCGGACGCTCCTGTCCTACGGGCTTGAAGTGGGGTTGACCGATACCGTCCCCGGGCAGGCCCGGCAATACGACGTGGTCTGGATCGGCCGAGTGCATCGGCAGAAGGGCATCGACGACCTGTTGGACACATTGGTGGAGCTGGCTGGGGAGTTTTCCGGTTTCAAGACCATGTTCATCGGCAACGTGCGCGACGCCCTGATGCCGGAGGTGGAGAAACGAGGACTGACGAAGAACGTGGAGTTCTCCGGTTTCGTCACCGAGGAGGAGAAGATCCGTCTCTTCAAGTCAGGTCGGGTTTTCCTGATGCCCAGCAAACACGAGGGCAGTCCGCGGGTCATCGGCGAGAGCATCATCGCGCAGACGCCTGTCGTCGCCTACGACGTGCCGAACTACCGGCCGCTCTTCGGCGATCTCGTCCGGTATGCGCCGGCCTTTGATCTGGCGGCATTCAAGGCCGAGGCCGCGCGAGTGATCACGGAGATGAGGGCTGGCCGGAACTATCTGGCAGCGGCGGATCTCTCAGCGTTCCGTCGGGCAAACTCATGGGAAACCACTCAGGCGCGCTTTATGCGGGGGATGGACCATCTGGTTGCGTAGCTTCGGTTTTTGGCGGCCGGGCGGGATCTTCGCGGATTGGCCTCGTCTCATCGCTGAGACCTGTTTTTTGACCTGAAGCAATCGGCGCAAGAAAAAGGCCCGGAAACTTGCGTTTCCGGGCCTGTAAATTGGTTGCGGGGCTAGGATTTGAACCTAGGACCTTCAGGTTATGAGCCTGACGAGCTACCGGGCTGCTCCACCCCGCGATCAAGGAGAAGATGAGTGCCAGCCATGTGTGCGGTTGGCAAGAGCCATTTCCGTTTCATTTGGGGGTTACTGCTGCCCGGATTTCTGGGCGAGCTTGTCGCGCAGGTCGCGGAGATGGAGATCGGGACCCGCTGGATCCGGCGCCACCTGCTTCACCTTTTCCCAAAGCTCGATCGCGCGGAGATCGTTGTTGGCGTCCTCCTCCAACTGCGCCAGGTGCGACATGAGCTGGTGGAGCAGGAAGACGTTGGGCTCCTTCTTCGCGGGCTCGGTCTTCTGCCAGGAGGCGATGCCCGCCTCGAAGAGGTTGCGGGCGCGGGCGGCGTCCTTGCGGTCCTCGCGATAGATGCGGGCCAGTTCGAACAGGATCGCCGGGTTGCGTGGATTGCGGCGAAGCCCCTCGCGGAGGAACTGCTCGGCCTCGTCGCTCTTGGAAAGGCGGCTCCGGAGCCAGTAGGCCGTCGTGGTGTAGGTGTCGACCCGGGACGGATCGAGAGAGGCGGAAATCTTCAGCCACGGAAGGATCTCGCGGACGCCCTTGCCGACTTCCTCGTGGCCGTGGTCATGGCCGTCACCGACAAAATGCCCTTCCTTGAGTTCACCGGAATCGTGGCCGGCGTGCGAATGGCCTTCATCGGCGCCGCCCTCGTCCATGTGGGTATGGACCGACGGGAAGAAGTTGCGGCTGAACTTGTCGAAGACGTCGAGCGGCTGGCCGAGGAAACTGTGCTCGTCGCCCTTGTTCTTCTCCTCGACCACGCCGGCGTCGGACGCCATGTGGGCCGTCTCGAAGGATTCCCGGTTGTCGAAGATCGTCGGGTAGAAGCCGCTGTGGAAGTAGGCGTCGGCCTTCACGAAGAAGTGGTCCGCGAACATCCGACGGCTGTCGCCAAGGAGCGTCTGCATGAGGTCGAACGGTTCGTTGTCCCGTTCGTCGCGCGGCATCGCCACCTGGAGGGCGCAGGCGAGCGAGAACGCCGCGGTCACAAGGCCGCCGAGGGCGAGGACGTTGGTGCGGACAGGAGGCATGCGTCGCGGTTACTGGAGGCGCTTGCGGTTGAAGACCCAGCTCGCCGCGAAGAGGAAGACGGACGCGGTCACCAAAGCGTAGACCAGGGCGAGGAGGAACGGTCCGGCGTCCAGCGGCGGCCAGTTGTGGGTGATGCGTTCCCTCACATCGAACCAGCCGAGTTGTGGCAGGAGGAAGTAGAGGACGGTCAGAATGCCACGAGACGGCTGCTCCATGCCGACGGCCACTTTGTGCAGGTGCCGGCCGATCAGGAGAATGCCGGCGATGACGACGAAACAGATCGTGTTGTTCGAACTCGGCGCGGCGAAGACGAGCGAACCCAGCAGCGCGATGGCGATGACGATCGCGAGCATGAACCAATGCAGCGTCACCGCTTGTAGATAACTCCCCAGCGGCCACCCGCTTTCCCGAGCGGCGCTGATGAGGCCGAAGAACAGATAGAAGCAGACGAGCGCCACGCCCGAAGCGAGCCAGCAGCCGAGGAACTTCCCGAGCAGCACCTCGGTCCGGCTGATCGGCTTCGCCAGCAGGGGAAAGATGGTGCGGCTCTCGCGTTCCGCCGGGATCTGTCGCGCCGACGTGGTGATCGCGATGACGAGCGACGAAACCCAGATGAGGAGCAGGCAGATCTCCTTCAGATAGCGGACGATGTTGGAATCGTTGAAGAGGTTCACCGATCCGAGGATCAGCGTGATGAGCACGGTCAGGATCAGGAGGACGTAGAAATCCTTCCTCCGATACATCTCCCGCATGACGACGGACGAGACCGCCAGGATGTTGTTCATACGGTCACCCCTTCCGGGCGATGCGGGGCTGCGCCCTCGTAGCCGACGACGCGAAGGAACACCTGCTCGAGGTTGCACTGATGGCGGGCGACGAGGTCCTGGACGGTCCCCATCTCCCGCAGCGTGCCCCGGTGGATGATGCAGACGCGGTCACAGATCGTCTCGACTTCGCCGAGTTCGTGCGACGAGAAGAGGATGGTTTTCCCCTCGTTCTTCAGACGCTGGATGATCTGCCGGACCTTCATGCGGCCGATGGGGTCGAGCCCGCTCGTGGGTTCGTCGAGGATCAGCAGATCGGGATCGTTGATCAGGGCCTGTGCGAGTCCGGCGCGTTGCTGCATGCCCTTGGAGAAGGTCTTGATCTGCCGTTTGCGCGCCTCCTGCAGTTCGACCATCCCGAGGATCTCGTCGATGCGCTTTTCGAGGAGCGCCTTGGGGATGCGGAAGAGCTTTCCATAGAAACGCAGCAGCTCTTCGGGCGTGAGAAATTTGTAGTAGTAGGTGAGCTCCGGGAGATAGCCGAGGCGTTGCCGGGCGGATTTGTCGGTCACGTTCACGCCAAAAATCGTCGCGCTGCCGGCGGTCGGTTCGACGAAACCGAGCAGGACGTTCATCGTCGTCGTCTTTCCCGCGCCGTTCGGCCCGAGGAAGCCGAAGATCTGCCCCTGCTGGACATCGAGGGACAGGCCGTCGACCGCGACCGTGGTCTTCGAACCAAGCTCCCGTGACGGATACTCGACCCGCAGGTCTGATATGTTGATGACCGTTGCCATGCCCAAGTCCGGATTGAATGAATCGCGCCGCAACCCATTCGCGGCACTCGTGCGAGCTATCGGTTGGCCGCTTTCGGACTTGAGAGATGCCTCGGGTGAACTTCCGGCCGCCGGTTTGACAGCCTTTTCCTCTTCGGAGACGGTCCGGGCGATGTTCCTCCGTTCTCGTCTGGCCGGAATGCTGGCCCTGTTCGTGTTGGGCTGGTCGCTGACCGGCTTCCGCGCCCATGCCCAGACCAACCTGACCCGCCTCCGCTCGTTTGGCATTCCGTCCGCCTCCGTTTCCCAGCCCGAGGGCCGCCTGACGTCGTCGACCAACGGCTTTCTTTACGGCACGTCGCCCTTCGGCGGGAGCAATGGCGTTGGCTGTGTCTTCAAGGTGGCCCGGGATGGTTCCGGGTTGACGATCATCCGGCACTTCGCCGGTGGCCCGAGCGATGGACGCGCGCCCTACGGCGGAATATTGGAGGGCAAGGACGGGTTTCTCTACGGCACGACCTACAGCGGCGGCGGTTTCGGCTTCGGCATCCTCTACCGGATGGCGAACGACGGGACCGCATTCACGATCCTGCGCCACTTCGGCCAGACGTTCGACGGCAAGTATCCGTTAGGCAGGTTGTTTGAAGGCGGCGACGGATTTCTCTACGGCACGGCAAGCGAAGGCGGCACCAACGACTACGGCATGGTCTTCCGCGTCCTCCGCAACGGCACCGGCTACCATCACATGTATAGCTTCACCGCCGCGGGTGACGATGGCCAGTCTCCCAACGCCGGAGTCGTTCAATACAGCAGCGAACTTGGCGCGGTCTACGGCACGACGCCCTATGGCGGCACGAATGGCTTCGGCGGAGTCGTCTTCCGGCTCGCCACCAACGGCACCTACTCGGTGCTCCGGCATTTCGACGTGGTGACTCCCGGTCCGACGGCGCCGTTCGGCGGCGTCACCGTCGCGTCGGACGGCGTGCTCTATGGATTGAGCCGGTTCGGCGGCACCAACGACACCGGCGCGATCTTCAAGATCAACCGCGACGGGTCGGGCTTCGGGGTCTTGCGGAGCTTTGATGCCTTCAACGACGGGGCGCAGCCCCTCGGCTCACTTCTCGACGGTTCCGATGGCCTCCTCTACGGCGCGACCACGGAAGGCGGCACGAACCAGGGCGGCGTCCTCTTCCGCATCAACCGCAACGGCTCCGGCTACCAGATGCTGCGCCAGGGCGGAAGCCAGCCGATGGATGCCCGCGCGCCTTACGCCGGGTTTACCGAAGTCACCGGGACGCTCTTCACCGTCTCCAGTTCCGGCACGGACGGCGCCTCCGGTGGAACGCTGCTGAAGATCAACCGCGACGGGACCGGTTATCAGATCCTCGGCGCCTTCGGCGTAAACGGCGGCGACGGCCAGGCTCCTGTCCAACCGTTGAACTCCGGACCCGGCGGATGGCTCTACGGCGTGACGCCGATCGGCGGGCAGTTCGGCGGCGGCTCCGTTTTCCGTTTCGATACGAACGGCGGCAACTACTCCATCCTCCGCAGCTTCGGACCCGCGACGAACAACGGCTATGTGCCGGCCGGAAGCCCGGTCGACGGCGGCGACGGGTTTCTCTACGGCACGCTCGGTGAAGGCGGAGGTTCCGGGCGCGGCCTCGTTTACAAGATGCAGACCAACGGCGCCGGATTCAGCGTGGTCCGCTCTTTCACCACGGCCTCTGCCGATGGAAGCAAACCCACCGGCCCGTTGTTCTTCGGGACCGATGGCG